>NZ_JBITTM010000070.1:0-40979 GCF_044541955.1 Kitasatospora sp. NPDC085464
CCGACCCGTCAGGAACCGACCCGATCTGGTGATCCGTCAGCGAGCTCATCAGCGTCTCCCTTGATCAGGGTGTCCACCTGATTCATGACACTCCCAGCCGGGGGCCAGGGGTGGTCCGGCTCGCGGGTGTGGTCCTGCGGGGCGGGGCGGCGGGGGGGGGGGGGGCCGGGCGTCGGGTGGCGGGGTGGGTGTCCGGGCGTCGGGTGGCGGGCGACGGCGTGCCAGGCGGAGGTACGGGCGGTCGGGGTCGTACCGTCGGGCCATGCTCATCGGCCTGCTCTCCGCCCTCGTGGCCGCGCTGCTCACCGGCTCGGCCACCGTGCTGCAGGCGGTCGGCGCCCGGCGCGCCGGCGGGGCGGATTCGGGGGCGGGTGAGGCCGCGGCACTGGCCGGGGCGCTGCGGCAGTGGCCGTTCCTGGTGGGCGTGGGGATGGACATGTGCGGCTTCGCCGCCGAACTCGTCGCCCTGGAGCGGCTGCCGCTCTACGTGGTCGAGGCGGCGCTGGCCTCCGCGCTCGCAGTGACGGCCGTCGGGGCGGCCCGCGTGCTGCGGGTGCGGCTGCGACGCAGCGAGTGGGCCGGGGTGGCGGCGGTCTGTACGGGGCTGTTGCTGCTGGCGCTCACCGCCGGGCGGGACGGCCACGGCACCGGCGACGACGCGCTGCGGCTGGGGGTGCTGCTGGTCTCGGTGGCCCTGGTCGGCGCGGGCTGTGTGGTGGTGCGGTACGGCGGTGCCCGTCGTGCCCCGCTGCTGGGGCTGGTGGCGGGCCTGCAGTTCGGGGTGGTCGGGGTGGCGGTGCGGGTGCTGCCGGAGCCGCGGCTGCCGCAGTTGCTGGTCGAACCCTCGGCGTACGCGGTCGCGGTGGCGGGGATCGGCGGGTTCGCCGCGCTGACCTGGGCGATGCAGCACGGGTCGGTGACGGCCGCGACGGCGGCGATGGTGCTGGGGGAGACGGTGGGCCCGGCGGTGGTGGGGGTGCTCGTCCTCGGCGACCACACCCGGCACGACCTGACTCCGGTTGCCGTCCTGGGTTTCCTGGCCGCGGTGGCCGGTGCGCTGACCCTGGCCCGCTTCGGCGACGCCGAACAGCCCGCCGTGACGGCCTGAGGCCGGGCGGGGCGCGGTTCGGCGCGGTCGAGCCGGGCGGGCTCCGGCGGGCAGCCGGACACCGCCCGCCGAGCGGTCGGCGAGCGGTGTCCGGTGCACCGGGTGTCGTCAGGCGCCAAACGGGTGCCGTCGGCCGTCAGGCACCGTCGGCCGTCAGGCACCGTCGGTCGTCAGGCACCGTCGGTCGTCAGGCACCGTCGGTCGTCAGGCACCGTCGGTCGTCAGGCACCGTCGGTCGTCAGGCTCGTCAGGCTCGGCGGGCGTCAGTTGTCGTCGGTGGCCGAGTCGTTGTCGGCCTGCGCGGCCGCGCTCTCGGCGGCGTCGAGCTTGTGCTGCATGTCCTGGACCTGGGCGCTGTCGGCGGCGCCGGGGGCCGGATGCTCTGACGGGCCGCAGGCCGTGAGCAGGGCGACCCCGGCGAGGGCGAGGGCGGCGAGGGCGGCGGACGGGCGGCGGGTCACTTGGACGCGCCCTGGTCGTGCGCGCCGCACCAGGTGGCGACGGCGGTGAGGTCCTTCTGCCGGGTCTGCAGGGTGGTGACCAGGCCCTTGCGGGCGGTGAGGCGGTCGTTGAGGAGGGTCTGGATCTCGGTGTGCCCGGCGGCCTTGGCGTTGTCGGCCCGCTGCTGCAGACGGGCGACCGAACCGGGCACGGTGGCGTCGCCGTTCAGCCGGGTGAGCGCCTTGGTGACGTGCTGCTCGGTCTTCGGCAGCCGCTTGCAGATGGCCTTCGCGCCGTCACCGGTGGGCGTGGAGGCGGCGGACGCGGCGGCGGTGGGCGAGCCGCCCGCCCCGTCCGCCTGGGCGGGTGCGGCGGCGAGCAGCGAGCCGGCGAGGGCGAGCGCGCCGAGGGCGGCGGCCCGGCGGCCGGTGACCCTGCGGCGGACGGGCATGACGGACGTACGGATGGCGGACATGGGCGTCCCTTTCTGCCGTGGACGGTCTCGGAGACCGGGCCGGTGGGTGCGGGCCCGGTCCGGCCCGGTCGCCGGGAGCGTAGGACGGCTTCTTGTGGATTCCCTGTGGAACGGGGGCCGGGGTGGAGGAGGGCCTCAGCGCTCCTCGCCCGCGATCCAGTCCCGCCGTACCGGGAGCCGCAGGGTCGGTGTGTCGGTGTCCGGCAGGGGCAGGCGGACCTCCATCCGGCACCCCGTCCCGCCGGGCGGCTCGCCGATCCGCACGGTGCCCCGGTGCAGTGCGGCCTGCTGGGCGACCAGGGTGAGCCCGAGCCCCGAGCCCGGACTGTCACGCCGGCGGTGGAAGCGGTGGAAGACCGCCTCGCGCTCGCCCGGCGGGATGCCGGGCCCGGTGTCGTCGACGGTGAGCAGGGCGACCCGGCCGGCCGGGACCAGCCGGACCGTCACCCGGGCCGGCTCGGTCCGCTGCGGCCCTCCCCGACCGTGCACGGCGGCGTTGACCAGCAGATTGACGAGCATGATCCGCAGGCCGGGTTCCCATCCGAACACCCGCAGATCCGAGGGGAGTTCGACGGTGATGTCGGCTTCCGGGCGCCGTCGCCGGGCGTCGGAGGCGGCCGCGTCGGTGAGGTCGGCGAGGTCGACCGGGCCGAAGGAGTCGACCTCGACGAGGTCGCCGCGCGCGAGCGTGCCGAGCGCGGTGAGCAGGTCCAGCAGTCGGGCGTGGTCGTCGCGCAACTCGGCGACGATCTCCGCCCGTTCGCCGGGCGGGAGGTCCTGGTGGGCGGCCAGGACGTCCAGGTTGGTGCCCAGGCTCATCAGCGGGGTCCGCAGCTCGTGCGAGGCGGCGGCCGAGAAGGAGCGCGCGGTCTCCAGCGCCTGGGCGGTGCGCAGGGCCTGTTCGTCGTAGCGGGAGAGCAACAGGGCGAGGGCGGCGGCGAGTTCGTCCACCTCGGCGGTGCCGCTGCGCTCCGCGGTGAAGGGGGCGCCGCCCGCGCCGTCCTCGGTGCCGGGCGTCCGGGGCGCCGCCGGGTCGAGCTCCGTCGCGCGGCGGCTGAGCCGGCGCAGCGGTGCGGTGGCGCGCTCGGCGAGGGCGAAGCCGATCAGGGCGGAGAGCGGCGCGGCGACCGCCGCCACGAGCAGGACCCGTCGGCGGACCGTCGCCGTCTGGTTGCCGGCCAGGCTGCCGGGTTCGCTGACCCAGAGGGTGCCGTTGCCGCCGTTCGCCCCGCCGCCGGAGACGTGGACGGTCAGCACCCGCCATGCCGCGCCGTGGTCGTGGACGGTGGCCGGCCCGCCCGGTGTGCCGGGGAAGGCCCGGTCGTCGGCGGGCTGCGGGCCGACCGACAGCAGCACGGTGCCGTCCTGCGCGGTGACCCGCACGCCCGAGTCCAGGGCGGCGTCCACGACCTTGCGCTGCTGGTTCTGTTCGACCTTGGGCCGGCCGCGGGTGTCGGCGGCGACCAGCGCGCGCACGCTCGGCAGGACGGCGGCGGCCCGGTCGGCCAGCCGGGCGTCCTGCTGGTGGCGCAGGTCCCGGCCGACCAGCGGCAGCAGCAGGAGTCCGGCCAGCACCACCAGCAGCGGCACCACGGCGGCGGCCCACAGGGCGATCCGGGTGGAGAGCTTCACGGCGGCCGCTACCCGTTCGCGCCGGGCAGGCGCAGCACGAAGCCGACGCCCCGGACGGTGTGGATCAGCCGGGGCCGCCCGTCGGCCTCCAGCTTGCGCCGCAGGTAGCTGACGAAGGTGTCCACGGCGTCACTGCGCACCTCGAAGTCGTACCCCCAGACCCGTTCCAGCAGCAGCTCGCGGGAGAGCACGATGCCCTGGTTCCGGGCGAGCTGGGTGAGCAGCTCGAACTCCCGCCGGGTGAGCCGGAGTTCGCGTCCGTCGAGGCGGGCCTCCCGGGTGGCCGGGTCGATCGCCAGCGGCCCGGCCAGCACGCGGTCGGTGGGCAGCGGCGGGCGGCGGCGCAGCAGGGCGCGCAGCCGGAGCACCAACTCCTCCAGGGCGAAGGGCTTCACCAGGTAGTCGTCCGCCCCGGCCTGCAGGCCGGCCACCCGGTCGGCGGGTTCGTCCAGCGCCGAGAGCATCAGCACCGGGACGTCGTCGCCCCGGGCGCGCAGGGTCCGGCAGACCTCGGCGCCGCTGAGGCCGGGCATCGAGACGTCGAGCACCAGGACGTCCGTCGCGGCGGGCGGCGGGGCGTCCGGGTCGGCGGGCAGCAGACGGGCGAGCGCCGTCTCGCCGTCCTCGGCCAGTGCGACGGTGAACCCGCTCAGCCGCAGGCCGCGTTCCAGGGTGCGCCGGATCGCCGCGTCGTCGTCCACCACCAGGACCCGGCCGCCGCCGGCGGGGCCGTCGCCGCCCTCGGACCCGTTCCCGTTCATCGGCTCCTCCTCGTGTTCGGCCGCCGACTCTCTCACACCTCCGGATTCCGGTATCCGCGGGGGCCGCGAGGACGTGTGCATGCCCGGCGGGGATCGGGGCACGCGGTCACCACGGGCCGCCGCCGGGCGTGGCGGGGCCGGGGAGGACGAGGAGGAGCGATGGGACGGATCGAGGAGTCGGTCGAGGTGCTGGCCCCGCTGGCCACGGTGTACGAGCAGTGGATCCGGTGCGAGGAGTTCCCGCACTTCATGCGCGGCGTGGTGAGCGTCGACCGGGACGCCCCGGGCAGCAGCAGCTGGGTGGTGAGTACAGCGGCCGGCCGACGCGGGTTCGAGGCGGTGACCACGGAGGTGATCGAGGGCGAGCGGGTGGCCTGGGACGGCGGGGACGGGTCGGTGAGGCACTCCGGCGTGGTCACCTTCCACCAGGTGGACGACCGGACCACCCGGGTGATGCTCCAGCTGGAGGTCGAGCCGCACGGGCTCTGGGAGCACCTGGCCGGGGCGCTCGGTTTCGTCGACCGGCGGGTCATCGACGACCTGGCCGACTTCAAGCGCCACGTCGAGGCCGGCGCCGGGCCGCGGGTCGACTGAGCCTCCGTCAGAGCGCTCCCCGTGGACAGACATGCGGGCGGGTTCGCGCAACGGCCCGCCGGGACGGGAGACTCGTCACGACGTGCACGCGGGAGCGGACCTACGGGGACGAGCGCGCGGAACGCCCGGCGCGGCACGGAACGCAGGGCACAGCACGGGGCAGGGCACGGAACGCACGGCACGGTACGGCGGCGCCCGGGGCGCCGCGACGAACGCCCGAGGAAGGGGACCCGCTCGATGGAACGTCTCACCGCCCGGATCGGTATGCGGCTGATGACCGGCGACGAACACAGCCGGGACCTGGACGTCGACTGGTCCTACCGGCCCGACGACCCTTACGCGATAGACCTGGACTTCAGCACCTTCCAGGCGGGCACGGTGTGGACGATCTCGCGCGACCTGCTGACCGCCGGCATCCACGCGCCCGCGGGCGAGGGCGACGTCCACGTCGCGCCGTTCGACGACACCCGCCTGCTCATCGCGCTGGCCGGGAGCGAGGGCGTCGCCCTGCTCGCCGCCCCCGCCGCGGAGGTCGACCGGTTCGTGGGTGCCACGGCCGAGCTCGTGCCGGCGGGCTCGGAGCACACCCGGATCGACTGGGGCGACGGCCTGGAGGACCTGTTGACCTCCTGACTTGGCTGACCCCCTGACCCCCTGATCCCTTGGCCTGCTGACCTGCTGGCCCCCCGACCTGCTGACCGCCCGTCGGCCGGGCGCCTACTCGTCGGCGAGCCGGTCGAGGAGGGTGAGGGCGTCCTCGACGGAGCCGGCCGGGTCGACGACGGGGTAGAGGACGCCCCGTACGGTGCGGGTGGCGTCGAGGACGAGGGTGAGCCGCTTGAGCCGGTCCACGCCGGCGGCCCGGAAGGTGGGCAGGCGCAGCGTGGCGGCCAACTGCAGCTCGGCGTCGGAGAGCAGCGGGAACGGGATGCGCGCGTGCTCGGCGAACGCGGCCAGTTGGTCGGGGCGTTGGGTGCTGACGCCGTAGACGCGGGCGTCGCGGGCGGTGAACTCGGCCATCCGGTCGCGGTAGGTGCTGGACTCCAGGGTGCAGCCGGCGGCGCCGGGGATGGTGCCCCAGCCGGGCGGGTAGTCGTGGCCGCCGGGCGGGTAGGCGCCGGGGTAGCAGTAGAGCACCGTCCAGGCGGCGCCGGCCGGGACCGGGTCGACGGGCTCGCCGGTGGCGGAGGCGAGGTCCAGTGGCGGCAGCCGGTGGCCGGCCAGGGCGTGGACGCGGCGGGTCTCGGCGGAGTCGGCGGGGCTGGTGGCCGAGAGTGATCCGTCGCCCAGGACGTAGCGCCCGCCCCAGTCCTGCAGGGCGACCAGGACGGGCAGCAGGCCGCGGCCGGTCGCCGTCAGGTGGTACTCGTAGCGCGGCGGGTGCGGGTGGTAGAGCCGCTTCTCCAGGATTCCGTCCTCGACGAGCGCCTTGAGCCGTTCGGTGAGCACCCGGCGGCTGATCCCGAGCGCGGTGCGCAGGCCGTCGAAGTGGTGGGTGCCGCCGGCGATGTCCCTGATCAGCAGCAGGGTCCAGGTGTCGCCGACCACGGTCAGGGCCTGGGAGATCGCGCAGTCGGGGTCAGCCGCTTCGGTGTGCCGCATGAGTATCGATTATAGTGAGTTCCAAAATGAGACTCACTCGCCGGACTGCTCGCCGGCGCACCCGCCGGGTCGGCCCTGCCGGAGCGGCGCACGGGGGCGGTCGCGGCGGGAGCGGCGGACGGGAAGGGGTGGACGTGGCGACGCGCACAGCGGTTGCGACGGGACGCGGGACGGAACGGGGGAGCGGGCACGGGCCGGAGGAGGGCAGTCGGCGCGGGGTGGAACGCGGGGGCGGGGCGGGGGTGTTCTGGCGCTACTGGAGCGCCTCGACCGTCAGCCGTTTCGGGGACGAAGTCACCCGGGTGGCCCTGCCGCTGATCGCCGTCGTCACCCTGCACGCCACGGCGCTGCAGGTCGGCCTGATCACCGGAGCGGCCTACGTCGCCTGGCTGCTGGTCGGACTGCCGGCCGGCGTCCTGGTCCACCGGCTGCCACTGCGCGGCACCCAGGTCGCGATGGACCTGGTCCGCGCGGCGGCCGTGGCCTCGGTGCCGCTGGCAGCCGCCTTCGGGGTACTCGGCCTGCCGCAGCTCGTGGCGGTGGCACTGGTCATCGGCCTCGCCAGCGTGGTCTTCGACGTCGGCAACTCCACCTTCCTGCCCTCGATCGTCGCCAGGGAACAGCTGACCGCCCGCAACAGCCTGCTCTCCGGCACCTCCGCCGCGACCGAGCTGGCCGGCCCCTCGCTCGGCGGCGTGCTGGTCCAACTCCTCGGCGGCGCCGCCTCGATGGTGCTGGACACGGTCAGCTACCTGGTCTCGGCCGTGCTGCTGGGCAGCCTGCCCCGCGCGGAACAGCCGACCGGACGGGCCCCCGGCGCGGGCATCCGCGAGCAGATCCGCGAGGGCTGGCGCTACGTCACCCGGCACCCGGTGATCGGGCCGTGCGCCGCCGACGCCACCGCCGTCAACTTCGTCTGCGGCGGCCTGATGACCCTCACTCCGGTGTTCCTGGTCCGCACCCTCGACGCGCCGGTCGCCGCAGTGGGCGCCCTGATGGCCACCGGTGGGCTGGGCAGCCTGCTCGGCGCCGCCGTCACGCCCCGGCTGGTCGCCCGGATCGGCAGCGGCGGCGCACTGCGGTGGGCGGCGCTGTTCGCCGCGCGCTGTTCGCCTTCCTCCTCCCGGCGGCCGGCTCCGGCTGGGCGACGCTGGTCTTCGCCGTCGGCAACGCCGGCTTCTCGGCGGGCGTCGTGGTCACCAGCATCGTCACCCGCACCCACCGTCAGACCCAGACCCCGCCCGACCTGCTCCCCAGGGTGATGGCCACCGTCCGCTTCGTCTCCTGGGGAGCCATCCCCGTCGGCGCCCTCGCCGCCGGTGCCGCCTCCACCGCCTGGGGCCCCCGCACCGCTCTGCTCCTGCTGGCCGTCGCCAGCCTGGCCAGCCCCGCGATCCTCATGGCCGGCCCGATCCGCCGCCTGCGCGAACTCGCCTGACGCGGCGGGCGGATGCGCCGGGGCGGCCGGGGGACGGGGGTCTCCGGCGGCCCCGGCCACTTCGGCCGCGCCGCCGTCTGCTGCTCGATCCACCCGGCTCCGATTCGCCGGAGCCTTATTCATAAGAAAATATCGTCCGAGCGTTGATCGAATGAGAATTACCCGTTCAGGGCATTGACTCGATAATTCCCTGGATTTGTCAGTGCCCATCAGTATGGTTACGGATCATCGGCGCCGGTGGCGGCTCCGGTGGGCCCAACTCGTGGACGGCAGACAGGAGAAGCCTCCGTGACCGACCTCGATCTCCTCCTGTTTCCGCACTGCGACCTGCACATGGCCCTGAGCGGCACACCGCCGCTCGTCCTGACCCTGGCCACGCGCAAGGAGGCCACGCCCGCGACGAACGGCTTCGTGGTCACCGCGGTGCCCTCCGGCCAGTGCGAGTTCGACTTCTTCGCGCCGTTCAACGCGAAGGAGCACCGATTCGAGGGGCTGCCGACGTTCGACAAGGCGACCGGGAAGGTCACGGCCACGACTCCCGGGGTCTTCCTCTTCCAGGCCCACTTCGGGAACCAGTACCTCGTCGGCCGGCTCCAGGTCCACCGGTCCGTCGTCGGCTGGTGGTTCGGCAACGACTCGGTCACCACCGCGCTCGACGCCACCGTCGCGCACACCCAGCCGTCGCTGTACGCGAAGTTCAGCGACGATGCCGGCGCGGGGACGGACCTGATCGGCGACATCACCGGGCACGGGTACGTCCAGCTGGTGCCGGCCGACACCCGGCAGCTCGTCGTGTCGCCGACCGGCCGGGTCCGGGGCGTGCTGCCCACCCAGCCGGGCACGCCGTGGGTGCTCTCCGGCCTGTTCCCGGGCCTGGGCGGCGCGCAACTGCTCAACGTGTGGGTGACGGACTACACCGCGCAGCACGCGCTGACGTGGGAGCTGGGCGGGGGTGACCCGGCGGCCCTCGGCGACAAGCACAACGTGCTGTTCCTCGCCGAGGGGTTCCGCGAGCAGGACCGCGCGAAGTTCGACGAGATCGTCACCCGGACCGTCCACGAGATGTTCGAGAAGCCCGCGCACGAGCCGTACGGCATGCTGCGCGCGAGTTTCAACGCCTTCAAGGCCTTCACCCCCTCCCAACAGCACACCGTCACCTGCGGGTTCCGGGTCTCGGCGGGCGAGGAGACGGTCGAGGCGGGCCGGGCGACGGGCTCCGGCTACCCGATCCCGACCAAGCGGATCGGTGGCGGCACGCTCTACACGCTGGAGGAGCTGGTCCGCCGGGTCGGGCTGCCCATGCGCGGGGACAGCCGGAGCAACCTCCCGGCGACGTGGCAGGACCAGGACCTCGACATCGATCCGCACAAGATCACCGAGGACCTCGTCAAGGCCTGGAAGGCGCACCAGTCGGTCGGCATCCTGCACGCCCGGGACACCTTCTTCGGCTTCCACCTGGGCAACCGGCTGGCCGACCGGGCCTCGGGCACGGACCCGGTGCCCAAACCCCCCGACGACGCCAGGCACTCCGCGGCGGTGACGGCCTTCGTCGCCAGGCTGCAGGAGTTCTACCAGAACGAGCCGACCCGCAACCTCACCCTCGACCCGCGCCGGCACCCGCCCGAGCTCTACATGGACGGGTCGCACGTCAATCCCGCCAACACGCTGCTGCGCTTCGTCGGCGGCCTGAAGCTCACCGGTTCCACGGCCCCGGTCGGCGCCCAGTGGCTGCCCGACGGCTCGCGCTTCCAGCCCAGTCGGGGCCTGATCGCCCTGATCGTCAACGACGGCCTGATCGGCGGGACGAACCTCAACGGCCGCACGGTGACGGCCCAGACGATGAACAGACTCCCGCAGCTCTCCTACGTCTACGCCAACGCGACGGACAAGCGCGAGCAGCGCCGGGACCCACCGCCCGACATCAAGGTGGACTTCGACGACATCGTCCAGACCGTGGCGCACGAGTTCGGCCACAGCTTCAACCTGTCGGACGAGTACGAGGAGTTCGACGGCGACGGCACGGATGCGAAGCAGTCGGCGGACCTGTTCGGCGACAACGTGTCGGTGCTCGGCTTCCTGCGCGCGGGCGACGACCCGGACCGGCACATCGACCCGGCCAAGGTCAAATGGCTGCAGCTGCCCCGGATCCGCTCCGCCGCGGTCCTGCTGACCGACTCGGTGAACGTGACCAGCCCGGTCCAGGGCATCAAGATCACCATCGGCTCGCGCAACATCGCGGAGTGGCAGCTGGCCCAGAAGCTCCTCACCGAGGTGCGGCTGCGCAACTTCGGCATCGCGCCGTTCGGCCGGCAACTCCCGCTGGACGTCGGCGCCGCGCACTACCTGGAGGGCCTGATCGTCGGCCGGGTCCTCCCGGCGGAGGGCGCGATCATCCTCACCCGGGCCGGGACGGCGCCCTTCCCGACCTTCGTGAAGGGCTCGATCGCCTTCGTCCCGCTGAAGGACAACCAGCACCAGCCGCTCCTGGTGGTGGAGCCGGACGTGCTCAAGTACCTCCGGGACCACCGGGATCCGCTCAACCAGAACCCGGACCACGTCCAGAAGAACGACAAGGAGGACGACAACCCCGTCGACATCCCCGACTTCAGCCCGCCCTGCAAGTCCGCCCGGACGATCGGGATCTTCGAGGGCGGCGCCACCTTCGCCGGCGCCCACTACCGGCCGACCGGCCGCTGCAAGATGCGCCGGGGCTCGACGGACTTCTGCCACGTCTGCGCCTGGCTGATCGTCAACCGGGTCGACCCCACCTTCCACGCGCTCCTCGACAGGAAGTTCTACCCGGAGTCCAAGAAGGAGGCGAAGAAGCATGAGTGAGCCGGGCACCTTCGAGCGGATCCTGGCGGAGGTCGGGCAGGCGCTGCTGCCGCTGCGCGACGGGCTGGCCACCCCCGCCGCGTTCACCGCGCTGCTGCGCCGCCTGGGCTGGATCGCGACCGACGTCCCGCAGCCCTTCGTCGACCTGCGCAACTCCGTCGAGACGCTCTACGACAGTCTGCACACCCTGCTGGGCGACGGCGGGCTGAACGTCGACGGGACGGTCGGCGACGGCGGCGCCTCCGCGTCGGCCTCCTTCTCGCCGGACGACGTGAAGCGGGCGCTCGGTGCCGTCCAGGCGCTGATCAAGGGCATCCACGCGATCACCGACGCACCGCCCTCGTCCATCCCCGACGCCCTGCGCGCGGACGGCTTCCTCACCCTCTTCCCCGGCCAGCTCCTCGACTTTCTGATCGTCGGCTACCTGCAGCGCTACCACCCCGACCTCGGCTTCGCCCTGCGGAGCCTCGGCGTGATCAAGGCCGGGTACGCCCCGGCCGCCGGCAACCGCCCGCCGTACATGCACCTCGGCCTCGACCTCGGCGACCTGCCCCGGGCGCTCACCGACCCGGCGCAGGTGCTGAAGGACGCCTTCGGCTGGGGCACCGCCGACTTCGACCACCCGGCGCTGCTCTCCCAGCTCGACAACCTGCTGCGGACCATCGGCGCCGACGTCGAGACGGGGACGGTCCCGCCCTCGACGGCGCTGGCCGTCCAGGGCTCCGCTCCGGACCCGCTCGCGCCGGATCCGAAGACGCTCGCCGCGGTCCTCTTCCAACGCGTCCAGCCCACGGCCGAGATGACCGCCGCCGTCCGCCTGCTGCCGCTGCCCGCCGCCGCCGACGCCCCGCCCGGGCTCGCGCTCATGCCCTCCTTCACCGGTCGCCAGGGCTTCCGGTTCGACCTGGGCCCGGACATCGCCGTCACCATCCGCGGCGACCTCGACCTCCAGGGCGGCGTCGCGCTGCTGGTGCGGCCCGGCCGGGGCATCGAGATGGTCCTCGGCTTCGAGTCGTCCACCGGGCCGGTCCACGCCAAGGGGTCGATCGACGTCCGGGTGGAGCGGTCGGGCCCGGCCGACGCCCCGCGGGTGCTGTTCGGCAGGGCCGACGGCACGAGGCTGCAGCTGCGCCGGATCTCCGGCGCGGGCGGGGTCCGGCTGGTCGGCGAGGCCGTCGACTTCTTCGCCGAGTTCGGCCTGGAAGGGCTGGAGTTCGTCTTCTCCCCGGCCGGCGCGGACGGCTTCGTCGGCGCCGTCCTGCCCAGCGGCGGGTTCACCCTCGGTGCGGACCTCACCGTCGGCGTCTCCTACCGGCAGGGCTTCTACTTCCGCGGCACGTCCAACCTGGAGATCCAGCTCCCGGCGCACCTGGAGCTCGGCCCGCTGGAGATCCAGGGCCTGACCATCTCCGCCTCGCCGAACGCCGACGGGCTGCCGATCGGCCTCGGCGTGTCCTTCCGCGCCCGACTGGGCCCGGTCACGGCCGTCGTGGAGCAGATCGGGCTCAACGCCGACGTGGCCCTGCGGCCCAAGGGGGACGGCAACCTCGGCCCGGTCGACCTCTCCTTCGGCTTCAAGCCGCCCAAGGGCGTGGGCCTCTCGGTGGACGCAGGGCCGGTCAAGGGCGGCGGGTACCTGTACTTCGACCCGGACCACGGCGAGTACGCGGGCGCCCTGGACCTGGAGTTCGCCGGACTGGTCGAACTCAAGGCGATCGGTCTGATCAGCACCCGGATGCCCGACGGCAGCGACGGCTTCTCGCTGCTGATCGTGATCACCACCGACTTCGGCGCCACCGGCATCCAACTGGGCTACGGGTTCACCCTGCTCGCGGTCGGCGGACTGATCGGGCTCAACCGCGCGATGAACCTGCAGGCCCTGGCGGAGGGCGTGCGCACCGGCGCGGTCGAGTCGGTGATGTTCCCGCGGGACGTCATCGCCAACGCCCCCCGGATCCTCTCCGACCTGCGCCGCTTCTTCCCGCCCGAGGAAGGCCGGTTCCTGATCGGGCCGATGGCGAAGATCGGCTGGGGGACACCCACGCTGGTCAGCGTCTCGCTCGGGGTCGTCATCGAGATCCCGCCCGGGAACATCGCCGTCCTCGGCGTGCTCAAGTGCGTCCTGCCCAGCGAGGACCTGCCGCTGCTGGCGCTCCAGGTCGACTTCGTGGGCGCGCTGGAGGTCGACAAGTCGAGGCTCTGGTTCTTCGCCGAACTCTTCGACTCGCACGTCCTCATGATGACCATCGACGGTGGCATGGGCCTGCTGGTCGCCTGGGGCGACTCACCGGAATTCGTCCTGACGGTCGGCGGCTTCCACCCCTCCTTCAAGCCGCCGCCGCTGCCCTTCCCGGTGCCCAAGCGGCTCTCGGTGGACATCCTCAACCGGCCGGGTCAACTGATCCGGGTCTCCGGCTACTTCGCCGTCACCAGCAACACCGTCCAGTTCGGCGCGGCGGCCGAACTGCGGCTCGGCTTCGGCGGGTTCGGCATCGAGGGCCACCTCTCCTTCGACGCGCTGTTCCGCTTCTCGCCGTTCGCGTTCACCATCGCGATCTCCGCCGGGGTCACCCTGAAGGCCTTCGGCGTCGGCGTCTTCGGCATCGACCTGAACTTCGAACTGGAGGGCCCCTCGCCCTGGCGGGCGCACGGCCGCGGCTCCATCTCCCTGCTGTTCTTCGAGATCTCCGCCGACTTCGACATCTCCTGGGGCGAGGAGCACAACACCACCCTGCCCCCGGTGGCCGTGCTCCCGCTGCTGGCCGGCGAGTTCGCCAAGACCGAGGGCTGGCAGACCAGACTGCCCTCCGGCGGCGCCAACGCCCTGGTCACCCTGCGGCAGCTGCCCGACACCGACCAGCTGGTCCTCCACCCGCTCGGCACGCTCTTCGTCCGCCAGCGCGCGATCCCGCTGGACGTCCGGCTGGACCGGATCGGCGCCCAGCGGCCCGGCGACGGCCGGCGGTTCAGCATCGCCCCCGCGCCGGACAGCGGCCTGACGCGGGTCTCCGTCACCGGCGACAAGTTCGCGATGGCCCAGTTCCAGGACCTCGACGACGCGGCCAAGCTCTCCCGGCCGGCCTACGAGAACCAGGACGCCGGCCTGGAGCTGACCGCGGCCGCCGGCACCCTGCTCTCACCGCGCGTCGTCCGCCGCAGCGCCCGGTACGAACTGCACGTCATCGACAGCGGGGTGCCCGCGACCGCCGCCGACGCCCGGCGGGTCGTCCCGATGTCGGCCCGCTCCGCCGTCGCCGCACCCAAGCGCTTCCACGACGTCAGCCCCGCCGTGTTCAACCAACTGCTCCAGGGCAGCGCCACCAGCCGTTCACCGGTCTCCCAACGGGAGGCCGGGCTGCGCCGGCCCTTCCCGGCCGACGAGACCGTACGGCTCACCGACCGGCGCTACGTCGTCGCGAACCTCCGCAACAACGTCCAGGCCCACCCGCCGACCGGCAGCCTCGCCGCGGCGACCTTCCGCAGCCGGACGACCGCGGAGGACGCCCTCGCCGACTGGATCCGCCACGACGGCAGCCTCGCCGACCGGTTGCACGTCATCCCGGAGGAGGAGGCGGTGGGCACCCCGGCCGCCCCGGGGAGCTGGTCCGCCGCCGGGAGCCCGCCGACCGCCGCCCGCGGCGTCGAGGCCGTCCGGCTGACCAGCGGCAAGGTCCTGGTGGCCGGGGGAGAAGACGCCACCGGCGGCGCACTGGCCGCCGCCGCCCTGTTCGACCCGGTCTCCGCCACCTGGACGGCCGCGCCGCCGCCGGCCACCGCCCGCCGCGGGCACGGCACGACCAGGCTCGGCGACGGCCGGGTGGTCGTCACCGGCGGCCGCTCCGCCGACGGCGGGGTCCTCGGCACGGCGGAGGTCTTCGACCCCGCCCCCGGCACCTGGACGCCCACCGCGAACGCGCTGGCCACCGCCCGCCACGGCCACGCGGCGACCGCCCTGACCGACGGCAGGCTGCTGGTCACCGGCGGCACCGACGGCGCCGGCCGGGCGCTGGCCACCGTGGAACTGCTCGACCCGGTGACCCGCACCTGGTCCGCCACCGGCCCGTCGATGACCGACGCCAGGACGGGGCACCGGGCCGTCCTGCTGAAGACCGGCAAGGTCCTGGTCGTCGGCGGCGCCCTGCCGACCGGCGGCCCGGACGCCGCCCTCGCCCACTGCGAACTCCACGACCCGGCAACGGGCTCCTGGACCCCGACCGGCAGCCTGCTGACCGCCCGCAAGGGCCACCAGGCCACCCTGCTGGCCGACGGCCGCGTCCTGGTCACCGGCGGCGACGCGGTGTCCGGCCCCGACGGCCACGACCCGCGCAGCCTCGCCACCGCCGAGCTCTACGACCCGGCCACCGGCACCTGGACGGCCCTCGGCCCGATGCCCGGCGGCCGCCGCGCACACCGCTGCCTGGCCCTGCGCTCCGGCCTGGTCCTGCTCGTCGGCGGCACCGGCGGCCCGGCCGGCGAGGCGGGCCACCGCAGCGTGACCGTCCTCGACCCCGCCCTCGGCACCTGGACGGCCACCGGGCACCTGGCCACCGGCCGGTCCGACTTCGCCGCCGTGGAGCTGACGGACGGCCGGGTCCTGGTGGCTGGCGGCACCGCCCTGGCGGGCGCCGCCGCCCCCGGCCCCGACCCGGTCGAACTCGCCGCCACCGCCGAGTTGTACGTCCCCTGACGACGGAAGGTTCGACACCATGACCAGTCCCACCGTGGTGGCCGCGGCGAAGTGGGCCACCGCCCACGACCTCACCGGGGCCACCGCCTGGTACGGGCAGCACGACGGACCGGTCGTGCTCAAGGGCACCACGAAGGTCCTGGTCGTCGGCGGCACGGACGCCGGCGGGGCCGCACTCGGCCGGGCCGCCGTCTACAACCCGGCCGACGACACCTGGAAGGCCACCGCCACCCAGCCCTCGCCCCGGCGGCTGCACACCGTCACCGCCCTGGCCGACGGCAAGGTCCTGGTCACCGGCGGCATCGGCGGCTCCACCGCACCGGGCCTGGCCTCGGCCGAGGTCTACGACCCGGCGGCCGACACCTGGAGCCCGGCCGGCACCATGAACCAGGCCCGCTGGGGCCACAGCGCCGTCCTGCTGCCGAACGGCAAGGTCCTGGTCGCCGGCGGCACCGCGGTCCGGGCCGGCCGGACCACCCGGGCGCTGCGCTCCGCCGAACTGTACGACCCGGCCGCCACCACCGACGCCACCCGCTGGACGACCGTCGGCGACATGACCGACGCCCGCTCCGGGCACCCCGCCGTGGCGCTCAAGGACGGCAAGGTGCTGGTCGTCGGCGGCACCGCCGCCGTCGGCACCGACCGGGACCCCGCCCTCGCCTTCTGCGAGCTCTACGACCCGGACCGCGCCACCTGGACCCCGACCGGGAACCTGCTGCGGCCGCGCGCCCTGCACCAGGCCACCGCGCTGTCCGACACCACCGTGCTGGTGACCGGCGGCCGCGCACCGGGCGCCGGCGACGACGGCACCTTCGACCCGCTCAGCCGACGGACGGCGGAGACGTACGACCTCGCCACCGGCGCCTGGACCGCCGCACGGGACATGCCCGCCGGGCGCGCCCAGCACCGGGCCGTCGCCCTCGGCCCCGGCAAGGTCCTGGTGATCGGCGGCACCGGCAGCGACCCCGACGAGGCCGGCTACCGCAGCGTCGTCGCCTACGACGCGGCCTCCGACACCTGGACCGCCCGGGCCGGCCTGCTCACCGGCCGCTGGGCCTTCGCCGCCGCGGTGCTCCCCGACACCAAGGTGCTCGTCACCGGCGGCGCCACCCGCTCCGGCCTGGCCGCCGCCGACCCGACGGCCACCGAACTCACCGCCGCCACCGAGCTGTTCGACGGGAGCGGCGCATGACCGCGAACGGCTACTCCTTCCTGCCCTGGCTGCGCTCCGGCCTCTCCACCCGGATCACCGGCGACCCGGGCAGCTCGTCGCGCGCCACCATCCCGGTCAAGCTCCTGCTGAGCGGCGAGGCCCTGGACGGCTCCCCGCTGTCCCGGCCCGTCGAACGCCCCGTGCAGCTCTACGGGCCCGGCGACGTCGTCGGCGTCGAGGCCCGCGCGATCTCCCGGCGGGAGCCGCAGCCCGGCACCACCAACGTCGAGCCGAACTACCTCGCGCACATCGAGTTCTACGACGAGGACTTCCTCTGGCGCTACAGCCCGGCCGGGCCCGACGGCTCCACCGACCGCCTCGCCCCCTGGCTGGCGCTCGTCGTCCTGACCGCGAAGAGCGACCCGTCCGGCACACCCGCGGAGTTCGACGAGGGAAGCGGCGGCGCACCCCTGCCGTACGTCACCGTCAAGGACCCGAACGCCCTGCCCCCGGCGGATCAACTCGGGGCCTGGGCACACGTCCACGTCCACGGCTCGCTGGACGACCAGGTGGCCCGGGAGCTCTCCGGCCCCGGCGACCAGGTGCTGCAGACGCTCGCCGAGGTGCTGCGCACCGACCCGGACCGCGCCTGCTCCCGGCTGGTCTGCCCGCGCCACCTCCAGCAGGACCGGACGTACGAGGCGTTCCTGGTGCCCGCCTTCGAGACCGGCCGGCTCGCCGGGCTCGGCTTCGACCCGGCCCTCGCCCCCGGCGCGCTGTACTCCGCCTGGGGCCCGCACTACCCCGACCGCAAGGGCGAGGGCCGACTGCCCTACTACCACCGGTGGTCCTTCACCACCGGCGCCACCGGCGACTTCGAGTACCTCGTCCGGCTGCTGCAGCCGCGCCGCCCCGCCCCCGAGGTCGGCCGCCGGGGCATGGACGTCCACCGCCCGGCCGGCCCCGGCCTGCCGCCGATCACCACCCCGGCCTCGATCGGCGGCGTGCTGCGGCTCGGCGGCGCGCTCCAACTGCCCGAGCAGCCGGTCGACGACTGGGAGAACTGGGACAACTGGTACGACAAGCCGGCGCCCGCCGCGCCCTACCCGCACCCCTTCCAGCAGGCGCTCGCCAACCTGGTCAACCTGGCCGAGGCCTACCGGGACCGCACGCCGGCGGCCGCCCACGCCGCGCTGCCCGGCGACCAGGCGCAGGCGCTGTCCGCCGGGGTCGACCCGGTGATCACCCCGCCGCTGTACGGCCGCTGGCACGCGCTCACCTCCCGCCTGCTGATCGACGACGCCGGCCACCCGCTGCCCTCGCCCGCCAACCGCGCCTGGGTGCACCGGCTCAACCTCGACCCGCGCTACCGGGTCGCCGCGAACTTCGGCACCCGGGTCGTCCAGGCCCGGCAGGACGAGTTCATGGACGCCGCCTGGGCCCAGATCGGCGACGTGCTGCAGGCCAACGCGCGGATCCGCGAGGCCCAGCTCGCCCGCGAGGTCGGGCACCGGCTCCAGGTCAGGCACCTGGAACCGCCCGCCGCACCGGCCGGCGCGGTGGCGCCGCCGCCCACCGGCAAGTACCTGACCCTGACGGCGCCCGCACACCCCCGGGTCACCACCCCGGCGACCACCCCGACCGGCCGGCCCGCCGGGACGGACCGGACGGACGTGTCGGACGGGACCGACGGGACCGACGCGGCGGACGGCGCCGCGGAGCAGCTGGCCGTCGGCTTCCAGGTGGCGACCAGCCGGGTCGCCGCGGCACCGCTGTCCGCCCCGATGCGGCGCCTCACCCGCCCCGGCGCCCGGCTGATGCGCTCGCTCACCTTCCCGCCGGACCAGCCGCGCGAGGCACTGGTGCCGCGGATGGACGCCGCCACCGCAGCGGTCACCGCCGCCGCACCCAAGGTCAAACCGGCCGCCCTGGTGACCCCGGGCCAGCTCGACCAGGTGCTGCACCCCGTGGTCGGCGTCCGGACGGCGGCCCCCGCCGACCCGGTCGGCTCCCTCCCGAAGAGCCCGGACTTCGTCATCAAGGAGATCGGCGACCCCGTCCCGCCCACCACCGGCGGCGACCGGGACAGCCCCGAGGCCCAGCGGTTCAAGGGCGCGCTGAACGAGCTCTACGCGGGCTGGGACGCGTCCGCCGCGGTCGGGCAGCCGGCCGTCCGGGAGCGGCTCGGCGTCGCCGGGACCACCGACGCGGTGCTGTCCCGGCTGCGCTCGGACACCACCGTCCCGAGGAGCCTGCTCGGCGCGGTCGACCTGCCCGACCGACTGCGGCCGTTCGCCGAGGAGTTCATCGAGGCGATGGCCTACCCGGTGATCGACCTGCCGATGTACCAGTCGCTGATCGACCTCTCGGTGGACGTGTTCGCGCCCAACCTGAACCTGATCCCGGCGAACTCCATCACCCTGCTCGCCAACAACCGCCGCTTCATCGAGTCCTTCCTGGTCGGCCTCAACCACGAGATGGCCCGGGAGATGCTCTGGCGCGAGTACCCGACCGACCAGCGCGGCACCCCGTTCCGCCAGTTCTGGGACCCGCGCGCCGTCCTCTCACCGCCCGGCGAGACCCCCGAGCAGCGCCGCGAGCGGCTGTACGACATCCGGCCGATCCACCGCTGGGGCCCCGCCGCCCTGCTCGGCCAGAACGACAACCGGCAGCAGCAGGGCACCGCGCAGAAGGAGGACCTGGTGCTCGTCATCCGCGGCGAGCTGCTGAAGAAGTACCCGAACACGGCGGTCTACGCGCACAGGGCGGTCTGGCCGCTCGACGACGACGGCAACCCGGTCACCACCGGCGAACGCGTCCCCGCCCCGCTGCCCGACGAGGACCACCCGACCGCCGATCTGGTCCGGCTGCCGCTCTACGAGGCCAAGGTCGAACCCGACATCTACCTGCTCGGCTTCGACCTCGACGCCGCCGAGGCCCGCGGCAAGCCCCCCGGCGACCTCGGCTGGTTCTTCGTCCTCAAGGAACGCCCCGGCGAACCCCGCTTCGGCGTCGACGAACCCGAGGGCCCCCTGCCGTCGGTCGAGGTGTGGAACGACCTCACCTGGCAGCACGTCGATCCCGACCACCTCGGCTTCATCGAGTTCACCGACGCCACCCACGTCCCGCTCGCGCCCTTCGACGGCTCCGAGGACGACCAGGAGAAGCAGCAGCAGCGCACCGAGGACGACGCGCTGCCGCTCTGGTACTCCCGGCTGAGCTCCGCCGACATCGCCTACATCCTCTTCCAGGCGCCGGTCATGGTCGCCGTCCACGCACAGGAGATGCTCCCGGTATGGCCGACAACGACCTGAGCGACGACTACCCGGTCCTGCTGGGCCCGGTGCGGATCGAGACCAGGTTCACCGCCACCGAACTGCTGGTCCGCGTCTTCCCCGACGAGTGGTCGGTCGACTCCTTCGAACCGCGGCCCACCGAGGCCGAACTCGGCGCACTCGACGCCTACTGGACCGCCCTGTGGCGCACCGGCGGCGCCGCCGTCGGCGACCGGGCCGCCTGGCACGAACTGGTCGGCCGGATCGCCGCCGGCCGCGCCGCCTGGCTGCTGCGCGACCACCGGCCGGCCAACCCCGCCGACCGGCCGGTGCCCGTCCCCGCCGGCGCCACCGTGCTCGTCGTCCTCAGCGACACCGCCCTCCCCGCCGACGACCGCGGGCCCACCGCCGACTACTGGACGGCCGTCTGGCGCGCCCACGGCGACCGGGTCGCGCTGCGCACGGCCGACGCCGCGCTGCTCGACGCCGTCGGCCCGACCAGGGCGGCGGCGATCCGCGCCCGCCGTCCCGCCGGCATCGAGGCGGCCGCGGTCGCCACCGGTGACACCGCCCTGATGGCCTTCCTGGTCGTGCCCCGCCCGCCCGCCTCCGGCATCGCCCCGCAGTCCTGGACGGTCGCGGCCCGCGCAGGCCTGCTGCCCGACCACTTCCGCGTCCTCGGCTGGGCCGGCGGCCGCAAGGTCGTCGACCTCGACGGCGAACCCGTCCCGGCGAGCCTGCCGGTGAGCCCCGACCCCGGCTCCGACGACCACCTGACGGTCGACGAGACCACCGGCGTGATGACCGTCCCCGACGAACTGCGCTGGCTGACCGAGTTCGGCCGGGCCGTCACCGTCGGCATGGGCTTCCGCATCCGGCTCACCGCCGACCTCCGCGGCGGCCTCGACCGGCTGGTGGTGCTCGGCCTGCGCCGGCGGTCCACCCCGGACCAGTCCGCCGCCGACCTCACCGCCCAGCTCACCCGCCAACTCCGCAGCCCCGCGGGGCTCAGCCTGCTGCCCCAGGGCACCCCCACCAACAACACCGCCCAGGCACCCGCCGGCCTCGACCGCGCCCAGGAGGCCGACGCGGGCCTGCGCTCCGCCACCGGCCTGCGGGCCGCCGAGGCCGGCACCGACTGGACGACCCGCACCGACGGCCAGTGGTTCGCCGAACTGCTCGGCCTCGACCCGGCCGACCTCGCCGGCATGCCCAACGCCGACGGCACCGACCAGCGCGACGCCCGCGCCGCCGACACCGCCCTGTGGCCCGCGACCTGGGGCTACCACCTACAGACCACGCTCCACCCGATCCTCAGCCGCGCCGTCGTCGACCGGACCCGGCAGTTCTACCTCCGCCACGTCTCCGGCCGCGGCCCCGTCCCCGCGGTCAGGATCGGCCGACAGCCGTACGGAATCCTGCCCACCACCGCCTTCTCCCGGCTCGCCTGGCCGGACACCGCCGCCACCGCGACCCACCGCCGAGGCCTGCACACCGTGCTCCAGGCCGCCGCCGCA
Organism: Kitasatospora sp. NPDC085464; assembly: GCF_044541955.1. Lineage (NCBI taxonomy): Bacteria > Bacillati > Actinomycetota > Actinomycetes > Kitasatosporales > Streptomycetaceae > Kitasatospora > Kitasatospora sp. NPDC085464. The sequence goes on from NZ_JBITTM010000070.1 coordinate 21,519, forward strand.
GACTGGCAGACCGCCGCCGCGAAGGTCGCCCACCTCGGCGGCCGGGCCGACGACGCGCACCAGCACCTGCTGGACATCCTCGCGCTGCACCCCACCTCGGCCGAGTACTACCAGCGGTACGCGCAGAGCGTCGAGGACATCTTCAACCGGGAGAACCTCGGCGCGCTCGGCCCGACCGTCCTGACCGCCCTGGAACGGCAACTGCACATGCCCGACCCGATCCGCGCCCTGCTGACCCGCCTCGGCCACCCCGACAGCGGCCCCGCCCAGGACCCGGACCTGATCCGCCGCCTGTTCCTCGACACCCAGCACCCGCTGCTCGCCCCGGCCGTCGACGACCGCCCGCTCTCCGAGACCGACCCGGTCCGGCCGTACACCACCGACGGCGCCAACTACCTGCAGTGGCTTGCCGCCCACGCGCGCACCGACCTGGAGACCGTCCGCACCGAGGCCGGCTTCCCCGAGGACGACCGGCCCTCCGCGCTGCTCCACCTCCTGCTGCGGCACGCGCTGCTGCTCGGCTGGGCGGACGCCGCCACCGAACTGGCCATCGCCGCCGACGTCGCCACCCCCGCCGAGATCGCCGCTGCCGACCCGGCGTTCATCCACGTCAGGATCCCGCAGCCCGGGCAGGGCATCCCGAGCGAGAGCCGGTTCCGGCGGCTCTACTCACCCGCGCCGGAGATCACCGGAAACCCGGACCGCCTGGTCGTCGACCACATCCCCCGGGTCCTCGGTACCGCCCCCGGCACCGCCCGCCTCGCCGAACAGGCCGACGCCCTCGACCTGCTGGCCACCCTGCCCACCGCCCGGCTGGAACGCGTCCTGGCCGAGCACCTGGACTGCGCCACCTACCGGCTCGACGCCTGGCGCCTGGGCCTGGCCAACGAACGCCTCGCCGAACTGCGGTACGGCCCCGACGGCACCGCCCCCGCCGCACGCGGCCTCCACCTGGGCGCGTACGGCTGGCTGGAGGACGTCCGCCCCCGCGAGCGGCAGCTCACCGACGTCACCCTGACCGGCCCCCTCGCCGACGTCTTCCGCGGCAGCCGGCCGCTCATGCACGACGAGAAGAACGGCGGCCACCTGCACGCCCCGTCACCCGCCCAGGCCCGCACCGCGGCCGTCCTGCGCGCCGGCTACCTCGCCAACGGCTCACCGCAGAACCCCGGGTCCTTCGCGGTCAACCTCAGCTCCGAACGGGTCCGGATCGCGCTCGGCCTGCTCGACGGCATGCGCCAGGGCCAGTCCCTGGGCGCCCTGCTCGGCTACCGGCTGGAGCGCGCCCTGCACGACAGCCACGAACGGGCCGAGGTCGACTTCGTCATCTCCGCCCTGCGCCTGAAGTTCCCCCTCCGGGCCGGCCGGATCGCCCAGACCGTCCCGCACCAGGCCGACCAGCCGGACCCGACGAAACCCCTCGCGATCGAACAGATCGAGGCCCACAACGTCATCGACGGCCTCGCCCTGGTACGCCGCGTGACCCGCGGCGACGCCCCGGACACCACCTACCCCTTCAGCCTCGACGGCCTGCCCGGGCTCGACGACACCCAGCAGGGCGTCGTCGACCGGGCCGTCCTGGGACTCCTGGACGTCCACGACGCCCTCGCCGACCTCGCCGTCGCCGAAGGCACCCACCAGGCGCTGCTCGGCAACCCCGAACGCGCCTCCGCGACGCTCGACGCGTACGCCAAGGAAGGCCTGCCCCCCGAACCCGCCGTCGTCGCCACACCCCGCAGCGGCACCACCCTCACCCACCGCCTCGGCCTGCGCCTGACCCCCGGCCTCCCCCCGGACGCCGGCGCACCGCCGCTGTCCCACAACACCCCCCGCGCCCAGGCCGAACCCGCCGTCAACGCCTGGCTGCCCGCCCTGCTCCCGGCACCCGTCACCGTCGTCGCCCAGGTCACCTGGACCGACCCGCTGACCGGACAGTCCCGCAGCCGCGCCGTGACCCAGGCCGACACCGGCCTGCAGCCGATCGACCTGCTCTGGGCGCTGCGCCCGGTCGGCGAAGGCGCCATGACCGACCTCGACGACCGCATCGTCGGCGTCGTCCTCGCCACCGACAACCCCCGGCCCGACGCCGAACTCACCATCCGCTACACCGACCGGGTCGCCGGGCGGATCACCTTCTTCGAACTCTCCCCGCTGATCGCCGCGTTGCGCTCACTGCTGACCACCGCCCGACCGCTGCGCCCCAGCGACCTGGTGCCCGCCTCCGGCCCCGCCCCCGCCGACCGGGCCGCCGACACGGCCGTCTCGCTGCCCCGGGAGCGCCCCGCCGCGGTCCGCGCCTCCCTGGACGCCCTGCGCAAGAACGTCGAGGACTACCTCGCCACGCTGGCACCGCTCTACCCGGCCGACGCCCAGCCCCAGCGCGACCGGATCCTCGCCGCCGTCGACACCCTGCTCACCGGATACGCCGGACTGGTCACCACGGCCTCCGGCTTCGGCATGGTCCGCAGCGGCTGGGGCGAACTCGCGATGTGGCGCCGCGGCGTCTTCACCGACGTCCTGGCCGCCGTGGCCGCGGCCGCGGACCGCATGACCCGCGCGCTGACCAGGGCCGACGCGCTGCTCGCCGCCTACGACGCGCTGCCGGCCGCCACCTCCGCCGCCGAACGGTTCCGGCTGCTCCAACAGGCGGAACGCCTGATCGCCACCAAGCCCACCGCACCGCTGCCCGCCCAGCCGGCCACCATGCGCGCCGTCGTCGCCAACCGGCGGCAGGCCTTCAACGCCAAGCTGCAGTCGCTCAGGTCCGAGGCCAGGACCACCCGGACGACCCTCAGCGGCCTGCTCGCCGAAGTCGCGGCCAAGCTCCCGCTGACCGACTTCGACCCGACCGACCTCAGCCTCCGGCCCTTCCAGGACCGGGTCGTCCTGCTGGGGCGCGACCTGCTGGACCGCGCGACCGCGCTGCGCACCGAGGTCCTCGCCCGGCTCGCCGCCGCGGACACGGCCCTCGCCGCCCACGACGTGGCCGTCACCGGGCCGGACCGGGTCGGGGCGGCGACCGACGCACTCAAGGCCCTCCTCGGCCAGGACGTCCTCGCCGTGCCGGAGTTCACCCCCGACCCGCAGCTCGCCGCGGACTGGAAGAAGGCCCGCGCCGACAGCGGCAAGCTCGTCCAGCACCTCACCCAGCCGCCGTTCGGCCGGGACTTCCCCGTCGACGACTGGGCGCACGGCATCGCCCGGGTCCGCGAGAAGCCCCGCCTGTGGGAGAAGGCCGTCGTGCTGAGCGACGCCCTGCGCGGGCCCGGCGGGATCCTCGGCGACCTGCTGCAGTCCGCCGAACCGCAGCTGGTGCCGATCCAGCTCCCGTACCGGCCGGACGACCACTGGCTGGCCATGGAGTTCAAGCCCGGAACGGCCATCACCGAGGACAAGGTGCTGTTCACCGCCCACTACGCGTCCGACCCGCTGATCCCCCCGCCCACCCAGGTCGGCCTGCTGCTCGACGAGTGGACGGAGGTCATCCCCGCCGAGCGCGAGACCACCGGGATCGCGCTGCACTACGACGGACCGGACTCCGAACCGCCGCAGGCGATGCTGCTGGTCGTGCCGCCGGTGCGCACCGGCACCTGGAACACCGACGACCTGATCGCCGCGATCGGGGAGACGCTCGACCTGGCCAAGTCCCGGGGCGTCGAACCCGAGCACCTCGACGGCACGGCCTACGCCCAACTGCTCCCGGCCACCGTCATGTCCGCCACCCGGCAGCCGATCACGATCTCCACCGACCTCGCGATCGCCAACCAGCGCTGGAAGGCCGCCCATGCCTGAGCCCCGCATCGACAACCTGGCCGAGGCGCTCGCCGCCCGGGACCGTCCGGCCGTCGGGGTGTGGAACCGGCTGGAGGGCCGGCCGCGCACCACCGACTTCGAGCGGGCGCTGCGCGCCGAAGTGCGGGACCCGCTCTGGCTGTTGACCCGGCAGTGGCAGCTCGGCGAGTTCCGCGGCAGCGACGGCGGTTCGCCGGTCACCGCGACCTACTCGATCGCCGTCGCCCGGCCCAGCCGCTTCCGCCCGGCCGGCGGGACGCCCGAACCGCTGCCGCCGGACCGGCCGTTGGAGGCGCTGGCCGAACGGCGTCCGGTGCCGTTCGTGGCGGGTGCCGACCGGATCGCCTTCGACCTGCGGCTGGCGATCGGCCGGCGGTGGCTCAAGCTGCTGGGCCGCTCCCCGGTGCTGGGCAGCGTGGCCTTCGACTTCCGCGGCCAGTACGTCCGGCTGTACCCGATCGCGCTGCCCGACCCGGCCACGGACGCCGACGCTTCCCGGGTCGCCGACCCGGAGGTCTGGTCGACCCTGCAGGCCGTCGCCGGGCGCCGGATGGACGGCTACCTGCTCTACCGCCACCTCAAGGACGGCGGTCATGCGTCGGACGGCATCAGCGACCTGTTGCACCTGCACCGCCCTGCGCTCGACGCGCTCGGCGACCGCCTGGTCGCCTGGTTCGACGACCTGATCGACCAGCCGGACGCCGACGGCGCCTGGGACCCGCGCCGGCTGGAGCACCGCTTCTCGGTGGCCGGCTCCGCCCCGGGCGGCGGCGAGAAGGTCCTCACCGCGCAGGAGTACCCGGGCGGCGAACTGGACTGGCACGCCTTCTCGCTCGACCCGGCCGCCCCGGTCGGCGGCACCGAGCCGCCGCTGCCGCCGATCAACCGCACGGTGTTCCCGGCGCCGCTCCGGTACGCGGGCATGCCGCTGCCGCGCTGGTGGGCGGTGGAGGACGGCGCCACCAACTTCGCCGCGGTGTCACCGGACAGCACGGACCTGGCCCGGCTGGTCTTCCTGGAGTTCGCGCTGGTCTACAGCAACGACTGGTTCCAACTCCCGTGCGAGCTGCCGGTCGGCACCGTGGCGACGATCCAGGGCCTCGCCGTCACCGACGTGTTCGGCGAGCGGCTGTGGATCACCTCGGCGGGCACCGGGCTCGACGACGACTGGCAGCGCTGGTCGATGTTCACCCTCGACACGATCGACAGCGCCCCCGGCGCGGCCGCCGACACCGGCCTGTTCCTGCCCGCCAGCGTGCCGAAGGTCGCCGACGGCCCGGCGTTGGAGGAGGTGTCGCTGATCCGCGACGAGAACGCGAACCTGGTGTGGGGCATCGAACTGACCGTCCCGCGGGCCACCGGCGAGGGACGCCGGGGCAGCGAGGTCGCTGCCGGGATCCAGGCGCGGCACCTGCGGCTGCACCCGCCCACCGAGCCGGGCGGCCCGCTCGCGCCGATCGCGTACGAGGCGATGAACTCCGTCCCGGAGAACTGGATCCCGTTCATCCCGGTGCACGTCCCCGGAGACAACCGCACCATCCAGCTCCAGCGTGCGGCGATGCCGAACGTCGTCGACGTGCTGCCGCCCGTCCAACCGCGGACCTCGCTGCTGCGCGAGGGCCTGGACGCGACGCCGCCGCAGTCGTACTTCGTCAACCAGGAGGAGGTCCCGCAGTCCGGCACCCGGCTCGCCGTCGCCTACAACCGGACCCGTTGGCGGGACGGGCGGGTCTGCGTCTGGCTCAGCGCCAAACGCGGCACCGGCCGCGGCGAGGGCTCCAGCGGGCTCGCCTTCGACCTCCTCGTCGACACCCCGGCGACGGCGCACTGACGCGGCTGCCCCGGTCGTGGCGCGCCGCCGCGGTCAGCCGTAGATCCGGGCGTAGAGGTCCTGGATCTGCTCGGCGGTCGGGACGACGGGGTTGTTGGCGGGGGAGCCGGACGCCAGGGCCTGCTCGGCCATGAGGGGCGTCAGCCGCTTCCAGGCGGCCTCGTCGACGCCGTACACGCGGGGCGTGGGGACCGCCAGGTCCCGGCAGAGGACGCGGAGCGCGTCCACGAGCTTGTCGGCGGCCGCGTCGTCGGAGTCCGCGGCGGTCGCCGCGCCCAGCGCGCGGGCGCAGTCGGCGTACCGGCCGGGCGCCGCGGACACGGAGAAGGCGGTCACCGCGGGGAACAGCATCGCGTTGGACAGGCCGTGCGCGACGTGGAAGTGGGCGCCGATCGGGCGGCTCATGCCGTGCACGAGGGCGACGCTGGAGTTCGAGAAGGCGATGCCGGCCTGGGTCGCGGCGAGCATCATGGCCTCGCGGGCCACGGCGTCGGAGCCGTCCGCGTAGGCGCGGCGCAGGTGGCGGCCGATGGTGCCGATCGCCGTGAGGGCGAGGCTGTCGGAGAAGGGGTTGGCCTTTCGGCTCACGTACGCCTCGACGGCGTGGGTGAGGGCGTCGATGCCGGTGTCGGCGGTCAGCCGGGGCGGCATCGACATGGTCAGCTCCACGTCGACCACCGCGGCGAGCGGCAGGAACGCCGGGCCCAGGCAGAGCATCTTCTCGTCGGTGGCGCTGTCGGTGATGATGGTGAACTGGGTCGCCTCCGATCCGCTGCCGGCGGTGGTGGGGACGGCGATCACCGGCAGCGCCGGCCCGACGTTGACGCGCGGCGCCTTGAAGTCGCGCATGTGGCCGCCCTGGACTCCGAGCAGGGCGAGGGCCTTGGCGGTGTCCATGGGGCTGCCGCCGCCGAAGCCGATGACCGAGTCCGCCTCGTGCTCGTCGAGCGCCTTCACTCCCGCGGCCAGGGAGGCGGTCGTCGGGTCGGGCACGGTGTCGGAGAACACCCGCGGGTGCAGACCGGCCTTGTGCAGAGTGGCCGTCAGGCGCTCCGCCGCGCCCGTCCCGACCAGGAACGCGTCCGTGACGACGAGGGGGCGGTTCAGCCCCAGCCCGAGGATGACGTCGCCCAACTCCTCGGCGGCGCCCGGCCCGACGCGCAGGATCCGGGGCAGGGAAAGGCTGGCAACCATGGAGGACCTCTCGACGGTGGGGGAGGGTGGGTGGGCGCTCCGCCCGGCGCGGGTTCGACTGTGACGCCCGCGCGTTGTGCGTTCAATCGTCAATCGCGCAGACCTGGTGTGCAGAAATGCAGATACGCTGGCCGGGTGCACCCCCGTTCCGGCCCGGTCGGCGAGGATCCGGCCCCACCGCCGCAGCCGGACCGCGGCGGGCTCGACCCGCGCCCGCCCGAGGTGCGTCCGTCCGAAGTGCCCGGACCCGACCCGCGCGGGATCGACCCGCGCAGGCTCCGCGCGGACGACCTCCGCTACCTGCTGGCCGTCGCCCGCACCGGGCGCCTGGTGGCGGCGGCCGACGCGCTCGGCGTGGACCACACCACGGTGTCCCGCCGCATCACCGCGCTGGAGCGCAGCCTCGGCGTGCGGCTGATGGAACGCGGCACCGAGGGCTGGGCCCTGACGGAGGCCGGAAAGGCCGTCGCCCAGGGCGCCCGCGCGATCGAGGAAGCCCTCGTCCACGTCGTCGACGCGGTGTCCGGGCAGGACGCGCCGTCCCTCCACGGCACTGTCCGGGTGAGCGCCCCGGACGGCTTCGGCACCCTCGTCGTCACCCCGGCACTGGCCCGGCTGCGCCGGCAACACCCCGGACTTCAGGTCGAACTCATCACGGCCACAAGGCAGTTGACCCTTCGCCCGGCCGGCTTCGACCTCGCCCTGGCGATCGGCAGGCCGCCCAAGAGCCGGTTGGTGACCGAGCACCTCACCGACTACGCGCTGGGCCTGTACGCCAGCGAGGAGTACCTCGCGCGCTGCGGGTCCCCCGGGACGGTCGCCGACCTGCGGGACCACGCGCTGGTGTTCTACATCGAGTCGATGCTGCAGGTCGGCGACCTCGACATCGAACGCCATCTGCCGGGCGTCACCCCCGCGTTCTCCTCCACGAACGTCTTCGCACAGCTCGAAGCCACCCGCCTGGGGTCCGGCATCGGCGTGCTGCCGGCCTTCCTCACCGGTCGGGCCGGGCTGCGGCGGCTGCTGGCCGACGAGGTCGACATCCGCCTGCCGATCACGCTGGCCGTCCGGCGGGAGGCGGTCACCCACCCCGCCGTACGGGCGGTGCGCGACGCCCTGCACCGGGAGGTCGCCGACCGCCGCGCCGAACTGCTCCCGGAGTAGCCGGGCCCGGCCGCGCTCGCCGCCGCCCCGGCCCCGCCCCGGTGCCGGTTGTCGGGCGGTCGGTGGCCTGGCCGTCCGGTCCGACCGGGTGTTGTGGACGGCATCGGGGGCCGCGGCGTGTGCACGCCGCGGCCCCCGCTTGCTGTCGTCGGGTCAGGAGGTGGTGAGGGCGGTGTCGTCGAGGACGAAGCTGGTCTGGAGGGAGGAGTCCTCGGTGCCGGTGAACTTGACGGTGACGGTCTGGCCGGCGAACGCGGACAGGTCGTAGCTGTGCACGGTGTAGCCGGCGGCCGCGTTGAGGTTGCTGAAGGTCGCCAGGGTGGTGGAGCCGGCCTGGACGGTCAGCTTGTCGTACTGGGTGGAGGTGGTGCTCTCCGCGGTGTCGATGTGCAGGTAGAAGCTCAGCGTGGCCCTGCAGCCGGCCGGCACGGTGACCGACTGGCTCAGCGTGTCGGTGTGCGTGCTGCCGTAGCCGTCGAGCCAGGCCTTCCAGCTGCCGCCGTGCGCGGGTTCACCGCTGGAGTTGTCGATCACGCCCGAGCTGGCCGTCCAGGGCGAGGCGCTGCCGGTCTCGAAGCCGGGGTTGCCCAGCAGCTGGGTGCCGGTGCAGCCGCCGCCGGTGCCGGTGACGGTCCAGCCGAAGGTGGTGGAGCCGCTGGCGCCGGTGCCGTCGGTGGCGGTGACCGTCACGGTGGAGCTGCCCGCGGTGGTCGCGGTGCCGGTGATCAGGCCGGTGGAGGCGTTGATGGACAGCCCGGCCGGCAGGCCGCTCGCGCCGTAGCTCAGGGTCTGGCCGGTGGCCGAGTCGGTGGCGTGGATCTGCAGGCTGGCGGAGGAGCCCTGGGCGGTGCTCTGGCTGCCCGGGTTGGTGACGGTGACGGTGTTGCCGCCGGTGCTGCCAGAGGTGAAGGCGGCGGTGCCGTTGGGGGTGCCGAGCCCGGTCGGGCCGTCGTAGCCGGCGCCGGCGGTGCACAGGTAGGACGGCGAGCAGCTGCCGTTGGCGCCACTGGTCACGTCGAACAGGGAACCCGTGTGCGCGTACGGGTAGGAGGCCGGGGTGGTGCCGGAGGCCGGGGCGCCGGCGAGGGCGTAGACCGCGGCGATGATCGGGGAGGAGGCGCTGGTGCCGCCGTAGACGTTCCAGCCGGATCCGCCGTAGGTCTGGTAGACCGCGACGCCGGTCGCCGGGTCGGCGACGGCCGAGACGTCGGCGACGGTGCGCTTGCCGCAGCCGGTGTCGTGCTGCCAGCCGGGCTTGGCGTCATAGGCGGAGCAGCCGGAGCCGGCGCCGTCACCGCCCGAGCTGCTGCCCCACACCGACTCGCTCCAACCACGGGTGTTGGAGGCGTGGTTGAGGCTGGTGCCGCCGACCGCGGTGACGTACTGCGAGGCCGCCGGGTACTCGACGCCGTAGCCGGAGTCACCGGAGGAGACGGTGATCGCGACGCCCGGGTGGTTGAAGTAGCTGGCGTCGGAGGTCGGGTCGGTGGAGTCCTCGGAGCCGCCGTAGCTGTTGGAGACGTACTTGGCGCCCATCGAGACGGCCGTGTTGACCGCGGCGCCCAGGTTGTCCATGGAGGCGTCGTCGGACTCGACCAGCAGGATGTGGCAGTTGGGGCAGACCGCGCTGACCATGTCGACGTCGAGCGAGATCTCGCCGGCCCAGCCGCTGTCGGCGGTCGGGTAGCTGGTGCCGCCGCGCTGGTCGACCTTCTTGAAGCAGCCGTTCGCGGTGGTGCACGCCGGCAGGTTGTACTGCGAGCGGTAGGTGGCGAGGTCGGACTCGGCGCTGGGGTCGTCCTGGGCGTCCACGATGGCGACGGTGGCGCCGGAGCCGGCCGAGGCGGGGAGCTTGTACGCCGAGGCGAGGTCGCTCGGGCCGTACCCGGACGGGTTGATGTCCGGGGCCAGCGTCAGGTGCTGGGCCAGGTCGGTGCGGACGAGCGCCAGGCAGGCCATCTCGCCGGGGTGGCTCGGGGCGGCACAGACCCGCTTGGTGGCGGCGCCGGCCGTGGGCGCGTCGCTCTGGGCGTTCGCGCTCGGCGCGGCGATCGCGAGCAGACCGGTCGCGGCCATGGCCATGGCCGGCAGGGCGGCGAGCAACCTGCGCGCCCTGGGCGGGCGCAGGCTGCTGCTGGGGGAGTGGGAGCGCAAGAGTCGACCCTCCGTGGGGGACGAGGGCGCGGCCTGTGCCGGCAACGGGGTGTTCGCCGGTACGGGCTCGGGCCCGTGCTGACGGATCGCGGCATGTGCTGGCCGGCCCCGGCGGTGGCCGCGGACCGGCGTGGTGCTTGCGCTGTACGGGAGGTGGGGGATGGCCCCGGAATGCGGCATGTCAGGCGCATGACAGCCGAGGTGGCATCGGGGGGCCGCACCGCAGGCGTTCCTTGTCGCGCGGTGTCGCCCCGAGGTTACTGACGGGTCTTCCGGCGCCTCAAGGCGTCGCGCGCAGCCTTTACCGGGCTTTGTCCATGAATTGCCCAGCGAATGAAGCGGGTTGGCACCCGCTCCTCAGTGGTCACGCAGGTCCTCCGGCAGTGCCCGTCCGTGGGGCACGTTCGGGACGGTGCGGGGCTGCGGTCGCTGCACGGCCGCCTCTGCTGCCGATAGCCCTGTGGTGTGATCGGCGCGGGTCGATACCCCCGGATGGCGTGTCAGAAGGAGCGCGGGCCGCTCCCCAGGCCATAACTGGATCATATGCCTGGCTGGAAATCGTCCTTCTGTGCGGCTGTCGCCGGCCTTGTGCTGGCCGGCTCGGTCGCCGGTCAGCCACTGGCCAACGCATTCGCCGTCCTTCCCCAGGATGGCTTTGTAGCGGGGGAGTTGGAGCTGTCCGTGACCGTCGACGGCCAATCAGGCACCCCCACGGTGAAGGCCGGCGACCAGGTGCGGGTGCGCTACCTGCTGCGCAACAGCGGCGGATCCCCGGTGACCGACATCCGGATCGCCGACACCCTCGCGCCCGGGACCGAGCCGCACTGCCAGGACGGCGAGGCAGGGGGCATCCCGCGACTCCAGCCGGTCGCCACCATCGTCTGCACGGCGACCGTGCGTGCCCTGCCCGGTGAACACCAGGGCCTGGTCACCGCCCACGGGGTGACGGCCTACGGCCACCGCGCCCTCTCCCGCACGGCGCACTCGGGTTACACCGGCGTGGAGGCCAACCCGGCACCACCCCCCGGCGCGGGTGCACCGGCTCCGGGCGCACCGCCGCCCCCGGGAGCGGCGACGCCGGGAACCGCGACGCCGGGCGCGAGCGCGTCTGCTCCGGGAACGCCGGGAACGCCGGTAGCGCCGGGAACGCCGGGAACGCCGGGAACGCCGGGAGCTCCGGGAATGCCGGGAGCTCCGGTGGCGCCGGGAACGGCTGGAATGGCTGGAGTGCCTGCGTGCGGAGTCGGGGCCCCAGCACCCGAGGCTCCCCCGGGCGGAGCAGGGGGGCCTGGTGGTTCTGTACCTGGCGGCTCTGCGCCCGGCGGTCCTGTACCTGGTGGTTCTGTACCTCCTGGCCCTGTACCTGGCGGTCCGGCGCCCGGTGGTTCTGCGCCCGGCGGTCCTGTACCTGGTGCCGCTGCGCCGGGTGGTCCTGTCCCTGGTGGTTCTGTACCTCCTGGCCCTGTACCTGGCGGTGCGGCGTCTGGTGGCGCTGCGCCGGGTGGTCCTGTACCTGGTGGTTCTGTGCCCGGCGGTCCTGTACCTGGTGGCGCTGCGCCGGGTGGTCCTGCGCCCAGCGGTTCTGCACCTGGCGGTCCGGCGCCGGGCGGCCCTGCAGGCGGAGCGAGGGTCCCTGTGGGCGGGGGCCTCGCCCCCGGAGCTCCTGTACCCGCGTCGCCCGCAGCCGGGGCACCTGCGCCCAGTGCACCTGTGCCCGGGGCCGCTGCTCCTGGAGCGCCCGCGGGCGGGGCTGCCGCCCCCGGAGTTCCCGCAGCCGGAGCGCCCGCGCCCGGTGGCCCCGCGCCCGGTGGCCCCGCGCCCGGTGGCCCCGCGCCCGGTGGCCCCGCACCCGGAGTCGCTGCGCCCGGGGTCCCGGCTCCTGTACTACCTGGAACATCCGCGGGCGTTCCGGGGGCAGTCGGTGCGGCCTCCGCTCCTGGAGCATCCGCGGGTGTCCCAGGAGCAGCCGGTGCAGCCCCTGTTCCTGGAACACCCACGACGGGCGGGGTAGTCGGCGCCGGAGTTCCCGCGGTCGGGGCCCGTGCACCCAGGTCGCCCGCATCCGGGTCCCCCTCGGGCGGACCGAGGGCACCGAGGACCGGCGCTTCCGGTGCCGGGTCGCCGGGCAACGGGCACAGATCCGGACAGGCCTCACCGAGTGGCGCCGGCGGCGCGGCGTCCACGACGCCGACACCCTCCGGCTCCCCGGGGCCACTCGCAGGGGGAAACCACGTGTCGTCACCCCTTCTGCACTCCGGCCGGTTCGGCCACGGCACGCCCCCGCTGCTGCACAGATTTCTCCTGTTCTTCCTGCTCCTGTTCGTTCCTGCGACGGCCGCCGCAGCCATCGCGTGGCGTCGCCGGAGGCTGCGGCGCCGGACCTACCCGAGCTCGGGGGCGCCATGGAACACGTGATCGCCGTGATCGGCATCGTCGTCGGGTTCGTCGTGGTCGCCGGCGGTGCTGTCCTGCTGAACGGCCGTAGGGCGAGGCGTTCGGCGCGGGAAGGCTTGGTGCGGGACGACACCGCCGAGTACCTGACGATGATGGTCGGCGTGTTGTACGCCTTGGTGCTGGGCCTCGCGTTGGTGACGGTGTGGGAGGCGAAGTCGGACGCCGACACCAACATCAGCGCCGAGGCGGGGGCACTGCACCAGACCTATCTGCTCGCCGACGGGCTGCCACCCGCCGCTGCTCAGCGGGCCCGCGCGGCGGCCGACACCTACGCCGCCTACGTCCGGAACGACGAGTGGCCCCTGATGGCGCAGGGCAGGCCGCTGGGCACGCGTGGCTGGACGCTCCTGCACGACGTACAGAACGCCTGGACGTCCTTCGAGCCCACCACCAATGCCCAGCAGCAGGTCGACCAGCTGGCGTTCGGGCAGATCTCGGTCGCCTACCAGGCGCGCCACGGCCGTGAGGCGGACGGGAGGCGGGGAATGTCGGGCGTCATGTGGTTCGGCCTGCTCGCCGGCGGCGCACTCACCCTGGGCCTGATGTTCCTCTTCGGCATCGAGCGCACCGGTACGCACCTCGTCCTGGCCATGGGCTTCACCAGCCTCATCGCCTTCATGGTCGTCCTCGTCTACGCCCTGAACTCTCCCTTCGGGGGCCCGCTCGGCCTGAGTCCCGTGCCCTTCGCCGATGTCGCTGTCGGAGGCTGACCGGGGGCCGACGGGTTCGGCGCCGGCGGTCGGTCCCCCTGGTGTTTCGGCGTGACGTCAGTAACATGAGCCTTCCTCATATTCACGCCCGGGAGGCTGATGTGCCGGACCGCTACGACCTGCCGCCGGGGTTCCGCTGGGGTGCCGCCACCGCCGCCTACCAGATCGAGGGGGCAGTGGCGGAGGACGGGCGCGGCCCCTCCGTGTGGGACACCTTCGTCGCCCGGCCCGGGGCCGTCCGCGACGGGCACACGGGGGCGGTGGCCTGCGACCACTACCACCGCTATCCCGAGGACATCGAGCTGATGCGCGGCCTCGGCCTCGACGGCTACCGCTTCTCCATCGCCTGGCCCCGCATCCAGCCCACCGGCGCGGGTGCCGTGAACGCCGCCGGCCTCACCTTCTACGACCGCCTCGTCGACGCCCTCCTCGACGCCGGCATCACCCCGCTGCCCACCCTCTTCCACTGGGACCTGCCCCAGGCCCTGGAGGACCACGGCGGCTGGCTGAACCGCGACACCGCCCACCGCTTCGCCGAGTACGCCACCGTCATGGCCGACCGCCTCGGCGACCGCCTCCCCACCTGGATCACCCTCAACGAGCCCTTCGTCCATACGGTGTTCGGCTACGCCCTGGGCACCCACGCCCCCGGCCGCGCCCTGATGTTCGAGGCGCTCCCCGCGGCCCACCACCAGCTCCTCGGCCACGGCCTGGCCGCCGCCGCCCTCCACGAGCGCGGTCACGCGGTCATGCTCTCCAACAACCTCACCCCCGTGCAGCCGGCCTCCGCCTCGGAACCCGACCTGGCCGCCGCCGCGGCCTACGACACCCTCCACAACCGGCTGTTCACCGACCCCGTCCTCCTCGGCCGCTACCCCGACCTCTCCGCGCTGGGCGTCCCCGACGACATCTACGGCTCCGTCCGCCCCGGCGACCTGGAGCTCATCCACACCCCCGGCCTCGACGGCCTCGGCGTCAACTACTACAACCCCACCCGCATCGCCGCCCCCACCGACCCGGCCCTCCCCTTCGACCTCGTCGACATCCCCGACGTCCCCCACACCGCCTTCGGCTGGCCCGTCGTGCCCGACGGCCTCCGCCACCTCCTCGTCCACCTCCGCGACACCTACGGCGCGGCCCTCCCGCCCCTCACCATCACCGAGAACGGCTGCTCCGTCGACGAGACCGCCACCCCCGACCACCCCCGCATCGACTACCTCGCCACCCACCTCGACGCCCTCGCCCAGGCCGCCGCCGAAGGCGTCGACGTCCGCGGCTACTACACCTGGTCCCTCCTCGACAACTTCGAATGGGCCGAGGGCTACCACCAGCGCTTCGGCCTCGTCCACGTCGACTTCGCGACGCAGCGGCGGACGCCGAAGGCGTCGTACGCGTGGTACCGCGACCTGATCTCTGCTCACCGGTCGGGTCGTGAACGGTAGTCGGGTGCGGCAGTGGAGGTGGACGACCTGCCTGGCGTAGTGCTCAGCGCCGAGCTCCCGGCGTCAGCTGCTCCCGGTCGCCGCGCGGGCGCGGGAGGCCTCGATCTCGGCGTACGCCTCGGCCTTGTTGGCCCAGTGCGAGCCCTCGACCGACTTCCCGGGTTCGAGGTCCTTGTAGACCTCGAAGAAGTGGGTGATCTCCATGAGGTCGAAGGAGCGTACGTCCTCGATGTCCTGCAGGTGGGAGAATCGAGGGTCGTGCGCGGGCACGCAGAGCACCTTTTCGTCCGGCCCCTTCTCGTCGGTCATCACGAACATGCCGATGGCGCGGCAGGTGACGCTGCATCCCGGAAAGGTCGGCTCCCCGACGATGACGAGCGCGTCAAGAGGGTCACCGTCCCCGCCGAGGGTGTGCTCGATGAACCCGTAGTCGGCTGGATATCGCGTAGCAGTGAACAGCATCCGGTCCAGGTGGATCCGCCCGGTCTCATGGTCCATCTCGTACTTGTTGCGCGAGCCCTCGGGGATCTCGACGATCACTTCGAAGTCCATGGCGGTGTCTCCTAGCGCGTTCGTCGGCGTCATGCGTCGCCGCCGGCCCCTAGGCCTCCATTCTCGGGCGGGTCAGCAGTGGTCGCACGGTGGGTCACCCGGTTGGCGCCAATGCTCTGAGGGCCTCTGGCACCAGGGGTTAGCCTCGGTCTGAACAGGGGCCAACCCCTGACGGGCGCCTGGCGCAGGGCGCACCAGCGCAACGTCAAGGAGGACGGTATGGTCGGTGTCCGGACCGCGGTCGCACCGGTGCTGACCGGGTCGGACCGAACCCTTGTGGTCGTCGTCGCGGCCATCGCGGCCGGTGCCCTGGTGGTGGCCTGGGCACTGGCACGGCAGGTGCTCGCAGCAGATGAGGGCACCCCGGCCATGCGGCAGATCGCCGGAGCCGTGCAGGAAGGTGCGAACGCCTATCTCGCGCGCCAGTTCCGCACTCTTGGGGTGTTCGCCGGGGTGGTGCCGTTCGTGCTGTTGCTGCTGCCGGCGGACGGTTGGGGGCAGCGGATCGGCCGTTCCGTGTTCTTCCTGGTCGGGGCCGTGTTCTCAGCGGTGACCGGGTACGTGGGGATGCAGTTGGCGGTACGCGCCAACGTTCGAGTGGCCGCGGCGGCGAGGGCGGCCGCGACACGGGCACCCGCCGAGGGAGAGGCGTCGGCCGCGCCGCAGGCGGTGCGCTCGGATTCGCACCAGGCGATGCGGATCGGCTTCGGCACCGGCGGGGTGGTCGGTATGTTCACCGTCGGGCTCGGTCTGCTGGGGGCCACGGCGGTGGTGCTGATCTATCAGGCGAACGCACCCAAGGTGCTGGAAGGGTTCGGCTTCGGCGCGGCACTGCTGGCGATGTTCATGCGGGTGGGCGGGGGGATCTTCACCAAGGCCGCCGACGTGGGGGCGGATCTGGTGGGAAAGGTGGAACAGGGGATTCCGGAGGACGATCCGCGCAACGCGGCCACGATCGCCGACAACGTGGGCGACAACGTCGGGGACTGCGCGGGCATGGCGGCAGACCTCTTCGAGTCGTACGCCGTGACCCTCGTCGCGGCACTGATCCTGGGCCGTGTCGCGTTCGGCGACATCGGGCTGGCCTTTCCGCTGGTGGTGCCCGGAATCGGGGTGCTCACGGCGGTGCTCGGCATCGCCCTGGTGTCGCCGCGGGCCGGTGACCGCAGCGGGATGACCGCGATCAACCGCGGTTTCTTCGCCTCCGCCGGCGTATCGCTGGTTCTCGTGGCCGGCGCCGTATTCGCATTCCTGCCGGCCCACTTCTCCGGTCTCCACGGGGTGCCGGCCGAGATCACCCGGCACGCGGGCAGCCCGCGGCTGTTCGCTCTGGCCGCAGTGGCCATCGGTATCGTGCTGGCAGCCGTGATCCAGCAGCTCACCGGCTATTTCACCGAGACCAGCCGCCGCCCGGTGCGGGAGATCGGTAGGACCTCGCTGACGGGCCCGGCGACCGTGGTGCTCTCGGGTGTCGCGCTCGGCCTGGAAGCAGCCGTGTACTCCGCGGTGGCCATCGGCGCAGCCGTGTACGGCGCCTACCTGCTCGGCGGCGGCTCACTGATCCTCGCGCTCTTCGCGGTCGCGCTGGCCGGCACCGGGCTGCTGACCACCGTCGGCGTGATCGTCGCGATGGACACCTTCGGTCCGGTCTCCGACAACGCGCAGGGCATCGCCGAGATGTCCGGCGACGTCACCGGCCGGGCCGCCCAGGTGCTCACCGAACTGGACGCGGTCGGCAACACCACCAAGGCGATCACCAAGGGCATCGCCATCGCCACCGCCGTACTCGCGGCCACCGCGCTGTTCGGCTCCTACACCGACGCCATCAACACCGCGGAGGCCCAGGTCGGCCCGGCCGCCCACGGGTCGAGCCTGAGCCTGGCCATCGACCAGCCCAACAACCTGGTCGGTCTCCTCGCCGGTGCCGCCGTCGTCTTCCTCTTCTCCGGCCTGGCCATCAGCGCCGTCTCGCGCTCCGCCGGTGCGGTGGTCTTCGAGGTCCGCCGACAGTTCCGCACCCGGCCCGGGATCATGGACGGCACCGAACGGCCGGAGTACGGCCGGGTGGTGGACATCTGCACCCGCGACGCGCTGCGCGAGTTGGCCACGCCGGGCCTGCTCGCCGTCATGGCCCCGATCGCGGTCGGCTTCCTGTTCGGTGTCGGCTCGCTGGGCTCGTACCTCGCCGGTGCGATCGCAACGGGCACCCTGATGGCCGTCTTCCTGGCGACATCGGGCGGTGCCTGGGACAACGCGAAGAAACTGGTCGAGGACGGCCACCACGGGGGCAAGGGCAGTCCCGCCCACGCGGCCACCGTCATCGGCGACACCGTGGGAGACCCCTTCAAGGACACCGCCGGACCGTCCATCAACCCCTTGCTGAAGGTGATGAACCTGGTCTCGCTGCTGATCGCCCCGGCCATCGTCAAACTCGGCTTCGGTTCCCACGCCAACCTCGGCCTTCGGCTGACCATCGCCCTGGTGGCGCTGGCGGTCGTCATCATTGCGGTGTGGGTGGCCAAGCGCCGCGGCATCGCTCCCGGGACCGAGGAGGAGCCCCCCGGCACCCGGGCGCCGGAGGAACCGGCCCCCGTCCCGTCGTCGCCGGTCTGACCGCAGATCGACGTTCGAACTCCGGTGGTCGCTCTGCGCCAACTGCTGACGGCGGTGGAGCTTGAGCGGATCGCCCTCGCGGAACTCGGCCCCGGCCCCACTGTCGGCCATGAACCCGCTCAGGAAGCTCCGGTGTCGTGTTCCGCCGGGACGACGACGACCGGGAGACGGGCGTGGTGGACGACCTCGGTACTGGTCGATCCCAGGGCGAGGCGTCCCCAGGCACCCGACCCTCGGGAGCCGACGACCAGCAGGCCGGCGTCCTTGCTCGCTTCGAGGAGGACTTGCGCCGGGCGGCCTGGTTCGCAGACGATCTCCACGTTCACGAACGGTTCGCCGAGCTGCTCCTGCAGTTCCTTGACGGAGTCGGCCACCGCCTGCGTGACGAGGTCGCGCTGCTGGGGGACGGGGTCGCGGTCGGGGCCCGAGGAAACCGTCCATTCGAAGCCGGAGCGCCGGGTGGGGGTGTACTCGTACGCGCAGACGGCCCGCAGGCCGGTGGCGCGAATTCGGGCCTCGCGGAGCGCGAAGGTTACGGCATTCCGGGCCTGGGGCGAACCGTCCGTGCCGACCACGATCGGGCCGAGCGTGTGGCGGGCAGCGGGATCGGTCATGGGTGACCTCCGAGGACTCGGTGCGTGGAGTGGAGCGCGGCCGGCGCGGCCCGTAACGGCTGCGGGTCCGATCGGCCGTCCGTCGCGGGGTGCACTTCTCAGCCTGCCCCTGTCCGTCCATGGGCACCATCGCTGCCCATGATCCGTGTCCGCCCGCGCGGGCACCCCCGGCCCGCCCTCTGGCGACGCCTCCCGGGTGCTCCACCCGGGAGGCGTGTGCGCCCTTGGCGCGGGGGCCGGGGGCGGCCGGGTCAGAGCACGAACAGCGTGCTGTACGGCGGGGAGACGCGTACCCGCTGCGATCCGAAGTCGACGAGTACGGCGGTGTCGCCGTCGCCTTCGACGCCGATGACGCGGCCGAGGCCGTACCGGTCGTGCGTGACGCGGTCGCCGACGGCGAAGTGCTTGCGGGGCGCCTCGGGCGGGGCCTTGAAGGGGCTGTTCGGCAGGGGGCGGCGGGCTGCTGCGAAGTTGTTCATCCCCTCCAGTATGCGCCGGAAATCGCGGGAGCGGGCCCATTCGGTGCACTTGCGTTCGAGTGAGGGGTGATAATGCCGCACGCGCAGTCCGGGGCGCCTGAGCGGTGCCGGCGAGCGCGAGGTGATCACTTGTGCGGCGCCGTCGGGACGAGGGGGCTCGCCGTGTCCGCCGGGATCGTCCTTCCGGGCTCTCGGCGCCGGAACCTCGCGGACGTGTCAACGAGGCTGCTGTCAAGGCGTGTTGAGGACCATGACGGCTCAGGCCCGGCGATCACGGGGGCGCCCTCCGGAAACTGCGGGCGAAATGTTCACCCGAAGCGCGCTCGGGCCTGCTAGAGTCGTTTTAGTTGCAGTAGTGGTTCCCATGAACTTTGTGTGCGCCTGCTGATGTATTCGCAGGCGCATTTTTGTTTCCCGGCTCTTCCCGGGTGGGTGCTTCCCGCGGCGACTCGGAGCGTGCGC
>NZ_JBITTM010000071.1:0-40318 GCF_044541955.1 Kitasatospora sp. NPDC085464
CCGTCGGCGCCTCCCGTGCCGCCGTCGACGCCGGCTGGTACCCGCACAGCAGCCAGGTCGGCCAGACCGGCAAGCAGGTCTCCCCGCAGCTGTACATCGCGGCGGGCATCTCCGGTGCCATCCAGCACCGGGCCGGCATGCAGACCTCGAAGACCATCGTGGCCGTCAACAAGGACCCCGAGGCCCCGATCTTCGAGCTGGTCGACTACGGCGTGGTCGGCGACCTCTTCGAGGTGCTGCCGCAGCTCACCGCCGAGGTGAAGGCCCGCAAGGCCTGATCCCGCGGGAAGGTTCGGAGGGCGTGGTGCCGGGTGCTCGGTGCCACGCCCTCCGTCGTCGTCCCCGGAGCGCGGCGGATGGTGCCGGGGCCCGTAGAGTCGGCGCAGGCGTGACGTGCGGGCATGAGCCGATCTCATGTCGTGGCCATGAGCCGAGCTCATGTCGCAGGCATGAGTCGAGCTCATGAGCCGGACGTGCGACGCGCGGGGCATGAGTCGAGCTCATGAGCCGGACGTGTGATGCGCGGGGCATGAGCGGACCTCATGGGCCGGACGTGTGATGCGCGGGGCGTGACGTGACGGCGTGGGACGAGGGCGAGGACGGTGGCATGGCACTGCTGACGGCACTTCAGGGTGGTTTCGGCGACGCGGCGGACGCGCTGCGGATCGACGGCAGGGCGCTCTCCCGGGAGGAGTTGCTGGGCGCGGCGACCGCCGTCGCGGATCGGGTGGCGGGCGCCCCCGCGTTGGCGGTGCTCGCCCGGCCCACCGTCGAGACGGTCACCGCCGTGGTCGGCGGCCTGCTGGCGGGCGTCCCGGTGGTGCCGCTGCCGCCCGACTCGGGGCCCAAGGAGCGCGAGCACATCCTGCGCGACTCCGGTGCGGCGCTGCTCGCCCACGCCGTCGGGGAGGCGCTGCCCGAGGGCGGCTCCGCCGAGGGGCTGCCGGTCGATCCGCTGCGGCGCTCCGCCGCCACCCACGCCGAACCGACCGCGGACTCGACCGCCTTCGTGCTCTACACCTCGGGCACCACCGGCGCGCCCAAGGGAGCGGTGATCCGGCGGGAGGCGATCGCCGCCGACCTCGACGCCCTGGCCACGGCCTGGCAGTGGACCGCCGAGGACACCCTCGCCCACGGCCTGCCGCTGTTCCACGTGCACGGGCTGCTGCTCGGCGTGCTCGGCGCCCTGCGCACCGGCAGTCGGCTGGTCCACACCGGCCGGCCCACCCCGGCGGGGTACGCGGCGGCCGGCGGCAGCCTCTACTTCGGGGTGCCCACCGTCTGGTCCCGGCTGGCGGCGGACCCGGAGGCGGCCGCCCGGCTGGCCTCGGCCCGGCTGTTGGTCTCCGGCAGTGCGCCGCTGCCGGTGCCGGTGTTCGAGCGGCTGGCCGCGCTCACCGGCCACGCCCCGATCGAGCGCTACGGGATGACCGAGTCGCTGATCACCGTCAGCACCAGGGCGGACGGCGAACGGCGCCCCGGGAGCGTCGGCCTCCCGCTGGAGGGGGTGCGCACCCGGCTGGTCGGCGAGGACGGCGCACCGGTGCCGAACGACGGGGAGACCGTCGGTGAGCTGCAGGTCTCCGGTCCGACGCTGTTCAGCGGCTACCTCAACCGGCCGGACGCCGACGCCGAGGCGTGGACGGCGGACGGCTGGTTCCGTACCGGCGACGTCGCGGTGATCGGAGCGGACGGCTTCCACCGGATCGTCGGCCGGGCCTCGGTGGACCTGATCAAGAGCGGCGGCTACCGGATCGGTGCTGGCGAGGTGGAGGCCGCGCTGCGCGACCACCCGTCGGTGGCCGACGCGGCGGTGGTCGGCGTGCCGGACGAGGACCTCGGACAGGCGATCGTCGCGTACGTCATCCCGGACGGCGCCGTGACGGGGGAACAGCTGACGGCCTTTGTGGCGGATCGGCTGTCGGTGCACAAGCGGCCGCGCCGGGTCGTGCTGGTGCCCGAACTACCCAGGAACGCACTGGGAAAGGTGCTGAAGAAGCAGCTGCTGACGGAGGCCGCGGGTCGGTGATGAGGGGGCGTCGGACGCCCCCTGCGGTGACGGGTCCTCACCCTGATGCGCCGTCGGCGCCAGCGCCGGCGGCCCTTCCTTCCATTGGCGCACTCCACTGCGCGCCGTGAGCGGACGCGTGCCTAACGTGACGGGCAGGCAGAATCGAATCCCCGGGTGACACGTCGCGGCTCCCGGCCGCAAGGCCGGAGGCCGCGAGCGTCGGGCGGGGATCTGCCGAGCCGTACCGACCGGTGTCGCCGGGACGTACGGCGGGTTCGAAGCAGTTCCGCAGCCGCCCGCCCGGCGGTAGTCCGCAGCGAGCCGCGCGATCCGCAGCGACTCGCAGAGACCGCAGCAGTGAAGGAAGTCAGCAGTATGACCACCGTCAACACCGGCGCGCCGGATGCCGCCGACGAACCGACCGCGCAGCAGGTTGCTGCCACCACCCGTTCCCCCCGTCCGTCCCGGGCCGCGCGGCTCCGCCGGGGGATAGGCATGGTGGCCGTGATCGCGACCGGAGCGGGTGTCCTCGGCCTCGGCACCGGTGTGAGCCCCGCGGCCGCCGAGACCGCGCCGGCGCACGCCGGCTGGGACGGCTCGCGGTACTGGTTCAAGAACAGCCAGGGGCAGTGGCGCTGGACCTCGCACTACGACGTCTACCTGGCCCGGACCGGAGGCGGGACGAAGTCCTCGGGCGCGTCGTCGAGCGGCACGAAGTCGAGCGGGGGGATCAAGCAGGGCTGGGACGGTTCGCGCTACTGGTTCCGCAACAGCAAGGGCGAGTGGCGCTGGACCTCGCACTACGACGTCTACCTGGCGCGGACCGGGGGCGGCTCCTCGTCGTCGGGTTCCTCCGGCTCCTCGGGCTCGGGTTCCTCCGGCGGCTCGGTGGCCGCGGACCCGGACGTCGAGACCGCCGTGCAGTACGCGCTCGCGCAGCTCGGCAAGCCGTTCAGGACGGCGGGCAACGGGCCGGACGGGTACGACTGCTCGGGCCTGGTGCAGCAGTCCTTCAAGCGCGGCGGCATCAGCCTGCCGCGGGTCGCCAACGACCAGTTCGCGGCGACCACGCCGGTCAAGGCGAGCCAGCTGCGTCGCGGTGACCTGCTGTTCTGGTCGCCGGACGGGACTCCGCGGGGCATCCAGCACGTGGCGATCTACCTGGGCAACAATCAGTACGTCGAGGCCGCGCGGCCGGGGACCAACATCAGGATCTCCAGCATCAGCAGCGGCTACTACCCGGCGTACATGGGCCGGCCGTAGCGGCTGCCGCGGGCCCGGGGTCCGCAAGTCCGGAGGTCGGGGGCGTCCGGTCGGGCCGGCGCCCCCGGCCTGCGGCTGGTCGTCCGGGGCCGGCTCGGTCGTCCGGGGCGGTCTCGTCCGGGGTCCGGTCGTCCGACGCGCGGTCGGAGGTCCGTCCCGCGGTCAGAGGTCCGTCGGGCGGGGGAGGGCACCGCGGGCACCGAGGGCGGTGACGGCGAAGGCCCCGGCGGCCACGGCCGTGGCGGCAGCGGCGCGGAGGTCGCTGCCGCGCGCGAGCTCGGCGGCGAGTGCGCCGCAGAAGACGTCCCCGGCCCCGGTGGTGTCGACCACCCGGACGGCCGGGGCGGGCAGTCGGTCGTACCGTCCGTCCGCGGCGACCAGGACGCCGTCGCCGCCGAGGGTGATCACCGCGCCCTCGGCGCGGGTGGCGAGGTCCCGGGCGGCTTCGGTGACGTCGGCGGCCCCGGTGAGCTGGCGGGCCTCGACGGCGTTGGCGATGACCAGCGGCCGCCGCCCGGTCGGGCCGACGTCCGGCAGCTGGCCGGCCGGAGCGGTGTTGTGCAGCCAGCGGGTGCCGCCGGAGGGGCCCGCGGCGGGCAGGGCGGCGGCGGTCGCGCGGATGCACTCCGCGGGGACCTCGTTGCTGGTGAGCACCACGTCGACGGGGAGGAGCCGGAGGCGGCTCAGGGCCGCGGTCACCTCGTCCGGGGTGAGGTGCGCATTGGCGCCGGGGACCACGACGATGCTGTTCTCGCCGGCGGGGTCGACCATGACGATCGCCTGACCGGTGGGTGCGTCGGGGTGCGTGAGCACGGAGCCCGTCTCGACCTCCGCGCCGTGCAGATCGGCGAGCGCCGCCTCGCCGTCGGAGTCGCGCCCGATCTTGGCGACCAGGTGCGTCGCCGCGCCCATCCGGGCCGCCGCGACCGCCTGGTTGGCGCCCTTGCCGCCGAAGCCCCGGGTGGCGGCGTCGGCGAGGACGGTCTCGCCGGGGGAGGGGAGCACGGGGCAGCGCAGGATGCGGTCGGTGTTCACCGATCCGATGACGACGACTCGGCCGACGGGCAGCAGCTTCATCGTTCCTCTGTACGCGCCGGGGCGTCGGCGGCGCAAGCGGGCGGGCGCAGCGGGCGCAGACCGGGGCGCAACCCGGGGCGCGGACCGCACTGCAAGCCGCCGTGCAGGCTGGGGCGCATGAGCCGGGTGCGGTGACGCGGGGCGGGTGTGCACAGGAATCCGGCCCATCCGATCTCCTGTGCGTGAGCAGTGGTGAAGGGGTGCAATTTTGATGTAGACCGGTCTGCATATTTCCGACCTCGGGCGCCTGGCCTGGGCACATGCCGCTGTCACGGGGCAGACCGGGGCGCACGGACGGGCGCGGTGGGGAGGCATGGGGAGCGGCGTGACGCGGGTACCACCACGGGTGGCGCTGGTTCGGCCGACGGGGGCGCTGCCCGATGCGATCGGCATCGGGGGAAGTCGAGGGGCAGGGGACGTTGTGATCGTCTGGGTCAATGGCACATTCGGGGCGGGCAAGACGAGCGCCTGCCGCGAGCTGGTGGAACTGCTGCCCGGGAGCGTGCTCTTCGATCCCGAGCAGGTGGGCTTCGGTCTGCGCCGGATGCTCCCGGCCGACCGGCTGGCGACGGTGTCCGACTTCCAGGACCTCGCGGCCTGGCGCCGACTCGTCCCCGAGACGGCGGCAGCACTGCTCGACGAGGTCGGGGGCCCGCTGGTGGTCCCGATGACGCTGCTCAGGGAGGACTACCGGGACGAGATCTTCGGTGACCTCGCCTCCCACGGGATCACGGTGCACCACTTCGTCCTGGACCCAGAAGAAACGATCCTGCGCGAGCGCATCGCCAACCGGGAGGAGTGCCCGGGCGACCCGGAGGCCAGCGAGCGGGTCCGGACCTGGTGCCTGGAGCACCTGCCGCGCTACCGCGCCGCCCGTCGCTGGCTGGTCGGGGACGCCCGGATGGTCGACACCAGCGAACTCACGCCGCGGGAGACCGCCCTCCGGATCGCCGAACTGGTCCGAGTCGGCGCCGCCCGCTGCCCGATCGTCCAGAGCCCTGACCCGACCGGGGACACCGTGGCCTCCGCCGTCCTGTTCTTCGACGAGCAGGACCGCGTCCTGCTGGTCGACCCGGTCTACAAGCCCGACTGGGACTTCCCCGGCGGCGTGGTCGAGCGCGGCGAGGCCCCCACCGACGCGGCCCTGCGCGAGACCGCCGAGGAACTCGGCCTGCGCCTCGACCCGTCCGGGCTGCGCCTGCTCGCCGTCGACTGGGAGCCGCGCACCGGTCCGCGCCGCGGCGGTCTGCGGCTGGTGTACGACGGCGGCTTGCTGGACGCGGCGGGCCGCCAGAACCTGCTGCTGCAGCAGGAGGAGCTGCGCAGCTGGCGCTTCGTCACGCTGGACGAGGCCGCCGAGCTGCTGCCCCCGAGCCGCTACCGGCGTCTGGCGGCCTCCCTGGACGCCCGGCGCAGCGGTGAGCTGCGGTACCTGGAGGCGGGGTGCCGGGTGGCCGTCGGGCTGGCGAGCGCGGCGGACGCGGCGTAGTCGGCGGCTGCGACCGAACCGGTGGCTTGCGCTGCGGGCGGGGTGGCGGTCGGCCGGCCCGGTGCAAGGACGGCCCGGTGCCGGACGGCTCGGTGCCGGACGGGCCGGTGCCGGACGGGCCGGTGGGTTGGCCGGGCCGACGGCGGGGGCGCGAGGATGGGGGCATGCCGTTCACACTGAGCCACCCCGCCGCCGTCCTGCCCCTGCTGCGCCGGGCCGGGGCGCGCGGGCCGTTGGTCGCGTCGGCGCTGGTCGCCGGGTCGATGGCGCCCGACGTGCCGTTCTTCGCCGAGTCACTGCTGCCCGGGGTCTACGGCCACGGCGAGCTGACGCACAGCTGGTGGGCGGTGCCGACGCTGGACGTGGCGATCGCCGGGGCGCTGGTGGCCGGCTGGCACGGGCTGCTGCGCGGACCGCTGGTGGCGCTGCTGCCCGAGCGGTGGGCGGGCGGTGCCGAGGCGTTGACGCACCGCCGCGCCGCCACCACGGCGGGCACGGGCACGGGCGCGGACACCGAACCGGGCGCGGGCGCTGGTGCCGACGCGGTGTGGTTCGCGGCGTCGGCGGCGATCGGCGCGGCCACCCACGTCGGCTGGGACGCGTTCACGCACGGCGGCCGGCTGGGCGTTCGGCTGCTGCCCGTACTGGACCGGTCGGTGGCCGGTGTGCCGCTCTATGAGGCGCTGCAGTACGGCAGTTCGGCACTCGCCCTGGTGGCGATGGGCGGCTGGGCGGCGCGGGCGGTACGGGCGGTCGAGCCGGTGCGGCCGGCCGTCGGGCTCGCGCCCCGGACACGGCGGACCGCCGTCGCGGTGCTGGGCGCGGCGACGGCGGCCGGGGTGCTGCACCGGCTCAGCCCGCTGAAGCGGAACCTGGTGCCGGAGGTGTGCTTCGGCGCCGGCGCGGGGCTCGCAGTGGGCGCCGTCGGGTACGCGGCGGCGGTGGCGGCCGCCCGCCGGCTGCGCGGCGGACGACCGGGGCCGGGGCCGGGGACCGCGAGCAGCCCCGGGCCCGACGTCCGTCAGACGGAGCGCAGTTCGGCGTAGCGGCGCAGGAAGAGGGCCTCGGTGAGGGCCATCCGCTCCAGCTCCTGCGGGTCGACGCTCTCGTTGACCGCGTGGATCTGGGTGGTCGGCTCCTCGACGCCGATCAGCACGATCTCGGCCTGTGGGTACAGCGAGCGCAGCGTGTTGCAGAGCGGGATCGAGCCGCCCTCGCCGGAGGCCACCATGTCGGTGCCGAAGGCCTCGGCCATGGCCTCGCCCATCGCCTCGTACGCCGGGCCGGTGGTGTCGGCCCGGAACGGGGAGCCGCAGCCCTGGCGCTCGACGGTGAGGTCGGCACCGAGCGGGACCTGCGCCTCCAGGTGGGCGACCAGCGCCTCCTGGGCGGCGGTGGCGTCCATGCCCGGCGGGACGCGCAGGCTGATCAGGGCCTTGGCGGCGGCCTGGACGGAGGAGGTGGCGCCGATCACCGGCGGGGCGTCGATGCCGAGCACGGTGACCGACGGGCGGGCCCACAGGCGGTCGGCGATGGTGCCGGTGCCGGTCAGCGCGACGCCGTCGAGCACCTTGGCGTCGGAGCGGAACTGCTCCTCCGGGTACTGCACGCCCTCCCAGGTCTGGTCGGCGCTCAGCCCGGCGACCGCGACGTCGCCGTTCTCGTCGTGCAGCGAGGCGAGCATCCGGACCAGCGACTGCAGCGCGTCCGGGGCGGCGCCGCCGAAGGCGCCGGAGTGCAGGTTGCCGCCCAGGGTGGTGACCGAGGCCTCGACCACCGTCATGCCGCGCAGCGAGGCGGTCACCGTGGGCAGACCGGGGGCGAAGTTGCCGGTGTCGCCGATGATGATGGCGTCGGCGGCGAGCAGCTCGGGGTGGGCCTCGGCGTAGCGCTCCAGGCCGCCGGTGCCCTGCTCCTCCGAGCCCTCCACGATGATCTTCAGACCGACCGGGTAGGCGTCCCCGTACACCTGGCGCAGCGCCCGCAGGGCGGTCAGGTGCATCAGGATGTTGCCCTTGCAGTCGGCGGCGCCGCGCCCGTACCAGCGGCCGTCACGCTCGGTCAGTTCGAAGGCGGGGCTGAGCCAGGCGTCCGCGTCCAGCGGCGGCTGGACGTCGTAGTGCGAGTAGAGCAGCACGGTCGGCGCGCCCTCGGGGCCCGGGAGCTCGGCGTAGACGGACTGGGTGCCGTCCGGGGTGTCGAGCAGCTGGACGTTGGTCAGGCCCTCGGCGGCGAAGGCGTCGGCGACCCAGCGCGCGGCCTTCTCGCACTCCTCGACCGGGAACTGGCGCGGGTCGGCGACCGACGGGAAGGCGACCAGCTCGGCGAGGTCGGTGCGGGCACGGTCCATCAGGGACCGGACGGCGTCGGCCAGGGGCTGTGACATCGGGGCTCCGAGGGGATGCGTCCGCCCGCGGGATGCTGCGGGCAGAGGGGGCGGTTGGGGTACCGCCGATCATAGGCGGAGCGGGTTCCGGGGCTCGGGGGCCGGGGGTTCGGGGGCCGCGGGCCGGGAGCCGGGGGCTCGGGGCCCGCGCGGTCGGGCGCGGTCGGGCGCGGTCGGGCGTGGTCGGGTGGCCGGAGCCGTGCGGCGGGTTCGTGAGGACGCTCGGGCGGTGCTGCGTCCGGCGGGGCGGGCGGACGCATAGGATTGCTCGACGTGACTGACTCCGGAAGCTCCGATTCCCGTAGCCCGCTCGACAGCCCGAACGACGACGAGACGGCTGCGCCGCTCGGCGACCCGGCCTCGCCGCCGGACGGCGTCTGGGACGTCGTGGTGGTCGGCGCCGGACCGGCCGGCTCCTCGGCCGCCCACGCGGCCGCCGCCCAGGGCCGCCGGGTGCTGCTGCTCGACAAGGCCGAGCACCCCCGCTACAAGACCTGCGGCGGCGGCATCATCGGCCCCTCCCGGGACAGCCTGCCGCCGGACTTCCGGCTGCCGCTGCAGGACCGGGTGCACGCCGTCACCTTCGCGTACGACGGGCGGTACACCCGGACGCGGCGCTCCCAGCGGATGCTTTTCGGCCTGGTCAACCGGGACGAGTTCGACCTGCGCCTGGTGCAGGCGGCCAAGGCGGCCGGGGCGGTGCTGGTCACCGGAGTGACCGTCACCGGTGTCGAGCAGCGCGGCGGCGAGCACCGCACCGCGCTGGTGACGGCCGCCGACGGACGCACCTTCGAGGCCCGCGCGGTGGTCGGCGCGGACGGCAGCGCGAGTCGGATCGCCCGCCACGTCGGCGTCACCTTCGACCAGATCGACCTCGGCCTGGAGGCGGAGATCCCGGTGACGCCCCAGGTCGCCGCCGACTGGGCGGGCCGGATCCACCTCGACTGGGGCCCGCTGCCCGGCAGCTACGGCTGGGTGTTCCCGAAGACCGAGACCAGCAGCCTGACCGTCGGCGTCATCTCGGCACGCGGCGACGGGGAGCGCACCAAGCAGTACCTCGCCGACTACATCCGGCGGTTGGGCCTGTCCGGCTTCACCCCCAGGGTCGAGTCCGGGCACCTGACCCGCTGCCGGGCCGAGGACTCGCCGCTCTCCCGCGGCCGGGTGCTGGTCGCCGGGGACGCGGCCGGACTGCTGGAGCCGTGGACCCGCGAGGGCATCTCGTACGCGCTGCGCTCGGGCCGGCTGGCCGGCGAGTGGGCGGTGAAGGTCGCCGAGGCGGGCAACGCGGCGGAGGTGCGTCGCGAGGCGCTGAACTACGCGTTCGCCATCAAGGCCGGGCTGGGCGTGGAGATGCGCGCGGGCAAGCAGCTGCTGGGCGCCTTCGAGCGGCGGCCGTACCTCTTCCACGCGGCGGTCAGCCTGGTGCCGGCGGCGTGGCGGGCCTTCGCCCGGACCACCCAGGGGCACACCACCTTCGCCCAGGTGCTGCGGCAGAACCGGGCTGCGCGCAAGCTGATGTCGATGGCGTCGCGGTAGGGCCCGGCGCCCGCGGGCGACGCAGGGCCGGTGCACCGGTGCGGGGCGGGTGTTCCTCCCGTGGTGGAGGAGCACCCGCCCCGTTCCTGTTCCGTTCTCGTGGCGTGGCGTGGCGTGGCGTGGCGTGGCGTGGCGGGGTGGTCGGCTTCGGGCGCTCGGTACCGGGGCGCCGGTACCGGCTACCTGAGGCCGCTGTCGAGGGCGGTCATGAGCGTGCCGGACGGGGTGTCGCCGGACATCTCCCAGATCATGCCGCCGAGCAGGTTCTTCGACTTGAGGTAGTCCGTCTTCTGGGCGATCGACCAGGCGTCGTCGAAGGTCCACCACTGGCCGCCGGCTCCCGTGTAGCCGTACGTCGCAACCGACTTGGGGTCGTGGTAGACGGTGAGGCCGGGCACACCGGTGATCAGGTTCTGGTACCCGCGGGTGCCGGCCTCCTCGGCGAACTGGCCCGGTGCGGCCCCGCTCGCGGACTGCCAGACGCCCTTCGCGCCGCCGTCCGCCACGCCCTGCCAGCCGCGTCCGTAGAACGGGAAGCCGATGGTGAGCTTGCGCGGGTTGACCCCGGCGTCGAGGTAGGTCCGGACGGCCGCGTCCACGCTGAAGTGGCTGCCGTACGGGTCGTTCGGGTCCGGGAAGAGGTTGGCCTGGTGGCCGGTGCGGTCGGGCTCCCAGGAGTTGTCGCTGCCCGAGCCGTGGAAGTCGTAGCCCTGGACGTTGGCGATGTCCAGCGAGCCGAAGATCCCGCCGAGGTCCCAGCCCGCGGCGACCTTCGCCGGGTCGGCCGGGGTGAAGGCGGTGAGCAGCTTGTGCGAGCCGCCCGTCGCGTCGAGCTGCTTGCGGAACTCGGCCAGCAGCAGGGTCAGGTTGTCCTTGTCGGCGGCGCTCCAGTGGTTGCCGGCGTGGCCGTCGCCGGAGCCGGGCCACTCCCAGTCGAGGTCGATGCCGTCGAAGATCCCGGCCGCGACGCCGTCCCCGCCGGCGCCGTTGTAGACCGGCAGGTTGCCCTTGATCCAGGTGTCGACGCAGGACTTGACGAACTTCCGGCGGGAGGCGTCGGTGGCGGCGACGTCGGAGAAGTACTTGGAGTACGTCCAGCCGCCGAGCGAGACGACCACCTTGAGGTTCGGGTACTTGGCCTTGAGCTTCTTCAACTGGTTGAGGTTGCCGCGGAGTTTGCCCCAGCCGTCGTCGGCCACGCCGTCCACCGACTGGTCGGCGCTCATCGGGCGGGCGTAGTCGGCGTCGGCGTCACCGGCTCCGGTGCCCTGGTCCGGGTCCTGGGGGTTGGAGGTGGTGCCCCTGGTGACGCCCGCGAGGCAGGTCAGGTTGACCGGATCGATGTTCTCGAAGGCGTAGTTGACGACGTCCAGCTTGGCGGCGCTGCCCGAGGTGTCGAGGTTCTTGACGAAGTACTGGCGGCCGTAGATGCCCCACTGGACGAAGTAGCCGACCCGGGCGTACTTGCCGGCGCCGACCAGGTCCGAGGTGGTCGCGGTGAGCGGGGCGGAGGCGGGCGAGGCGTTGTCGGCGGCGTCGCGGGCCTTCACCGTGAAGGTGTAGGTGGTGGACGGCGAGAGGCCGCCGACGGTGGCGGTGAGCGTCTTCCCGGTGACCGTCGCCACCGGGGCACCGCCCTGGTAGACGTCGTACGCGGCGACCCGGACGTTGTCGGTCGCGGCGTTCCAGGCGAGCGTCACGTCCGTCGAACCGACCGCCGTGGTCCGGAGGCCGGTCGGCGCAGTGGGCGGAACGGGGTCGGTGGACGGGTCGAAGGTGGCTGCGGTGACGGGCGCGCTCGACGGGCCGGTGTTGCCGCGGCTGTCCCTGGCGCGGACGGACAGGGTGTACGAGGTGGCCGGGGTGAGGCCGGTGACCAGGGTGCCGGTGGTCGGGCTGGAGGCGAGGACGGTGCTGCCGTTCAGCACGTCGTACGAGGCGACCGGGAAGTCCCCGCCGGTGGCGGCCGGCCAGCTCAGGGCGAGCGTGTGCGCGGTGGACTCGGTGACCGTCGGGGTGCCCGGGGCGGACGGCGGGACATCGGGGGTGCCGTCGCACTTGTCGCCGTTGATGCGGCAGTTGAGCGGGGTGGAGACCGGGCCGCTGCCGACGAACCAGAAGCTGTACGGCTCGGTGGTGGCGTGGGCGTTGACGGTGGAGTTGTAGAACGCGGCGACCACGCTGACGTGTCGGCCGGTGACCGTGGCGGTGCCGTTGTAGCTGTTGCCGATGGTGACGCCGGCCGGGAGGTCGAACTCCAGGGCCCAGCCGGACACGGCGGTCACGTTGTCGTTGTGGACGACGTAGGTGCCCTGCCACCAGGAACCGTTGTCGGCGGTGGTGAAGGTGGCGGTGAGCCTTCCGGCGGCGTTCGCCGGGGCGGCGAGCGCGGTGAGCGTGGCGAGGGGGAGGAGCAGGACAGCGAGCAGTGCGAGCAGTCTGCTGCGCACGCGCGGGCGTCCGGCCCGGGATCGAGCGGACATGGTTCTCCCTGTGACTGTGGGGGTTGGAACAGGGGGTGTAGAACCGGGTTTGATCCGTGCGCGATCGGCGCCTGCGCCGTGGGGGGCGAAGGCATGGGAACTGTAGGAGGACTGGACCAATGCGTCAACAGGTCTGTACCACGCTCGTAGGCTGGTCGCCCCGTCAGCCGGTCGCCCGCGTCATCCGTTCGTGCCCGTCAGTTCGTCCCCGAGCGGGCTGCGTCGGTACAGCACCGAGCGGCCGTGCCGGGCCCGGGTGACCAGGCCGGTGGCGGCGAGGACGGATAGGTGCTGGCTGACCGCTCCCGGGGTGACGCCGAGGCGGTAGGCGAGGTCTGTGGTGGAGGCGGGTTCGGCGAGCAGGGCCAGCAGCCGGGCCTTCGGTGCGCCGATCAGGGCCTCGACGGCCTGCGGCGGCACCGGCGCCCCCCGGCCGGCCATGCCCGCCTGTCCGCGCGCCGGGTAACTGATCTGCGGCGCACGGTCGTTGCTGATCATCGTGATCGCGCCGCGGACGAAGAACGTCGGGCACAGCACCAGGCCACGCCCGTCAACGGGGGTCTCCACGTCCCCGTCCGTCCAGTTCCGGTAGATCGACAGGACGCCGTTCTCCCAGTGGAGCCGGTGGTCCAGGTCGGCGAAGAGCGCCGCCGCGCCGTGCTGGGCGAGCAGCCGGGCGCGGTAGACCAGGTCGGCCTCCAGCACCGCGCGGGCCTGCGGCCACCAGGCGGGGGCGAGACACACCTCCCAGTACTCCTCCAGCGCGTCGCAGATCCGCGCCAACAGCCTTTCCGGGCGGGCGATTCCGGTGGCGATCCCAGTCGGCAGCCGCCGGCCCTGGGACAGGAAGGTCTGCTCCATCTCGGCACGCAACTGCTCCGGCGGGAACGCGCGCACGGTGGCGATCTCGGCGCGGAAGTCGGGGGCAGGGGAGACCGGGCGGGGCGTCAGGAAGTCGGGGACGAAGCGGTTCTCGGCGACGAGTGAGAGCAGCAGGCGGGAGTCCAACCGCTCGAAGGAGGGCCTGAGCTGCTCGAAGGCCCGGGTCTGGAGGTGGTAGACGCCCGGGTGGGTCCACATCCGCAGGCTGAGCACGGCCTCGTGGATCGGGGAGACGGCGAACCAGGTGGTGGCGAGGTCGGCCAGGCGGAGGGTGAACCGGTGCACGGGGGCGTCCTTCTGCCGGGTCCGGCCGGACCTGCAGTGCCCGACTCTGATTTAGCCATAGCCTAAAGGAGTACCCGGGCCGCTCCGGCAAGCGGTGAGATCCACGCATGACCACCTCGACGGCGGAGTCCTCCGCATCCCCCCGTGCCGTGCCCGAACCACCGGCTACCTCCGACACCGCTGCCGTGCCCGAAGGAGGCGCCGTGGCACCCGTGGGTCCTGCGGAGGCTGTGGGCCCCGTGGAGGCTGCTGTGGGTCCTGCGGAGGCTGCTGTGGGTCCTGCGGAGGTCGTGGGTCCTGCGGAGGCCGTGAGCCATTCGGAGGCCGTGAATCCTGACGCCACGTCGGACCCCGGCCGGAGCGGAGTCGCCACCGCTCTGCGAGGGCGCCTCCACCCCGACCCGACGGTCCGTCGGCTGGCCGGAATCACCCTGGTCAACACGATGGGCAACGGCCTCTCACTGTCCGTTGCGGTGCTGTTCTTCACCCGGGTGCTCGGCCTGAGCGCCGCCCAGTTGGGCCTGGGGATGACGGCCGCCGGCCTGTGCGGGGTCGCCGCGAGCGTGCCGGCCGGCCGGGCCGCCGACCGTTGGGGCGCCCGGCGGGTGCTGGTGGTGCTGGTGTCGGTGCAGGCGGTCGGCACCGCCGGGTATGCGCTGGTGCACAGTTACCCGGCCTTCGTGGCGCTCGCCTGCCTGGTCTCCGGCGTGGACCGGGGCTCCGCCGCCGTGCGTAACGCGCTCTACGCCGAGGTGCTGCCCGCCGACCGCAGGGTGGCGGGGCGGGCCCACCTGCGGGTGGTGACCAACATCGGGATCTGCCTGGGGACGGGCCTCGGCGCGATCGCGCTCCAGGCTGACAGCCGGCCGGTCTACCTGACGGCGATCCTGGCCGATGCCGTCTCCTTCGTGGCCGTCGCCGTGCTGTTCCACTGCCTCGTCGTACCGCCGCGCCCGTGGGCGACGGGAACGTCCGTGCCCGGAACAGTGCCCGGAACGCCGGCCTCCGAGCCGTCGGGGAACACCGGCGTCCCGAACACGTCGGATCCCTCGGACAAGGGCGTCAAGCAGGGTCGACGGCGCAACCCCGCTCTGCGGGACGGTCCGTTCGTGGCCGTGACGGTGCTGAACGCCCTGCTCTGCCTGCAGTTCGCCGTTCTGGAGGTCGGTGTGCCGCTCTGGGTCGTCCAGGAGACCGCTGCGCCGCGGATCACCGTCGCGGGCACCCTGATCGTCAACACGTTGCTGGTGATCACCCTGCAGGTGCGGGCCACCCGGGGAACCGAGGAACGCGCGGGGGCCGCCCGGGCCTGCGGGCGCGCGGGTGTGGTGCTTGCCGCGTCCTGCCTGGTCATCTCGCTGGCGCACGGCCTGCCCGCGCTCGCCGCGGCCGCGGTGGTGCTCGGCGGGGTCGCGCTGCAGTCGCTGGGCGAGGTGAGCGCCCAGGCGGGCGCCTGGGCGCTCAGCTACGACCTCGCGGGCGAGCGCGACCACGGCGCCTACCAGGGCGTGTTCAACGCGGGGACGGCGGCCGCGCTGATGGCCGGTCCGGCACTGGTCAGCACCTTGGTGATCGGGTACGGCGCGGTCGGCTGGGTCGCTCTGGGCGCGGTGCTGGCGGCCGCCGGCCTGGCGATGCGTCCCGCCGTGCGGTGGGCCGGGCGGCGGGACGCGATCCGCACGGCGTCGTGAGTCCGGGGGTGTGATGAGTCCGGGGCTGTGTGTTCGGGCGGCGCGGCGCGGCGCGGCGCGGCGCGGGACGAGGCCGCGGCGCGGGGCCGGGTGGCCCCGGCCGGCTCCGGCCGACTACTCGGGGAGGACCGCCAGGGCCTCGATCTCGATCAGCACGTCGGGCCTGAACAGGGCCACCACCTGCATCGCGGACGCGGCGGGCAGGGGCAGGGCGCCCAGGTACTCGTCGCGGGCCTCGCGGATGTCCGCGAGGTAGGCGATGTCGGTCATGAAGAAGGTGAACTTCACGACGTGCTCGAACCCGGCCCCGGCGGCGGCCAGGCAGCGGCGCAGGTTCTCGAAGACCTGCCGCGCCTGGGCCTTCGGATCGCCCTCGCCGACCAGGTTCCGCTGCTCGTCGAAGGCGACCTGGCCGGACACCTGGACCAGTCGGCCGGTGCCGGTGACGACCTGGGTGTAGCCGGTGCCGGGTGCGACACCGGGAGGCTCGGCGATGTGGGTGAGGTGAGAGGTGGTCATGCCGCGGATCCTGACGGTGATCCGCTGCCGTCGCAAGTTCCGGCTCCGGTCGGCCGACCGGCCTCAGCGCACCACCTCGGGCAGCTCGCGCAGGAACGGGCGGTCGGTGGCGGGGAGTTGGGCGGCCGGCCCGCCCGAGCGCAACACCACGTCGAGGACGGCGTCCGGATCGGCGGCGTAACCACCGCTGGCCCAGGCCGCATTGGCCTCCACTACCGCCCAACGTCCCTTCTCCGTACGCCCGATGTCCACCACGGAGGCGCTCGGCAGCGGCGCCCCTGCCGCCGAGGCCGCCAGGACGTCCCGGGTGAACGCGAGCACCTCGGCGGCCTCCCCGTCGGGTGCTCCCGCGGACTCCAACGGCGCGACGGACAGCTCGCCGTCCACCGCGTACCGCGAGCCGGCCCGCGCCTCGCCGTCCAGGACGAACAGCCGGTACTCCGTGACGAACCGCACCACCTCGCTCACCAGCACCGGCGTGTCGGCGTCCAGCACCTCGGGCCCCGGCAGGGCACCGCCGTCGGGGTAGACCCGGGCGGCGAACAGCTTGTCCGCCGGCGGCTTGACGAACACCGGGCGCCGCAGCCGACGCGCCTCGGCCAGCGTGGTGGCGGTGACCCGGCGCCCGGTCAGGGCGAGCGGCAGGCGGGTCAGCCAGTCGGCGGCCGGCTCCAGCAGGCCGAGGCCGAGCTCCCGTCCGACGGCGTCACCGAACAGCGGCCCGCCGTACACGTGGACCCGCGCGTCGAGCAGTTCGCGCGGGGCCTGCCAGGACGTCGCGACGCACGCCCGCAGGCCGCGGCGCCCGGCTGCGGTGCGCAGCTGCAGGCCCGTCTCGTTGATGCGCGGGGCGAGGAGCAGGACGGGGGTGTCGGTGGTCATGGCGACGATGCTGCCGTGGGGGAGGCGGGTGTCACCAGCGGATTTCGGCTCGTGCGCGGCGGGCCGGGCCGGGTGTGGCGGCGGGCCGGCTCCGTGCGCGTCGGCGGGTCGGTCGCGGTCGGGCCGGTGGGTGGTTACGTCGGCGGCTCGGTGGGTGCGGCGGGTTGGCTCTGGCCGAGGGGCGGGTGGGCGTGCCAGAGTCGTCCGGGCGCCGTCCGGGCACCCCGGACCGCGCCCGCAGTCCGACCCACCCTCAGCCGGAAGGCAGACCCCGCCGATGACCAGCGCAGAGCCCCTCGTCCGCGTCAGCACCGCCGACGCCGTCACCACGCTCACCCTCGACTCGCCGCACAACCGCAACGCTCTCTCCACCCGGCTGATGGCCGAGCTGCGCGCCGGGCTGGCGGCGGCCGCGGCCGACCCGGAGGTCCGCGCCGTGGTGCTCGGGCACACCGGCAGGGTGTTCTGCGCGGGTGCGGACCTCTCCGAGGCGACCGGGGCGGACCCGACGGTCGGACCGCGCGGACTGGTCGAGCTGCAGCGGGCGATCGTGGACTGCACCAAGCCGGTGATCGCGGTCATCGACGGGCACGTCCGGGCCGGCGGCCTCGGCCTCGTCGGCGCGGCGGACCTCGCCGTCGCCGGACCGGCCTCGACCTTCGCCTTCACCGAGGTCCGGCTCGGCCTCGCGCCCGCCGTCATCTCGCTGCCGCTGCGCCCCAAGCTGGAGCCGCGTGCCGCGTCCCGCTACTACCTCACCGGCGAGGTCTTCGACGCCGCCGAGGCCGCCCGGATCGGCCTGATCAGCAGCGCCACCGGGTCCGCCGAGGACACCGGCGTCGTGCTGAAGGGCCTGCTGGACGCGCTGCGCCAGGGCTCCCCGCAGGGGCTGGCGGAGTCGAAGCGCCTCGCCAACGCCGATGTGGTGCGCTCCTTCGAGCGTGACGCCGACGAACTGGTCGAGCTGTCGGCGCGGCTGTTCGGTTCGGAGGAGGCGCAGGAGGGCATGCGGGCGTTCCTGGAGAAGCGGCCCGCGCGCTGGGTGCGCTGACCGCTGGGTCCGCTGACTGTCGGGTCCGCTGACCGCTGGGTTCGCCGGCGCGGCGGGTCGGGTTTCGTCGCTGGCGCCGAGGACCGAGGGCCGGGCCCGTCGAGCCCGGCGGTGTCGCGAGCGCGACAGCGGCTGCTCGGGTCGCGCCCGCCCGCTTGCCCGCCCGGTCAGTGGGCGTCACGCCCCGGCGGCCGGCGTCGCGCTCAGCGGACCACCGCTGCCTCCCGCCAGAAGTCGAGCAGGCTCCGGTCGCCCGCCTGCTCGACGTCCGGGGCCTGCTCGGCGGGCAGCCGGTTCCACAGCATCAGGTAGAGGTCGCGGGCGGGGCCGGTGAGGGTCAGGTCGGCCGCGTCGGCGCTCTCGCCGGTGGTGACGGCCGGCGGCTCCTGGGTGATCGTCAGCAGCCAGGAGCCGGGGCCGTCGGTCGTGCGGATCCGGAGGGTGCGCGGCCGGTCGCTGCGCAGCTTGGTCCGGCTGCGGGTCATGAAGCCGCGCACCAGTTCGTCGATGCCGTCCAGGGCGAGCACGGTGTCCACGGCCGGGCCGGGCGCCCCGGCGGCCGCGTCGGCGTCGTGGCGGTGGACGGCGGTCTCGTGCGCCTGGCGCCGGGCCCAGAACGCCAGCGGGCCGGACGCGGGCAGGAAGGTCCAGCAATCGAGGTCGGCCGGGGCTTCGGTGAGCGCGTGCACCAGGGTGGCGTGCCCCTCGCGGTACCAGTCGAGCAGCGCCGCGTCCGACGGCACCGGCCCGACGACGGCCTGCTCGCCCGCGTCGTCCAGCGGCGCCTGCAGCCCCCGGGACGGGAACGCGGTGGCCCAGCGGTGCACATGACCGACGTGCTGCAGCAGGTCGCGCAGTTGCCACTCCGGGCAGGTGGGGACCGGGGCGGACAGGTCCGTACGGGCGGCGGCCTCGGCGAGCCGGATGCCCTCGTGCCGCAGTGCGTCGATGTGCTCGATGATCTCCATGGCACGGAGTCTTCCATCGCGGATCGTCGACGGGCGCGGGATTCGGACATTCCTTCGAGTGGTTGGGGGATTGGGGTCGGGGCCTGCCGCCTGCGGCCCGCAGGTGCGGCGGGCTTCGGTGGGCTCCGGCGGTGGTACGGCGGTGGTGCGGCCGGGGCGGGAGGGGCCGGTGTGATGTTGGCCGCCCGGCGGCCGGGCTTCCGCTACGGGCCGGTAACGTGAGCGCATGCCGATAACCCGTTCCCTCGTCTCCGCCGTCCGGGCAGGTGGCCGCCGTGTCGCCGGACGCCTCGTCCACCGGGGCTGGCGCTGGGTGCAGCGGACCGGGGCGGTCACCAACCAGAGCCCCGGACCGTACCGGTTCGGCGAGCTGGGGGACGGTACGACCCTCGCCTTCCCGCTGGGGGCGGTGTTCAACGAGCAGTGG
This sequence comes from Kitasatospora sp. NPDC085464, assembly GCF_044541955.1. NCBI lineage: Bacteria > Bacillati > Actinomycetota > Actinomycetes > Kitasatosporales > Streptomycetaceae > Kitasatospora > Kitasatospora sp. NPDC085464. The sequence continues at coordinate 18,954 of NZ_JBITTM010000071.1, forward strand.
ATCACCCTCGGACCGTTCTCGATCATCGGTGAGCGGGTCACCATCAGCGCCGGTTTCCTGCCCGGCCTCGACCTCGGGCCGGAGCCGATCGTGCGGATCGGCGGCGGCTGCGTGATCGGCCGGGACAGCCATATCGTCGGCCACCAGTCGATCGTGCTCGGCGACGACGTGTGGACCGGGCCCGGCGTCTACATCTCCGACCAGGCGCACGAGTACCGGGCCACCGACCTGCCGATCGGCAAGCAGTGGCCGCGCAACGAGCCGGTGGAGATCGGTGCGGGCAGCTGGATCGGCACCGGTGCGGTGATCCTGCCGGGGGCGCGGATCGGCCGCAACGTGGTGGTCGCGGCGGGTGCGGTGGTGCGCGGCGAGGTGCCCGACCACAGCGTGGTGGCGGGTGCACCGGCCAAGGTCGTCCGTCGCTGGACCGAGGAGGAGGGTTGGCAGCCGCCGCTGCGCCACGAGGCGCCGCAGCCGGTGCCGGAGGGCGTGACGGCGGAGCAGCTGCGCGCCTTGGTCGGCTGGGACCTCAGGTTGCCGGGGCAGCAGGACTGACCATCGTTTTGTCGGTCCTTCAGGTGGATTTTCCGTTCGTCCTGTGGTGCATCGGCTAGTGTGCCGTTCGTTCGATTTTGATCGACCTATGGAACGGGGGACTTCCATGCGCAATCGTCTCGTCGGCGGCCTCGCCACTGCCGCGATCGTGCTGGCGGCCGGGATCGCGACCGCGCCCGCCGCGTCGGCGCAGGCCTCGCAGTACTGCGGCTACACCGGCGCCCAGCCCACCCTGCGGTACAACAGCACCGGTGACGCGGTGAAGCAGCTCCAGTGCGAGCTCAACCACGTCCCGTACTCGTCCGGGAGCGCCCGACTGAGCGAGGACGGGGTCTGGGGCAACGCGACCGACGCGGCCGTCTGGCGGTTCCAGCGGTGCGCAGGCATCGGGCAGGACGGCGTCGTCGGCCCGCAGACCTGGGACAAGCTGAACGGCTGGGTGCTGGCCCACACTTCTCTCGACTGCTGAGCTCGGGCTCTCCGAGGCCCCGGCCTCGCTGATGACCGAGCCTCGCTGATGACCGGGCCTCGCGGACTCTCCGGCCGGACCGCCGGCCGGGGGCTCCGTAGGCACCCGTGCTGTCGCCGTCCGGTGAACGGCGGCGGCGCGGGTGCGGGGCGATGTCCCGAGTCGGTGGGAACTAGCGCATGGGGGCGGCCTGTTCGGCGGTCCGTGCGGCCATGGCGGCGGTGATCCGCAGGACGTCGGCGGGGCGGGCCGGGTCCAGACCGGTCAGCACGGCGATCCGGCGCAGCCGGTAGTCGACGGTGTTCGGGTGCAGGTGCAGCGCGCTGGCGGTGTGCCGGCGGTTGAGGCCCCCGGCCAGGTGGGTGCGCAGGGTGGTGAGCAACTCCCCGCCATCGGCCAGGGGTTCGAGCAGCGCGGCGAGTCGGGCGCGGGCCCGGCTGGGCCGGGTGAGCTGGTACTCCAGCAGGACGTCGTCCAGCAGGTGCAGCCCTGGTGGGCGGCCGAACGCCCGGGCGATGTCGAGGACTTCGTACGCGAGGGCGGCCGCCTCGGGCACGTCGGCGGGTACGGCGGCGGCCGCCCCGGCGAGGATCGGAGCGCCGGCCGCCCGGGCCGCGGCGGTGAGGGCGGTGGCGAGCTGCGGCCAGGGCACGCCGGCGTCGCCGTCGGGTGGCTCCAGCAGTTGCGCCGGGACCTTCGGTGCTCCCGGAACTCCTGCCGCTCCCTTCGCCGTTGCCTGCGCCCTCGGAGTCCACGAGGTCGGAGGCATGGGACTCGCCGGTGACTCCGGTGACGCCGGGGGTCTCGGTGTCGGGTCGAACGGAACGAGGACCAGTCCACCCGACGGCGTGAGCGCGGTGAGCGCCGACTGCCGGGTGCGGTGGTCGAGTTCGGCGACGAGCCGGCGGAGCTTGCGGCGGGCGGCGACGCCGGGGTCGACCTCGGGGGAGTGCTCGTCGGGGTGGTCCGCGACGGACAGGCAGAGCACGGCGTAGCGGGCGGGCAAGCGGAGCCCGGCCCGGGTGGCGGCCTCGTCGGCGGGGGTGCCCGCGAGCAGCGCGGTGAGCAGGGACTGCCGGGCCGTCCACCGCAGGTCGGCGGTCGGGCGGCGTCCGTCCAGGTAGCCCGCGCCGGCGGTGGTGGTGGCTTGGCGGAGCTGGTCGAGCAGCAGCCGGTTGAGGACCAGCAGCTCGGCGGCGTCGCCCTCCCGGGCGTGCCGGGTGACGAACTCCCAGCACACCTCCAGCCCGAGGTGGTGGGCGAGCAGGACGGCGTCCAGCGGCAGGCCCTCCTCGGCCCGCCGGGCGGCGGCTTCCCGGACGGCGGCGAACTCCTCGGCGGGGGCGGGAAGTCCGGTGCGCACGGTGTGGGCGAGGGTGCGGATCCGGTGCTCGGTGTCCCGGGTGAGTTCGCCGGTGATCTGTTCGCGGGGAAGGCGGCGGTAGACCGGCACGCGGTCCAGCAGGGCGTCGACCACGGAGCGCGCCAACTCGTGGACGCCGCAGAGGAGCCGTTGGTCGGCCGGGAGGCCGCCGATCACCGGGATGCGCCAACCCGGTTCCTGCGCCGAGGTGTTCGGTGGGGTGCAGTGGGGTGCGTTGTGACCGGTCACAGAGAACACCGTCCAGGTCTGGGGAACGCCCAAGGGCCGGGCCGGAGGGGCGACCGCATGATGGAGCCCTCGGGTTACCTGTTGGTAACAAACTTCCGCTGTGGAGGCAACAGTTGAGAACCCCACTTCTCCGCTTCTCCGCAAGTCCCTCGCGGCGCGGGCTCGGTGGCGCGTTCGGCGCGGCCCTGCTGGCGGGTGCGCTGCTGGTGGGCGCGACCGCCGTGCCCGCGAGCGCGGCTCCGGCGCTCGCCGCTCCGGCCGCTGCCGCCGCCACCGGTGACGCCGCCGCTACCGCCAATCCCGGTGACGCCGCCTCGTCGGCCGCTGCCGCCGAACTGCCGCCCGACGGCGACACGGTGGCCTCGCCGCCCGGCGCCAACGACTGGACGTGCCGGCCGACCGCCGCCCACCCCAACCCGGTCGTCCTGGTGCACGGCACCTTCGCCAACCGCTACGAGAACTGGCTGGCGCTCTCCCCGCTGCTGAAGAGCCTCGGGTACTGCGTCTTCGCCCTCGACTACGGGACCATCCCCGGCATCACCTCGACCGGCAGCGGCCTGCTGCTGCCGATCGGCGGCCTCCGTGCGGTGCCCGACTCGGCGGCCCAACTCGCCCGCTTCGTGGACCTGGTGCGCAACGCGTCGGGCGCGGCCAAGGTCGACATCGTCGGCCACTCGCAGGGAGGCATGCTGCCGAACTACTACCTGAAGTTCCTCGGCGGCGCCTCGAAGGTCGACAAGCTGGTCGGGCTCGCGCCGTCCAATCACGGCACCACGCTCGACGGGATCGTCAACCTCGCGCCGTACTTCCCGGACGTCGCGAACCTGATCTACACGGTCTGCCAGGCCTGCCGGGACCAAGCGGTCGGCTCCGACTTCAACAGGACGATGGCGTCCCGGCCGGACACCGTGCCGGGGGTGAGCTACACGGTGATCTCGACGGTGTACGACGAGGTCGTCACCCCGTGGCGGACCCAGTTCCTGAACGGTGCGAACGTCGACAACGTGGTGCTGCAGAACCACTGCCCGGTCTCGCTCGTGGAACACGTCGCGATCGCGTTCTCGCCGACGGCGCTGCACCTGGTGACCAACGCCCTGGACCCCGCGCACGCCACGCCGGTGCTCTGCGGCTGAGCCGGCTCGCTCGGTTGACCGGGTTGACCGGGTTGACCGGGTTGGCCCCGTTGCTCGGTCGCTCGGTTGACCGGGCTGCTCGGGCTGGCAGGCTGAACGGGCGACGGCGCTCCCGCCTCCGTGATCCGGGGGCGGGAGCGCCGTCCTTCGTCGGTACGTGCTGAGGCCGGCTGTCAGCGGGCCGGACGGAAGGCGACGACGGCGGTGACGCCGTCCGGGCGCAGCTCGTGCGTGCCCGGTGCGTCCAGCAGGACGGCGTCGTAGCGGGCGAGTTCGGCGCCGCTGACGAGGGCCGTGCCCGCGAGGCAGACGAGGAGGACGGTTCCTCCGGCCGGGACTTCGACCGTGACGGGCGCGGTGGCCAGGTCCACGGCGGCCTCGACCCGCCCGCGACGTGTCATCACGTTGAAGTCCACCACCGGGCCGGACAGCAGGCGGCAGTCGGTGGCGGCATCACCGGAGAACGGGAACGGCCGGTACGGGGTGTCCACCAGCTGCTCGACACCGTCGACGGTGAGCGCCATGCCGGCACCCTCGACCAGGGTGATCACGCGGTCGATGCCGGGGAACGGGGAGAACGGTCCCGCCGAGGCGACGTCGGCCAGGCTGACCCGCCAGTCGAAGCGGTCCAGCCCCGCCCCGACCGGGAAACCGGCGACCTCCCTGGTCACCCCGCCCCCGTTGAGCCACGCCGTTGCCGGGCGCTCGCCGGCCCGCAGTACCTGGAAGCGTTCGCTGGTCGTCATGGCCCCGCATCCTGCCATTGCTCGGGCGGTTCCGTCAGCTGGGGGAGGGCCGAGCGGACGAGGGGTGCGGAGGTGAACAGGTGACGGAGAACGGATGACAGCCGACAGGCGACAGGCGACAGCCGACAACAGACAGATGACAGCTGACAGATGTTGAAATCTGTCAGCTGTTCTTTGTCATCTGTCGTCGCCTGTCGCCTGTCGCCTGTCGCCTGTCGCCCGTTGCCTGTCGCCAGATGCCCGCTGCCTGCAGTCCGACGCCCGTCACCTGCTGCCCGTCGCCCGCCGGCTACCGGAACCGCCGTCCGACTGAGAGCGGCAGCAGCGCCGCGGCCGTCGCCGCGACCGCGACCGTGGTGAGGGCCAGTGGCAGTCCGGCCGCGTCGGCCAGGAAGCCGATCACCATCGGGCCGATCAGCATCCCGCCGTAACCGAGCGACGAGGCGAGCGCGACGCCCTGCGGGCCGCCCGCCTCGCCGGCCCGGGCGATGGCGAGCGGGAAGAGGTTGGCGAGGCCGAGCCCGACCAGGACGAATCCGCAGATCGCCACCGGCGCCACCGGGGCGAGGGCCGCGACCAGCATCCCCGCCGCGGCCGTCAGCCCGCCGAGCAGCATCAGTCGGGTCTGGCCGAGCCTGATCGACAGCCAGGTCCCGCCGACCCGCCCGCTCGCCATCGCGAACGCGTACGCGCCGTAGCCGGTCGCCGCCACTGCGGAACTCGCGTGGACGTCGTCGGTGAGGTGCAGGGTGGTCCAGTCGGCGATCGCGCCCTCGCCGTACGCGGTGCACAGCGCGGTGACGCCGAGCAGCAGCACCAGCAGTCGGGTGGCCTTACGGCCCGCGCCGGCACCCGCGCCGCCTTCGCCGGCCGGGACTGCGCCGCCCGTGTCGCTGTCGCCGCCCGCGCCGGCCGTCGGACCGCCGCCCGCCCGTCCGGCCGCACGGCGGGGTGCCGGGGTGGGCGCGACCGGCGCCGCCGCCGGGCTGCGCATCAGCACGACGCCCGCACCGACCGTGACGGCCATGCCGAGCAGTCCGCTGAGCGCGAGTGCCCACGCGGTGCTCAGTGGCCCGGCGAGCAGTCCGCTGACGCCCGTACCGAGCAGTCCGCCGAAGCTGTACCCGGCGTGGAAGCTGGGCATGACCGGCCGCCGCAGCTGCGCCACCAGGTCGACGGCGGCGCTGTTCATCGCGACGTTGGCCCCGCCGTACCCCGCGCCGAACAGCAGGAGCGCAGCGCCGAGCGCGGCCACCGAGTGGGCGTGCGCGGGCAGCAGGACGGCGAGGCTGAGCAGGGCGAGCGATCCGACGGTCACCGGCCGCGAGCCGTACCGCAGGCAGAGCCGGCCGACCATCGGCATGGTGAGGACGGCCCCGATCGACAGGCACAGCAGGGCGAGTCCGAGGGCGCTGTGCGAGGCACTGACCTGCCTGCGGACATCCGGGATGCGCACGACCCAGGCGGCGAAGAGGAAGCCGTCGACGGCGAAGAACGCGGTGAGCGCGATGCGGGCGGGGCTCCAGGGGCTGTCGGCCACCGGGGGTGTGCTGCGAGACTGGGAGGGCAGGTGGTCCGCTGCGGGACGGGCGTGGATTTTGTTTCGAAGCGGCACAAAGTCACAATAGGGGCGTGCAGCTCTCACCTTCAAGTCCGAAGTCGTCGAGCCCGAGGCCGTCGAGCCCGAAGTCGTCGAGCCCGAAGTCGTCGAGCCCGAGGCCCGGCGCGGGGACCGACTCCGACGCGCAGCGCGACGGCCACCGCCGCGCGGCCCCCGACCGCGGTCGGACGCTGCTCGGCCCCGCCCTCTCGCTGATCCACACCGGCCAGACGCCGACCCGCTCGGCACTGACCCGCGCGCTGGACGTCACCCGGGCGACGGCCGGTGCCGTCACCGCAGAGCTGGAGGCACTCGGCCTGATCACCGTCGATTCGCGCCCGGCCGGGGGCGGCCGCGGTCGGCCCTCGCACCGGCTCGCGATCGACCCGCAGGGCCCGGTCGTGATCGCCGGGCAGATCCACGCCGACGGCCTGAGCGTCACCCTGGCCGGCCTCGGCGGGCTGCTCGACGCGCCCGTCCACCTGCCGCTGCCCGCCGCCACCGACCCGGTCCGGATGCTGCGCGCCGTCGCCGAGGCGGGTGCCGAACTCGCCCGCGCGACCGACCGGCGCTGCCTGGGCGCCGCGCTGGCGCTGCCCAACCCGGTCACCGAGCCGGACGGCACCGCGCTCGCCGCGCTGCACTTCGCCTGGCCCAGCGGCACCCCGGTCGCCGACCTGTACGACGTCGAGGTCGGCCGCGCCGACCACGGCCCGAACGCGCTGCGCCCGCTGCCCACCGCGATCGCCAACGACGCCAACCTCGCCGCGCTCGCCGAGTACCGGCACGGCGCCGGCCGCGGCGCCCGCCACCTGCTGTTCGTCACCTCCGGCCACCGCGGCGTCGGCGGGGCGCTGGTGATCGACGGCCACCTGCACACCGGCAGCGCCGGGCTCGCCCTGGAGGTCGGTCACCTCACCGTCGACCCGCAGGGTCGGCCCTGCATGTGCGGCAACCGCGGCTGCCTCAACGCGGAGACCGACCCCGACGCGCTGTTCGCCGCCGCCGGCCTCAGCCCGGAGCCGGGGCGCCCGCTGCTCGACCAGGCGCGCGAGCTGTGCCGGGCGGCCGCCACCGACGACCGGGCGCGCGCGGCGGTCGAGCACGTCATCGACCGTCTCGGGCTCGGGCTGGCAGGTGTCGCCAACATCCTCAACCCCGACCGGGTGGTCCTCAGCGGCCTGCACCTCGACCTGCTGGAGGCCGCGCCCGAGCGGCTGCGCGCGGTGGTCGCCGAGCGCAGCCTGTGGGGGCGCAGCGGACGGGTGCCCATCGTCGGCGCGGAGCTGACGCACGGCGCACTCGCCGGCGCGGCCGAGCTGGGCTGGGGGCCGTACCTGGCGGATCCGCAGTCGGTGCCCGTCCGGGTCGGCTGAGCCCTCGGGTCCGACGGGTCGTCGAGGCGGTGTGGTGAGGCAGTGTGGTGTGCAATAAGCGGAAGCTGGATCTTCGGAAACGGTCACTTATCGTGACACTCATACACTCGTAGTGAGCAGTGGGGGGCCATCGCGAGGGAGAAGTGACCATGAGCACCCAGTCCGGCATCGAGCCGACCGTCGACGTCGATCGCTCCGACCAGGACTACCGTGCCTGGCTCAAGGAGGCGGTGCGCAAGGTCCAGGCCGACGCCAACCGCTCGGCCGACACCCACCTGCTGCGCTTCCCGCTCCCGGACGAGTGGGGGATCGACCTCTACCTCAAGGACGAGTCCACCCACCCGACCGGCTCGCTCAAGCACCGGCTGGCCCGCTCCCTCTTCCTCTACGGGCTCTGCAACGGCTGGATCCGCCCCGGCAAGCCGGTGATCGAGGCCTCCAGCGGCTCCACCGCCGTGTCCGAGGCGTACTTCGCCCAGCTCATCGGTGTGCCGTTCATCGCCGTGATGGCCAAGAGCACCAGCCAGGCCAAGATCGACCTGATCCAGTTCCACGGCGGCGAGTGCCACCTGGTCGAGCGCTCGGACGAGGTGTACGAGGCGTCCGCCCGGCTCGCCGAGGAGACCGGTGGGCACTACATGGACCAGTTCACCTACGCGGAGCGGGCCACCGACTGGCGCGGCAACAACAACATCGCCGAGTCGGTCTTCGCCCAGCTGCGTCTGGAGCCGCACCCCGAGCCCGCCTGGATCGTCGCCACCGCCGGCACCGGCGGCACCTCGGCGACCATCGCCCGCTTCGTGCACTACATGCAGTACGACACCCGGATCTGCGTCGCGGACCCGGAGAACTCCTGCTTCTTCGACGGCTGGGTGCGCCACGACCCGGACGCCGTCTGCGAGAGCGGTTCGCGGATCGAGGGCATCGGGCGGCCCCGGATGGAGCCGAGCTTCGTCCCGGGGGCGATCGACCGGATGATGAAGGTGCCGGACGCCGCGTCGATCGCCGCGGTGCGGGTGTTGGAGCGGGTCCTCGGGAAGAAGGCGGGTGCCTCGACCGGCACGGGACTGTGGAGTGCGCTGCGGATCGTCTCCGAGATGCGCGAGGCCGGGCGGACCGGCAGCGTGGTCGGCCTGATCTGCGACCCGGGGGACCGCTACCTGGACAAGTACTACTCGGACGACTGGCTGGCCGGTGAGCGGATCGACATCGCGCCCTACCAGTACGCGCTGGAGTCCTTCCTCGCCGGTGGCCCCTGGAGGGGCTGACACCGCGGCCGGTCCGACGATCGGGGCGGTTCGGTCGGCCGGCGCCCCGTCGGATCGCTCGCAGGCGGACGCAGAATGACGGATGACAGCTGACAGATTTCAGACTCTGTCAGCTGTCATCCGTCATCTGTTTGCTGTCATCTGTTCGCGGCCGCCCGCAACCCGCCCGCTGCGCCCGTCAGAAGCATGCCCATGGCCGCCTCAACGACCGTGTACAGCAAGCGAGTTCCCGTACGGCTTGCGCTACAGCAACAGCAACAGCAACAGCAACAGCAACAGCTACGGCAGCGGTGCTCCCGGCAGGTCGGCCGGGACGAGCAGCTGGAGCTCCTCCGTGGACGGGTCGGCCAGGTGGGCGACCCGTACCGCGTGCCGCTCGACCATGGTCTCGAAGATCTGCCGAGCAGTGCGCCCGTTGCCGAAGTTGGGTCCGCGCTCCAGTCGTCCGAAGTGCTCCAGCAGGGCCTTCTCCGTTTCGTCGGAGAGGGCGTACTCGTGCTCCGCGCACTGGGCGCGGGCGATCTCCAGCAGCTCGTCCGCGGTGTAGTCGGGGAAGCTGATGGTGCGTGAGAAGCGCGACGAGACACCGGGGTTGGCGGAGAGGAAGCGCTCCATCTCGGCGGTGTAGCCCGCCACGATGACGACGACCTCGTCCCGGTGGTCCTCCATCAGCTTGACCAGGGTGTCGATCGCCTCGCGTCCGAAGTCCCGCGCGCCGTCCTCGGGGGCCAGGGCGTAGGCCTCGTCGATGAACAGCACACCGCCGCGCGCCCGGTCGAAGGCGGCCGCGGTGCGGATCGCGGTGGAGCCGATGTGCTCGCCGACCAGGTCGACCCGGGCCACCTCGACCAGGTGTCCGCGCTGGAGCACCCCGAGCGATGCGAGGATCTCGCCGTAGAGGCGGGCGACGGTGGTCTTGCCGGTGCCGGGGGCGCCGGTGAAGACCAGGTGCCGGCGCAGGGACGGGGCTTTGAGTCCGGCCTGGCGGCGGCGTCGCCCGACCGAGATCAGGTCGATCAGGGTGCGCACCTCCTGCTTCACCGTGGCCAGCCCGACCAGGGAGTCCAGCTCGGCGAGCGCCTCGTCGGCCGGTCGGCAGTCCGGGATCGGGGCAATGCCCGACGACGAGGCTGATGCCGGGATCAACGCGGGGGTCAACGCCGATGCTGCTGCGGCCAGTTGGGAGGCCCGGGGCGAGGGCACGTCGGTGCCCCCGAACGACGACCCGAGCCCGCCGCCCAGTCCGGGGCCGGAACCGCGCCCGGACCCCAGTCCGGGGCCGCCGCCCAGCCCCGGCCCGCCACCCGGTCCCGGCCCGGACGTGCGCCCGCTGCCCGGCCCCGGTGCCGCCGCGACGTCGTCCGAGGTGCATCCCTCCGTGACCGGCCCCGGCTCGGAGAACTCGAACCCGGCCCGCTCGTTCTGCTCCGCCCGGCACCGGGTGAGCTGCGTCCGACAGCCGTCGATGATGTGGAAGCCGAAGCCCTTGCCGTGCGAGACCCGGCAGTCCTCGAAGGTGCCGCGCCCCTGCGCCGAGACGTACACCCCGGCGTCCGTGCTGGCCCGCACGCTGCAGTCGCGCAGCACCGGGTCGGCGCCCTTGGTGACGATCACGCCGGTGGCCACGTCGGAGATCTCGCAGCCGGTGAGCAGGCCGCCGCTGCCGTGGTCGCGGAACCAGAGGCCGGTGCCCGCCTCCTGTACCCGGCAGCCGGCCAGCGAGACGGTGGCCCCGCCGCTGACCGAGACCGCCGAGCTGCGGATCCGACTGAAGGAGCAGCCTTCGGCGGTCGCGGCGGAGTCGCGGTCCAGGACGAACAGGGCGTCCGGCAGGTCGTGCAGCGAGCAGTCGGTGAGGGTGAGCCGGGCGCCGTCGCTGACCCACAGCGCCGGGTACTCGCCGTTGGAGCCGTGGATCTGGCAGGCCTCGGCGACGGCCTCGGTGCCCTGGTCCCAGACCGACAGCGCACCGCGGCCGAAGTCCCGGACGGTGCTGTGCGCGAGGCTGAGCCGGGAGCGTCCGCGCAGGTCGGCGCCGTTCTCCGGCAGGTCGTGCACCCGGCATCCGGTCAGGACCAGCTCGGCCTCGCCGTCCAGGGTCAGCCCGTTGCCGGTGACCCGGTGGATCTCGCAGTCGACCAGTCGCCCGCCCGCCTGCGCCTCGGCCTGCACGCCGCTGCCACGGATCTCGTAGATCTCACAGCCGGTCAGCTCGGCCGCGCTGCCCGGGTCGGAGAGCAGCACGCCGGCGCCGGAGGCGTGGTGGACGCGGCAACGGTCCAGGGCGGCGGTCGCGCCGCCGAGGACGGCGAGTCCGGCCTGGCCGGCGGCGGCGACCTCGCAGTCCTCGAACGCGGCGGCGGTGCCCTCGCCGCGCAGCCGCAGCCCGAGTCCGCCCGGGTTGGCGACGACGCAGCCGCGCAGGGTGGGCCGGGCGCCGTCGGTGATCTCGATGCCGCTGGCCGAGCGGGTCTCGATCCGGCAGCCGCTGAACGCCGGTGTCGCCTGTGCGCCGGTGACCAGGACGGCGGGGGCGGAGCTGTCGCCGCCCTCCACGACCAGGTCGCGGACGTTCGCGGCGGCGGTGACGGTCAGTGCGACTCCGGAGCGCGGCTCGATCCGTACGGTGCCCGGGCCGTGGGCCGGAACGATCGTCACCGGCTTGTCCAGCAGCACGTTCTCCCGGAAGGTGCCGGGCCGGACGGTCACGGTGTCGCCGGCCTCGGCGGCGGCCAGGGCCTCCGCGAGCGTGTCGTACTCGCCGGCGCGGCGGCGCCAGCGGGATGCGCTGTCCTGGGTGACCCGGACCCTGTGCTCAGCCATGACGGTCTGTCGTCCCCACCTTCGTCGTGCCGGCGTGCAACGGGCCGAACGCGCGGGGGTGCGCGGGCCGTCCGCCCCACCGTAGCGCGCTCGCATGGGTGCTCCGGCCGACCGTTCTTGCGCGGACACCGGTAGAGCCCACCGCCGCCACAGGTTCCGACCACTTGTTTCAACGAGCGCGCACAGCGGTGGTTCCGTGCGGCGGCGGTTCGGCACACCGGCACGTGCACGCAGCGACGATCCGGTGCCGCAGCGGCCGCCCGCGGCAGCTCCACGCGGACTCCCGTCCACGAGACCACGAGACCACGAGACCACGAGACCACGGCGACCCGGGCACCGAGACGGCCGGGGCAGCCGAGGCGACCCGGGCACCGAGACGACCCGGCCGGCCGGGACGGTCAGGACCGTCCGGCCGGCCCCGGGGCGCGGCCCGTGCTCAGCGCTCGTCGGCCGGCCAGTGCGCGCCGTCCTCCAGCACCTCGACCTCGTCGCCCACGCTCAGGGCGCCGAGCACGTCGCCCTCGACGCCGACGGGCCGCTCGGGGATCAGGTTCTGCCCGAAGGCGGCCTTGCGCAGCAGGCGGTGGTGCCGGGCCAGTGTGCGCAGCGGCTCCTTGCCCCGCCGCTCGCCGGTCTCCTGGTCGGTGGTGGTGATGACGCAGCGGCCGCAGGGCTTGACCACCTTGAAGGTGAGCCCGCCGATCCGGATCCGGCGCCAGCCGTCCTCGGCCCAGGGCGCGGAGCCGGTGACGACCACGTTGGGGCGGAAGCGCTCCATCGGCAGGGGCGCGTCCTCCTCGGGGTGCTCGGCGGCGATCAGCTCGTTGAGCCGGTCCAGCGAGGCGGTGGTCGTGAGCAGCAGCGGGAAGCCGTCGGCCATCGAGACGGTGTCGCCGGGCTCGCCGTACTCGGGGTCGACGGGGCGCGCGCGCGGGTCGTCCAGGTGCACCAGGCGGTAGTCGCCGAGGTGTTCGGCGATCCACTGGTGCGCTTCCTTGGCGGCCTCGGCGGCGCGGAAGCGGGTGCCCCAGACCTCGACCTCGGCGAGCGGGTCACCGGCGGCGACGCGGGGGGCGTGGATCTCGATCCGGGAGCCGTCGGGGGCGGTCAGGGTGAGCGAGCCGTCGGGCAGGAGGGCGGGTCGGATCTGTCCGAGGGCGGCGTCCTCACGCTGGCTGACGAAGCGTCCGGTCGGGTCGGCGAGCATCCAGCGGCGGTCTCCGGCCAGGCCCCAGGGATGGACCACGGCGGTGTCCGGGCTCAGGCGGTACATGGACTTGACGGGGTAGACGTGGAGTCCGGTGAGCTGCATTCCCCCATCCTGCCAGCCGCCTTCGTGCTGGTCACAGGCCCCCCGTACGCGCACGGACCGCCCGGACGCCGTGGGGGGCGTTCCGGGCGGTCCGTGGATGACCCGTTTCTCCGTTCGCCCGGCGTTCAGGGGTCGCCGGGTGGTGCTCAGGTGGTGCGGGTGCGGGCCGCGTGGGGGACGGCCCAGGGGGTGTCAGCGGTTCAGTAGCCCTGGCCCTGCGACTGGTAGCCGCCGTTGCCCTGGAACTGGCCGGGGTCGCCGTACGGGCCCGGGCGCTGCGGCTGCATCGGGCGGACCGGCGCAACGGGTGCCATGGCCGGGCGCAGCTGGGCGCCGCCGAAGGACTGGTCGCCGCCCTGGCCCGGGAACCCGGGACCGCCGGCGGTCGGGCCGCCGAAGGACTGCTGGCCGCCGAAGCCCTGCGGGCCACCGGGCTGGCTCTGGCCGAACCCGCCCTGGCCGCCGCCCTGCTGGGCGCCGAAGGACTGCTGGCCGGCCTGGCCACCGATGAAGGTGTTCTGGCCGCCGAAGCTCTGGCCGCCGGTCGGCTGGTAGCCGCCGCTGGCGGTCTGGGTGAAGGCCGGGGTCGCGGGCTGCGGTCGCTGGTACGGCTGGGGGGCGCCGTAGCCGGGGACCGGCGGCTGCTGGGAGGCGTACGCCGGCGCGGGCTGCGCGGGGATGTACGCCGTGGAGGGGCCGGCGGAGGGGCCGCTGCTCGGGCCGGGGCCCAGGGCGAGGCGGGCGGGCGGCAGCGCGGGGAGGTTGCTGCCGGCGCTCTCGTACCCGTTGCCGTACCGGTTCTCGTAGGACTGGCCGAGGCCGGATCCGTAACCGGACGACAGTGCCGGCGGCAGGGCGGCCGGCACGTTGATGGGTGCGATCTGGGGGACGCCGCGCTCAGCCACGAGGCTGTCGTAAATCGGCGTGCCGGAGGAGAAGGACGGAGAGGGGTAGCCGACTCCGTCGTAGGAGCGGGGCGAGGTCATGGGGCATACGGTAAGCCCACAATGCGCCTGCTGAGGAGAGCGGGAGGGGGAGCAGTTCGAGTGTTTACACAGTCTTCGCTCGCACAAAGGTTTCGAAAGTGGGAAGAACGGACAAACCGGAGTCCAGATCCGGACAACCTTGGCACCCCGTCAGTGATCGAACAGCGCCCGGACGGCGCCGCCGGACGGCCTTGCGGTGACCGGCCGGTAGACGGTCGGGGGCCTCGCGGAGAAACTTTTGCGGACGGGGCGTGCGCTGGCGCATTCGAGCCCCCGCCGAGGGGGCGACGGGGGCTCGTGAATGTTTCGGGGATAAAGGCCCCGTGAGCACGCTGATCACCTGGTCCGGGCCGGTCGACCGGTGGCGGGCCGGTGGTCGCGGGCGGATCCGGCGGACGCGCTCCGGTCCGGTCGTCGCGGGTGGGTCCGGGGGCGCGGGTCAGTGCGACTGCAGCGCCTGGGCCTGCGCGGGCAGACCGGGCTTGCCGACCTCCGACGTGCAGAACGAGCAGCGGCTCGCCGCGGCCGGGATCGAGCTCAGGCACTCCGGGCAGTCCACCTTCGCGGCCGGCGCGGGCTTGGCCGATTCGAAGCGCGCCTGCAGCCTGCCGACCGGCACCACCACGGCGAAGTAGATGACGGCGGCGGTCAGCACGAAGCCGATCACGGCGTTGACGAAGAGGCCGTACGGGAACCGGGTGCCGGCCACCTCGAAGGTCTTCTGAGTGAAGTCGCCGACGGCACCGGATGCGACCCCGACCAGCGGGGTGAGGAAGGCGCTGACGAACCCGGTGACGACGGAAGTGAAGGCCGCGCCGATCACGATGCCGACCGCGAGGTCCACCACGTTTCCGCGCAGCAGGAAGCTGCGGAATCCCTTGAACACCGGGCGACTCCAAATCCGTACGGGGAAGGGGCAGATGGGGCAGCACGGCGGCGCCCCGGCCGGACATCCTGCCGAGCGGTCCGGGCCGAGGTCCAACTGCGTTCACCCGATCCGCGTAACGGGGTCCGGGGCCGCTCGGGAGTCGGCGGCGCCTCGGCAGCAGCTCGGCGGTGCCCCAGCGGCGGCTAAGGCGGTGCCCCGGCGGCGACTCGGCGCGGTGGCCCGCCGCCCGCTCGTCGGTGAAGGGCCGGGCGGTGCGAGGGCGCTCCGCCCGGCGACGGCCGAGGGTCCGCGAGCCCGGGGATCGGGACGGCGCGACGGTGGCGAACCGGAGCGCGGCCGGGGGCGAGACGGGGCGCACGGCGGTCGCAACCGGCGCACGACGGCGGCTCTCTGGCGCACATCCGGTGTACACGTGCGGGCGGATGGGCCACCATCAGGTTGCGTGAAGGGGCTGTCCCGGGCGGACCGCTGTGCCAAGGTCAGTCCATGCCCGACCATATGTCGGCCGATCCGGCCGGAACCCGTCCGCGTGTCCTGCACCTGATCAGTGATTCACGCCGCGGCGGCGCCCAGAACTTCGCCCGTGACCTCCACCGGGAACTGGGCCGCCGGGGCCAGTCCTCCGCGCTGTGCGCGCTTGCCCCGCACCCGGCGGTCCACCCGGGTGCTTCGGAGGCCGACCCGGGGGACTGCCCTGGCGCTTCCGGCCTGCGCACCGCCGCCGTCCTCGGCCCCGGCCGGCTGCGTCCGAGCACCCTGCGGGCGCTGCGTTCCGCCTCGCGCGCCGCCGACGTCGTCCTCGCCCACGGCTCCGACACCCTGGCCGCCTGTGCCCTCGCCCTGGCCGGCACCCGCACCCCGTTCGTCTACGTCTCGGTCGGCCACCCCCGCTACTGGACCGCGAACCGGATGCGCCGGGTGCGCGGCGGCGCGCTGATGCACCGCGCCGCCGCCGTCACCACGCTGACCGACGAGGCGCGGGTCGTCCTGGAGGAGCAGTTCGCGCTGCCCGAGGGCAAGGTGCACGTGATTCCCAACTCCCGTGCCGCCGAGAGCTATCCGCCCGCCGACAGCCGGGACGACCGGCGTGCCGCCCGGCACGAGCTGGGCCTGCCGGCCGATGTCCTGCTGGTCGCCTGGATCGGCGCGATAGCGCCCGAGAAGCGGCTCGACCTCGCCCTAGACGTGCTCGACCGCCTCCCCGACGTCCGGCTCGCCGTCGCCGGGGACGGCCCGCTGCTGGAGACGCTGGCCCGCCACCCGGCCGCCGCCCGCGCCCACTTCCTCGGGCCCCTGCCCGATCCGGCCCCGCTCTACCGCGCCGCCGACGCGCTGCTGCTCACCAGCGACAGTGAGGGCGTTCCCGGAGCGCTGATCGAGGCGGCACTGGCCGGTGTGCCCGCCGTCGCCACCGACGTCGGCTGGGTGCGCGAGGTCGTCCGGGACGGCGCCACCGGCGCGCTCGTGGCCCCCGGCGACCCGCTCGCCCTCGCCGAGGCGCTGGGCAAGGTGCTGGCCGTCAACCGGGCGGGCCTCGGCGCGGCGGCCCGGGCGCACGCGCTGGAGCACTTCGAAGTGGGCGCGGTGGTGGACGCCTGGCAGCGGCTGGCGGCCGAGGTGTGGACGGCGGGCGCGGCTCCGGCGGACTGACGCGGGACCGGTCGGTCGGGCCAGGGCGGATCGACCGGCTCGGGACCGACGGACCCGGAACCGGCCGACTCGGGACCGTCGGACCAGGAACCGACCGGCTCCGGACGGGTCGCCCCGGGGGACGGGCCGACGCCCCGGGCCCCGGCTGCGCCGTTCGGGCGAATCCCGGGACGCCGCCGCGCACGGACTCGCCGGTAACGAAACGCGGCCAGCACACTGCCCGGTGTGAACTCGAAGTCGCTGCTGCGGTCCACCGTCCTGTTCGTCGCCGCCGCCGGGATCGCCGCATCCCCCGTCCAGGCCGGCGCTGCGAGCCACCAACTCCCGTCCGAGGGTGCCCGGTTCGCGAGGTCCGACCCCCCGCAGCCGGTGCGCGAGAGCGCCCGGACCGAGGCGGTGGAGTTCTTCTGGTACGACTGCGGCCACTCCCAGGCGCTCGAACAGCCCCTGCAGGCCTGGGCGGAGAAGCACCGGGAGGACGTCTCGCTGAGCCGCGTCCCGGCGATCTGGCCGGGCAGCCCGGAGGAGAACGTGCAGCGCGGCCACGCGCGGCTGTACTACACGCTGGAGCGCCTCGGCCTGGTGGAACGCCTGCAGACCAGCGCGTTCCGCGCCGTTCACAGCGAGCACGTCGACCTCAGCACCGAGGCCGCCTCCACCGACTGGGCCGCCCGCCACGGCGTCGACGCCCAACTCTTCCGCCGGACGTACCGGTCCACCGAGGTGGGGCAGTCGGTCGACGACGCTGCCGCCGCGTTCGTCCGCTACGGCATCAACGAGCTCCCGACGGTCATCGTCCAGGGCGAGTACCGGACTTCGCCGAGCAGGGCCGGCGGTGTCTCGGCGATGCCCGGGGTGCTCGACGAGCTGGTGCAGCAGGAGCAGATGAAGAAGTGAGACTGCGGCTTCGCTGACGACGGATCAGGTGGAGTGCCTGGCCGAGGCTCGACGGCCCGTGGCAACTCCACCACCCCCGACGCCTCCAAAAGCCCTTGTCTAACCATTCAGATGCTGTTTAATGGTTAGCATGAGCGAGCTGACGATCCCGCAGGTCCATCACCGCCACGTCGACGTCGACGGGCTGCGCATCTTCTACCGCGAGACCGGCCCGGCCGACGCCCCCGTCCTCCTGCTGCTGCACGGCTTCCCGTCCGCCTCCCACCAGTACGCCAGGCTGCTCGACGCGCTCGGCACCCGCTACCGCCTGATAGCCCCCGACTATCCGGGCTTCGGCCACAGTGACAGCCCCGCGCCGGACGCCTTCACGTACCGGTTCGACACCCTCGCCGACGTGATCGAAGGCTTCTGCCTCACCCTCGGTCTGGACCGCTTCGCGCTGTACGTCTTCGACTTCGGAGCCCCCGTCGGCCTGCGCCTGGCCACCCGCCACCCGGAGTGGATCACCGGCCTGGTGGTCCAGAACGGCAACGCCTACGAGGAGGGACTCTCCGACCAGGCAAGGGAGTTCATCGCCAACCGGCGCGGCGTCCCGGGCGCCGGGGAGGCCGCGCGGTCGATCCTCACGCTGGAGATCACCCGCAGCCAGTACGAGGGCGGCACCGGGGACCCGAGCCTGGTCGCCCCCGACGGCTGGACCCTCGACCAGCACTTCCTCGACCTGCCCGGCCGCAAGGACATCCAGGTCGAGCTGGCCCTCGACTACTTCTCCAACGTCGAGCTCTACCCCGCCTGGCAGGCCTGGCTGCGCGCCGACCAGCCGCCGACGCTCGTCCTCTGGGGGCGCAACGACCCCTTCTTCACCGAGGCCGGCGCCCGCGCCTACCTGCGCGACCTGCCCGGGGCGGAACTGCACGTGTTCGACACCGGGCACTTCGCGCTGGAGGAGAAGCTGCCCGAAATCGCCCCGCTGATCGACGACTTCCTCGCCCGCACGCAGAAGTAGCAAGTCGCCCGGGGAACTGCGGAAGTCGGCGGCCGGGGAACTTCGGCCGTCGATCCCGGGTGGCTGGGTGGGCGTCAGTCGCGGCGCAGCAGGTAGGTGACGAAGCCGAGCGTCCCCCGGTAGCCGTGCAGCCACTCGGTGCGGTGCCGGTCCGCCGCCTCCCGGGCGGCCGCCGCGTCCGGGTGGTCCGGGTGGTCCAGCGCCCACTCGGCCAGCGCGCCCGTCCACGCGAACTCGTAGTCCTCCCACTCCCGTTCCGTGCTGACGTGCCCGAACACCGGGGTCCAGCCGTCCGCGAGGACCCGGTCGGTGGTCGTCGCCAGGTCCGCGAACTCGTCCCGAGTCGCACCCAGCCCGTCCAGGGCGGCCCGGGACGGCTCGCGCTGCCAGAACCCGTCGCCGACCAGCAACCGGCCACCCGGCGCCAGGAGTTCGCGGGCCGCCGCGAGCGTGGGCAGCAGTCCGCCGAACGCGTGGGTCGAACCGACGCACAGCACCAGGTCGAAGGGCTCCTTCGCGGTGAACTCCCGTGCGTCCAGGTGGTGCAGGCCGATCCGGCGCACCACGCCGAGGGCGGTCGCGGTCTCCCGGGCGCGGGTCAGCGCCCCGGGGTCGAGGTCCACCCCCACGGCCCGCCAGCCCGGGCGCGCGGCCAGCGCCCGGATCAGCCAGGCGCCCTCGCCGCAGCCGAGGTCCAGGGCCCGGCCGTCCTCACGGCCCGCCGTCGCGCGGTCCAGCAGACGGGCCACCGACTCGTCCGCCAGCGGGGCCGCGATCGGGTGGTGGGCATGGGCGAGGCGGGAGATCTGCTGACGGTCCATCCGAGCAGTATGGATCCGATCGGCGTGCCGCGCCGGGGAAATCCCCGCCCGCGGGGGAGGCCGACCGCTCGCGGGCGGGTACGGGGGTCACGCCCGCGAGTAGGTCCGGCCCTTCCAGGCCGCGCCCCGGCCGCGCCAGTGCTGCACCGCCGAGTCGACCGTCATCAGCAGGTACAGCCCCGCCGTGAACGGCAGCAGCAGCACGGCCGGGGCGGGTTGCCCGTAGTACCGGACCATCGGCAGGTACGTGCCCGCCATCAGCGCCCACGCCGTCCCGCCCACCGCCGCCACCGCCGGGTCTCCGGCCACCAGGCCGGCCACCGTCGCCAGCGGCGGCACCAGGTACACCAGCCCCAGCCCCAGCACCGTCCCGACCAGCAGCAGCGGCGAGTGCCTCAGCTGGGCGTACGCGCTGCGCGACACCATCCGCCACAGCTGCTCCAGTCGCGGGTACGGCCGGACGCTGTCCACCTGCTCGGCGAGCCCCAGCCAGATCCGGCCGCCGGTGGACTTCACCGCCCGGGCCAGCGACACGTCGTCGATCACCGCGCCCCGGATCGCCGCCACCCCGCCGGCCCGCTCCAGGGCCTCGCGCCGCACCAGCGAGCAGCCGCCCGCCGCGGCCGCGGTCCGGGAGCCCGGACGGTTGCTCCGGCGGAACGGGTAGAGCTGGGCGAAGAAGTACACGAAGGCCGGCACGATCAGGCGCTCCCAACGGGTCTCCACCCGCAGCCGGGCCATCTGCGACACCAGGTCCAGGTCGTTGGTCCCCGCGGCCGCCACCAGCCCGGCGAGCGAGTCCGGGCCGTGCGCGATGTCCGCATCCGTCAGCAGCAGGTACTCGACGTCCGGGCCGGCCAGCTCCACGCCGTGCCGCAGCGCCCAGAGCTTGCCCGTCCAGCCGGGCGGCAGCGGGGGCGGGGTGGTGACGGTCAGCTCCAGCCCGTCGATCGTCCGCAACGAGGCGGCCAGCGGGCCGGTGCCGTCCGAGCTGTGGTCGTCCACCAGGATCACCCGCGCCTGCCCCGGGTACTTCTGCGCCAGCAGCGTCGGCAGGCTCGCCGGGAGCACCCCCGCCTCGTCCCGGGCCGGCACCACGATCGCCGCCTGCGGCCATCGGACCGGCGGACGGCGCGGCGGCAGTCGCACGTCGGTGCGCCAGAACGAGCCGTGGCAGCACGCCAGCCAGACCCAGACCAGCAGGGAGAACGCGGCGATCCACAGCAGGACGGTCACCCCGGCAGTCTGCCGCAGAACGGGGTCGGGTGGGTGGATCGACTAAAGTCTTGACCCGTGAAGATCGCACTGATGGACTCCGGAATCGGCCTGCTGGCCGCCGCCGCCACCCTGCGGAAGCTGCGCCCGGACGCGGACCTGGTGCTGTCCTCCGACCCGGCCTCGATGCCCTGGGGGCCGCGGACGCCCGAAGAGGTCACCGAGCTGGCCCTCGGCTGCTGCCGGGCCGCCGCCGCGCTCGAACCCGACGCGCTGGTGATCGCCTGCAACACGGCCTCCGTCCACGCGCTCGCCGCCCTCCGCGCCGAGCTGGAGCCCGGACTGCCGGTGATCGGCACCGTCCCCGCCATCAAGCCCGCCGCCGCGCTGGGCGGCCGGGTCGCGATCTGGGCCACCCCGGCAACCACCGGGAGCGACTACCAGCGCGGGCTGATCCGCGACTTCGGCGGGACGGCGGACATCACGGAGGTCGCCTGCCCGGGCCTCGCGGACGCCGTCGAGCACGGCGACGACGACGCCATCACGGCCGCCATCGCCGACGCCGCCGCCCGTACGCCGGTCGGCACCGACGTCCTCGTGCTGGGGTGCACCCACTACGAGCTCGTCGAGGACCGCATCCGCGGCGCCGTCAGCCCGACCGCCTCCCCGGCGCTCACGCTGCTCGGTTCCGCCGACGCCGTCGCCGCCCAGGCCCTCCGGCGCGTCGGCGACCCCACGCGAACGGGGACAGGCACCCTCACCGTGCTCCACGCCGGCGTCCCCGCCATGCTCCCGCCGGCCGCCGCCCTCTACCCGCAGGGCAACGTGCTGGCCACGCTCATCGGCTGATCCCCGCCCCACCGGCCACACCCTCACGGACCTCCCCGCACACCGGGGAGGTCCGCGTCGTCTCCGCCGCCGCACCGGCCCCGATCGCCGCTCGGGATGACGAACACCCCGCGCGCCCACCATGCCGAATCCGGCACTCCGGATTTCCCGCGGGCAAG
>NZ_JBITTM010000072.1:0-38883 GCF_044541955.1 Kitasatospora sp. NPDC085464
CGCCGGACGGGCGTAGGCCACCCGGCCCACGCCCGACAGCAAGATCAACACCTAGTCCAACCGGGTGTCGTACACCTAGATCGTGATAGTCCCCCGTCAGAAGGCGGTCCGTCGACTTCCTGCTGGAGACCGTCACTCGCTTCCCGGACGCCGAGCGCGTGCCGGCTGTGTGTGCGACGCTCACCGTGGTGCTCCCGCCGCGGCGACGCCGTTGAACCTCCTCCGCGAGAGCCCGACGGCTCACGGGGTCACGGGGTGCCGAGGGCGGCTTCCTCCCGGTCGAGGTCGTGCTGGAGGCGGCGGCGGGTGGTGTCGCTGATGCGGTGCTCGTCGTAGAGGCGGTGCAGTTCGGTGCTCTGGATCGCGATGACCTCGTGGCGCAGCTGGCGGTAGGCGGCGTCGGCGGTGGTGCCGTCGGGGGTTTCGGCGCTGCGGTCGAGGCGGGCGGTGAGGCCGCGGCGGACCCGGTCGAGTGCGGTGTCCGGTACGGCTTCGAGTTCGGCGAGGTGGTCGACGTGGTGGAGGGCGGCGCGGTTGAGGGTGTCGCGGGCGTCGTCCTCCTCGCGGGCGGTGTGCTCGGGTTCGAGGGCGAGGCCGGAGCGGTTGACGACGGCGGCGAGGGTGAGGCCCTGGACGACGAGGGTGAAGACGACGACGGCGGTGGTGAGCACCAGGACCAGGGGTCGTCCGGTGAGCTTCGTGCCGTCGTCGGCGAGCAGCGGGATGGACAGTGCGGCGGCGAGCGGCATGACGCCGCGGGTTCCGGCCCAGGTGACCACCCCGGCGACCCGCCAGGAGAGCCGGCCGCGGCCTTGGCTGGGCTTGACGGCGCGGGTCAGCGGCAGCGTGGAGAGCACCCGCACCGCGATCAGTACGGCGGCCAGCGCGAGCGCCTGGAGCGGCCACCAGCCGGTGTCGGCGGGCAGGTCCCGCACGAGGGTGGGCAGTTCCAGGCCGACGATGCTGAAGACGACGCTCTCCAGCAGGAAGACCACCACCGCGTACACGGCGTGCAGCTGCAGCCGGATGTGGGCGTCGGTGAGCCGGTGGCCGGAGCGTCCGAGCAGCACGCCGGCGACGACGACCGAGGTGACGCCGGAGGTGTGTGCGGACTCCGCGAGCACGTACGCCGCGTACGGGGTGACCAGGGCGATCACCGTCTCCAGGACGGGGTCGGTGGTGCGGCGGCGCACCAGCCACACCAGTCCGGCGACGGCGGCGCCGACCACGCTGCCGCCCCCGCCGAGGAGCAGGAACTCGCCGCCCGCCGCGGGCAGGCTGACCGAGGCTCCGACGGCCACCGCGATGCCGACGGCGACCTTGAACAGGACGAGCGAGGTGGCGTCGTTGAACAGGCTCTCGGCCTGCACGAGGACCTGGAGGCGCCCGGGCAGGGCGAGGCGGCGGCCGAGCGCGGTGACGGCCACCGGATCGGTGCTGGAGAGCACGGCGCCGAGCACGAAGGCCATCGCGGGCGGCAGGCCGGCGACGGCGACGGCGGTGAAGCCGACGGCGGCGGCGGAGGCGAAGACCAGCCCGAAGGACAGGATGGTCACCGGCCGCCAGACCGTCCGCAGGTCGCGCAGCGACAGTTCCTCGGCGGAGGCGTACAGGAGCGGGGGCAGAACCACCATGCCGATGATCTGCGGCGGGACGTGCAGCGCGGGGACGCCGGGTATCAGGGCCACCCCGATGCCCGCGAGGACCAGCAGTGACGGCGCCGGCACCCGCAAGCGCCCGGCGAAAGTGGCCACGGCCGTGGCCAGGACGACCAGGACGAGAACGATCGCCACAACGTGCATCGGTGGAAAGACCTCATCGCAAGATCGGGGTCACCGCCGCTGACCGCCGCAGTCGTCCCCCGCGCCGACCAGGCTTCCCGGCACACCTGCGGTCATCTTATCGAAGCATTAGCGCGGCGCGGGCAGGGGCGGAAACGATGGGACGGCGGCGCGCACAGCACGGACGGAGCGTGACCGTCTCGGCTCACGCCGCGCCACCGACCACTCGCCGCGCTCCACCGACAGCAGGCAGTGCACGGCGGTGAGCCGGGAGCGCGGCGACCGCGCCCCCGGTCAGGCGAACTCGCGCAGGCGCGGCCGCACTCCCGGCACGGTCAGGGCGAGCGCCACCGCCAGGGCCGCCGCGCCGACACCCGCAGTCGTGGTGTCGAGATCGTCGTCGCCGTCGGCGACCGCGGCCTCGAAGGCGCGCTGATTGATGGCCTGGTTGCCGTCCAGGGCGGCGCTCAGGACGCCGAAGTCGGCGTTCGACTCCACCACGCCCGGCTGCGCCAGGAGTCTGCGAGCCGGTGACGGGGGGCGCGCGGCCCGGGTGGTGGTGCGGCTGTCTCCTGTCGCGCCGTCTCCGACGCGACCGTCTTCCCCATGACCGCCGTACCGCCCGACGTTCCCGTTGGCATCGCCGCGCGCCCCCTCCCCTGTTTCTCACTGGCCGCCGAACCTTCCCCGGAGGAACCCGCCGGGGGTCGGGGTTCGGCAAACGGTTCGCCGCCAGGCCCCACGCCCGGGCAGCGAACCGTTTCCTCGCAGCTCACACTAGGTACGGCCGAACACTCGTCCGCCCGCCCTGACGAGTCCTTGACGCCGCCGGGGATCATCTTGACGAGGCATTGGCGCAAGATCTGTCCGGGTGGGCGGCCGGGACGCGTCCCGGCCGGGCACCGCCCTTCCAGCCAATGACGTCGGCGAGGTAGGTGCCGGTGTGCTCGGTGAGCTCCGGGCCGAGGGCGCTGGTGATCCGGTAGCGGCCGCCACCCGCGTCCTTGATCGTCCGGCGGGAGTCGGCACCAGTTGTGCTCGCGGGAGGAGCGGTCGAACAGGCCGTGGAACCGCACCGCCCTTGATGCGATCTTGACGACTGCGCAACGACTCGGCCCCCGGGGCGCCGCCGGTCCGCACAGCCGGACGGCGGGCCTCGGGGGCCGAAGGGGTGCACCCGGTGCCGGTGGCACGCGGCACCGGGTGGGTCTGTCGGTTACTGCCCGGGCTTGCGGCCGTGGTTCGCCTTCTTCTTCCGACGGGCCTTCTTCTTACGCGCGCGCTTGGACATCGTGTTCTCTCTCGTGACCGTCGGGTTGCCGCATCGGATGGTGCGGTTCAGGCCGCCTGGCCGACCAGCTGGTCGACGAGCTTGGCCAGGCGCTTCAGCGAGCGCTCCTCCTGGGCGGCGGGCGCGGTGGGCGCGATGGTTCCGCCGTCGAAGTAAGCGCCGTTGGTGACGACCGAGTCCGGCAGGCAGAGCCGCACGACGGCCGCCGCGCCCTCCGCCGCGGGCGCACCGACCCGCCCGTACAGCGGCAGCAGCGCGGTGTCGCACAGGCCCGGGTTGACGCTGACGGCGGTGATGCCGGAGCCGGCCGGAGCCATGTCGGCGGTCGCCATGGTCAGCGCGAGCTGCGACTGCGCGTACGCGGCGACCCGCGAGTACTTCTTCACCCGGTGCGGGTCCGACCAGTTCATCGAGGCGGTGCGGTGCAGGGACGACGACACATTGACGATGCGGGCGTCGCCGGCCGCCGACAGCGGGGCGCGCAGCAGCTTGGAAAGCAGGTGCGCGGCCAGGAAGTTGACCTGCAGCGAGACCTCGTTGCCGTCGTCGGTGAGGGTGCAGCGCTCGGGCGCCATCGCGGCGGCGTTGTTCACCAGCAGGTCCAGCGCCGGGTAGTGCTTGACGACCGTGCCGGCGAGCACCGCGACCTCCGACAGGTGAGTGAAGTCGGCTGCCAGCTCGACGAGTTGGTCCCGTCGGGCACCGGCGGCGACCAGCCGCTCGACGGCCGCCTCGGCCTCCGCGGTGGTGCGTGCGTGCACCAGCACGGTCGCGCCGTGCCCGGCGAGCAGCCGGGCGGTCTCCCAGCCGATCCCGGAGGAGGCGCCGGTGACGAGGGCAGTGCGGGCGGACAGAACAGCGTCGGACATGACCCATCCAAGGGTGGAAGGGCACCCGCGGGGTGCGAAGGCAATGCGGCACGAAGCCGCACGGCCACGGGGCCGCGGGTGCGAAGAGGTGTGATGCGACGGAACGCTCGTCCGCCCCTGCCCTCGGAGCCCGCCGGGACAGGGGACGGACGGCGGTGATCGGCACGGGCACGACGAACGGCACCCGGCCCGTGCACGTCGGCCGGTGACGAGCGGGAAGGAGCTCGGCCCCTACCGGACGGCGGTGACGACCGCGACAGCGACGATCCGCGGCCGACTATGCGGCGGGCGGTCGTGGTGGCGTGTCGAGCGGTGCATGTCCCCCATCAAAGCCTGCCCCGATGCCGGGGGCAAGCTCGTTCACCCTCCCTGACGAAGCCCTGACGAAGCCCTGACGCGCGGTCGACGCATCGTTGACGCCCATGCCCCAACTGCCGCCGGGTTCCCGGAGATCGCCGTCCGGCAACGGGAACCGGTCCCGGCACTGCGCGGCCTCTCGGAGGGCCCGACCGCCTACCGCAAGTCCTGCCGGAGTACTAGGGTGCGTCGGCCCGGTCCGCCGGGCCGGTCGGGACGTCGGGGTGGCGGAACCACGAGCCCTGCACCGCCCGCTGGATCAGCATCAGCACCGCGCCGATCACCAGGGCGCCGATGCCGATCACCGTCACGCCTCCGGTCTCCCCGATGATCGGCAGGTCGATCGAGGTGGCGCCGTAGTCCGGGGCGGCGTACACGTCGAAGGCGCCGTAGACGAAGAAGTAGAGCAGCATCAGACCGCCGAGAAGCGGCAGCACGCCCTTGAAGACGAAGTCCCGGGCGCTGCGGGTCAGGACCCGGCGGTAGTACCACACGCAGGCGAAACCGGTCAGCCCGTAGTAGAAGGCGATGCCGAGGCCGACCGAGGCGATCGAGTCGGCCAGCACGTTGCCGCTGATCGCGGTGAGCAGCACGTAGAAGGCGATCGAGGCGATGCCCATGCCGAGGGTCGACCAGGTCGGGGTGCGGTGGCGCGGGTGCACCCGGGCGAACTGACTGGGGATCGCCTTGTGGGTGGCCATCGAGAAGGCGGTCCGTGCGGTCGGCAGGATGGTGGTCTGGGTCGAGGCGGCGGCCGAGGTCAGCACCATGAAGATCAGCAGCTTGCTGAGGAAGCCGCCGAACCCGCCGGAGCCGAACACCGCGTCGCCGAGGCCGGAGAGCACGTCGCCCTCGTGGTCCGGATTGCCGAGCCCGATGCCCTCGGTTCCGATGCCGGCGAAGGCCTGCGCCGAGGTGGAGACCAGTGTGTAGATGGCCAGCAGGAGCACGGTGGAGATGACCGCCGCCCGTCCCGGGGTGCGGTGCGAGTCGGCGGTCTCCTCGTTGACCGAGACCGCGGTGTCCCAGCCCCAGTAGATGAACACGGCGGCGAGCATGCCGGCCGTGAAGGCGCTGGCGGAGGGCACGTTGAACGGGTTGAACCAGGACCAGCTGACGTGGATCGCGGTCGCCGGTGGGTTGTCGCCGTACGTCTTCACCAGCGCCGTGATCGAGAGGATCGCCAGCATCAGCACCTCGATGCAGAGCAGCCACCGCTGCAGGGCTGCGGAGATCTCGATGCCGACGTAGCAGATCAGCGTCATGACGACGATCCACGCCACGCCGGCAACGGTGGTCCAGGTGGTGCTGGCGGCGAGCGAGTCCAGGCCGAACAGCCGGAACCCGTACACGCCGGCGATCTGCGCCAGGTTCGCCATCACGATGATGTCGGCGACGATGATGCCCCAGCCGCCCATCCACCCGGTGCGCGGGCCGAACGCCCGGGCGCCCCAGGTGAAGGTGGTGCCGCAGTCCGGGTCGGCGGCGTTCAGCTCCTTGTAGGCGTACGCGATCAGCAGCATCGGGACGAACGCCAGGATGGTGATGATCGGCGCCTGCAGGCCCACCCCGACCACGATGATGCCGAGCGTGGCGGCCAGGCTGTACGCGGGGGCGGTGGAGGCCAGGCCGATGGCGACGGAGGAGACCAGGCCGAGCGCGTCGGTCTTCAGACCCTTCTCGCCGACGCCGGAGCCCTGCGCGGACGTCGGCTTGGAGAGATCCGGTCGGCCGGGGGAGGTCGACACCGGGCGGTCCCCCTCTCCGTGATCAGCCGGGGCAATGACCTTCAGGTTAACGCCGACGGCCGTCCGGGGCGCGCCCGGACGGCCGGATCCGTCACGGGTCCGCCGTCCGCCGACCGGCGGCCCGCGTCGGGGATGGGGCGGGCGCCCGCTACTCGAAGGCCCTCAGGGGGTCCTCGCCGTCGGTCCACCGGACGTCGAGCCGCTGGCGGACCAGGAGCCAGCCCGCGGGGCCCCGGCGGAACTCCCAGTCGTAGGGCCCTCCCATGGAGTACGGAGCACCGGCACGCCCGGGTGTGGCGACCGCGGTGAACCACATGCAGCCGATGCCGGTGGCCCGGTCGCCGTCGATGTCGACGTGCAGGTTGAGGATGTGGTGCTGCATGGCCGCGTACGGCGCTTCCGCCTCTTCCACCTTCGCCCGGATCGCCTCCCTGCCGCGGATCGTCTCCCACGGTCCGAACTCCAGGACCGCGTCCACGGCCCAGCACTCGATCCAGGTCTGCCAGTCCTTGCGGTCCAGCGCCCGCCATCCGCGCATCAGGAGGGTGCGCAGCGCCTCCTTGTCCTCCAGGATCCGCAGTCTGCGGGCCAGGTCGTCGTTAGTGGCGCGGTGCGGCACGGCGGGTTCCGTGCCGGAGGCGGTCACTGGGCGCTCGCGGTGGGACGGACGACGATCTCGTTGACGTCGACCCCGGACGGCTGGGAGACGGCGTAGGCCACGGCCCGCGCGATCGCGCCGGCCGGCAGTGCCACGGCGCGGTAGGCCTCCATGGCCTTCCTGGCGACGGGATCGCCGATGCCGTCGGCGAGTTCGGACTCGGTCACTCCCGGGGAGACGAGGGTGACCCGGATGTCCCCGGTCGACTCCTGGCGCAGTCCTTCGGAGATCGCGCGCAGGGCGAACTTGGTGGCGCAGTAGACGGCCGCGGTCGGGGAGACCTCGTACGCGCCGACGGAGGCGATGTTCACGAAGTGCCCGCCGCCCTGGGCGCGCATCAGCGGCAGGGCGGCGGCGATGCCGTGGAGGACTCCTCGCACGTTCACGTCGATCATCCGGTCCCACTCGTCGGTCCTCAGGGCGGTGAGCGGTGAGAGCGGCATCACCCCGGCGTTGTTGACCATCACGTCCAGGCGGCCGAAGCGCTCGCGGGCCGCGGCCACGAAGGCCTCGACGTCGGCCGCGTCCGTGACGTCCAGCCGCCGGAACGCCGCGGTGCCGCCGCCCTCGGTGATCTCCCGGGCCACCGCGTCGAGGCGGTCGGTACGCCGCGCTCCGAGGAGCACGCGGTGGCCGTCGGCGGCGAGGAGACGGGCCGTCGCCTCGCCGATCCCGCTGCTCGCGCCGGTGATCGCCACCACCTTGCCTGTGTCTGTCATGCCTGCTGTTTCCTCTCGCTGTGCGGATCGGTCCTGCCCGACCGAGTCTGGGCAGGACGGCGGCCGCCGACCAGGACGGCCCGTGCCTGGGTGCACCGCACCCGGGCACCGCACCGGCGTCGCGGCCTAACCTGACGGCATGACCGACGACAACCGCCTCGGGGAGTACCTGCGCGCACGCAGGGCGGCCCTGCGACCGCAGGACATCGGCATCGCGAGCCACGGCGTGCGCAGGGTCGCCGGGCTGCGCCGCGAGGAGGTCGCCGTCCTGGCCGGAGTGAACGCCGACTACTACACCCGGCTGGAACAGGGGCGTGAACGCCACCCGTCGGCCCAGGTGCTCGACGCGCTCGGCCGCGCCCTGCACCTGTGCCCCGACGCCCACGCGCACCTGCACCGCCTCGCGGGATCCACCCCGGGCACCAGGCCCACCGGTACCACGGACCGGGTCCATCCCGCCCTCCGGCAGCTGCTGGACGGCTACCCGGCGGCTCCGGCCTTCGTCGTCAACCGGACCCTGGACGTCCTGGCGGCCAACGCTCTGGCCGAGGCCCTGCACTCACCCTTCGAACGGATGGACAACCTGGCCCGCATGACGTTCCTCGATCCGGCGGGCCGCCGGTTCCACACCCGCTGGCGCCGGGCCGCGGAGGCCGTCGTGGCGCACCTGCGCGAGGCGGCCGGTGTCGACCCCGACAACCCCCGGCTGCGGGACCTCACCCGCGGCCTCACCGAGCGGAGCGCCGACTTCGCCGTCCTGTGGAGCAGCCACGTGGTACGCGGCAAGACCCGGGAGGCCAAGCACCTGCTCCACCCCGACGTCGGGCCCCTGGAACTCGCGTACGAGACCTTCGACGTGCGCGCCGAACCGGGCCAGCAGCTCGTCATCTACCAGGCGGAGCCCGGCAGTTCCAGCGCCCGCTCCCTCAGCCTGCTCGGCTCCCTCCACGCCGCCCCGGTCCCGCCCGCCAGGTGACCGCGGCGTCCGGCGGCCATCGGGTTCTTCCAGCACCTGGGCCGCCCGCTCCGCGGACGGACGCCCGGCGCACTGCGAAGCGGCCACCAGCCGCCGATCCCCAAGGCTCGGTACGGAATCCGCCGACGAAGGCACCCCGAAGGCGAGTTTCGCCCATTCCGTCGCACCGCAGGGCCTGCCGAGGGAGGCCCGGGCCGACCATGGAAGTCATCCGCTCCACCCCGGTTCCGGCGTACACCGGCGGATCCGGGCCATGGAAGGAGCACCCGGTGATCCTCGACCCGCACATCCGGTCCACCCGGCCCGATCGGTCGGCCGCAGGCCTCCTGGGCTGCGCCGCCGGCACCTCCGGGGCTGCCACCGGCGGCCCCGCGCAGGAGGCCTGCGGTACGGCAACGCCGCAGGCCCGCGGATTCACAGCACCCGAGAACGACGCATCCACCCTGGAGGTCCACGTGCCCGCGCCCGCACAACGGGAGAACGTACGCTTCGCCAGCGGCGGCACCTCATGCGCCGCCTGGTACTACCCGGGATCCAACGGCGGCTGCGTGATCATGGCCGGCGGGACCTCGGTGACCAAGGAACCGGCCACGGACCTGTTCGCCGCACGCTTCAACGACGCCGGCTTCGCCGTCCTCGCCTTCGATCACCGACGGTTCGGGGAGAGCGGGGGCGCACCACGTCAGGTCGTCCGCTTCGACGAGCAGATCGCCGACTGGCACGCCGCGATCGAGTACGCGGCCACCCTGCCCGACGTCGACCCGGACAGGATCTCGGTCTGGGGCTTCTCACTCGCGGGCGGCCACGTCTTCCGCGTCGCGGCCGATCACCCCCGACTGGCCTGCGCCATCGCACAGACGCCGCTGGTCGACGGGCGCGCCATCGCCCCCCATGCGCTGCGTTCCATGACGCCCCTCGCGGCGCTGCGGCTCTTCGGCCGGGGTGTCGCGGACACGCTCGGGAGCCTCGTCGGCCGTCCGCCGATGCTGGTCCCCACCGCCGGCCCGCGCGGCACCGTCGCCTCGCTCACCACACGCGACGCCATGGACGGCGACCGGGCCCTCGACCCCGAACGCCGCCACACCACCTGGGAGCAGACGGTCGCCGCCCGGATCGCCCTCCAGCTCCCCGGGTACCGGCCCGGTCGCCACGCGTCCCGGATCCGGTGCCCCCTGCTGGTCGTCGTCTGCGACCAGGACCAGAGCACGCTCCCCGGCCCCGCCGTCGGGGCTGCCCGGCACACCCCGAACGCCGAAGTGGTCCACCTGCCAGGCCGCCACTACGCCCCCTTCCTCGAAGCGCACGAACAGGCCGCCCGGACGCAGATCGCGTTCCTGCGCAGGCACTTGGCCCCGCACGTGGCCCGCACGCCGTGACCGACCGGGACGAGGCGAGGGGTTGCCGCCGGACGGCCCGTCCCCGCCCCGTTCCCATCCGTTCCCCGTCTGTCCCGGCTCGCACCGCTCGGCACCGGCTCGCACGGCTCGGCACCGGCTCGCACGGCTCGGCACGGCTCGGCACCGGATGCTCCCGGATCCGGTCCTGCACGCCCAGGGACGGACCCGAGGCCGAACAGTCGTTTCACCAACGGCTGTCCACGCGCCCACGCCCCCACGCCCCCACGCCCCCACGCCCCCACGCCCCCGAACGACATTCCACGAAGGAGAGACCCATGATCCTGGTGACCGGAGCGACCGGCCTGGTCGGCCGTCCGCTCGTGACCGCCCTCGCCGCCGACGGCCGCGCCGTCCGCGCGGTGACCCGCGCCCCCGCGGCCGCCGCGCTGCCCGACGGCATCGAGATCGTCCACGGCGACCCGTCCCGTCCGAGCACGCTCGCCGATGCCCTGAAGGGCGTCACCGCACTGTTCCTGCACCCCAGGGCGGCCGGAGAGGCCGCCGCCGAGCTCGTCGCGCTCGCCCGCGACCGGGGCGTACGCCGCGTGGTCGCGCTGAGCGCGCTCAACATCGACGAGGACCCGGACGACCAGCCCTCCCGGCACCGAGGCGACCGCAACAAGGAGGCGGAACAGGCCGTGACCGCCAGCGGACTGGAGTGGGCCAGCCTGCGCTCCGGCACGTTCGCCGCCAGCAGCCTGCACGCCTGGGGCGCCCAGATCCGAGCCGGTGACGTCGTCCATGGCCCCTACCCGGAGTTCTCCGAGGCGCCGATCCACGAACAGGACCTCGCCGACGTCGCGGCCCGGGCCCTGATCACGGACCGGCCGCTCGGCCGGCTGGAACTCACCGGCCCGCACGCCCTGACCCACGCCCGGATGATCGAGGTGATCGGCGGCGTCCTCGGCCGTCCCCTGACCTACCGGGGCGTACCGCCCGAGGCAGCCGCCGAGGCCCTCCTGCGCCAGGGCGTCGCCGCGCCGTTCGTCGCCGCCCTGCTGGCTCGCTACCGCCGGGAGCTCGGTCGCCCCGCCGTCGTGACCGACACCGTGCAACGGGTACTCGGCCGCCCGGCCCACGACTACGCGACGTGGGTCGCCGACCATGCGGACGCCTTCGCGGCCCCGCCCACGACCGCCGGCTTCACCCCACCATCGAGGTGAGGCCGGATCCCGACGCCCCGCGGATCACCGTCGCACCCAGCCAGGCCCCCACCGTCCTCGTCGTCGCCGACACCGGCGCCGACACCTACAGCGACGCGGGATGCGGCGGTGCGGGGGTGCGTTTGACGGCTCGACTGACGATGGCCGTCTCGATGTGGGTGATGCCCAGGCCGACCAGGTCGCGGGAGAGGAAACCGTAGAGGGCCGTCAGGTCGGGGAAGTACGCGGCGGCGTGCAGGTTCGAGGGGCCCGAGGTCGCGAAGGCGCCGTGGACCGCGGAATGGTCGGCCAGGGCCTGTCCGGCGGCAGCGAGGTGGTCCGGGGGCACGTGCAGCAGGAGTTTGGCCTCGATGGGCAGCCCGAGGCGGCGGGGCTCGACCAGAACCTGGGTGATCAGGCGGCCCTGGGCGGTGAGTCGGGCCAGGCGTCGGCGCACGGTGCTCTCCGGGTGGCCGGTGCGCGCGGCCAGGGCCGCTGCGGGCAGGCGGGCGTCGGGGTCCAGGGCGTCGAGAAGGGTCTGCTCCAGGGGGTCGGTGTCGATGCCGTAGGGGCCGGGGGAGCCGGTGCCCGGGCCGGCGGCGGTCGCTTCGGGGGCCGGCGCGGCCCGGCTCAGTGCCGCGCGTTCGGCTGCGGTCAGCACCTGGTGGCGCCACTCGGAGGTGAGCCGGAAGACGTGCAGGATCGTGGCGCTCTCCAGGGAGGTGACCGCCTGGGTGGAGGGCAGTTGCCGGAAGACCAGCGGGTCGCGTGAGCCCGGCTCGGTGCGGGCGACCGCGAAGATCTCGTCACCCGAGGTGGTGATATCGATGAACGGGATGTCCTCGCGCGCGGCGAGCGCGGCGACGATCGTGTCGAGCTTGCCGCGTAGGACCCGGATACGCAGGAACAGCGCCCCGGCCGAGCCGCCGTTGCGCGGTCGCGCCACCGGTGAGACCACCACCCGCAGGGTGCCGTCGGCGCCGAGCGCCTGCAGACGGCGCCGCACGGTGGCGGGGCTGAGCCCCAGCACCTGGGCCGCCCGCTCCGCGGACAGACGCCCGTCGCACTGCAAGGCGGCCACCAGCCGCTGATCCACAAGGCTCAGTACGGGATCCGCCGACGAATGCACCATGAAGGCAAGTTTCGCCCATACCGCCGCACCGCAGGGCCCGTTCCTGAAATCACGACCCCAGCAGAAGGGCCGTCAGCCCGGCAGTCGCGGAAGAAAGGCCCGAACCGGCAGCCGAGTTGACGGAACCTCATGCCCGCGTGTGCGGCGGTGACTCCTGCGGGGCCGCCGTACCCACCGTAGGCGGGCGCCGCTCAGGTGTTCTCCCCCGCCCGGTCGACCCGGTCGCCGCGCCCTGGGGGCGGACGGCGACAGGCGCAGCCCCTCTGTTGCTCTGCTCGGACAGCAAAGGTCGGACAGCAGAGAACTGATGGGGCCGCGCCCGCGCGTCAGCGTGCGTCCCGGCGGGGCCGGGGCGACGGCTCTGTCAGGAGTGCCGCCAGGTGACGGGGAACGCGTCGCTCTTGAGCGTGCCGGTGGTGGCCAGCGTCGTCGTCCTCCGGGTGACGGTGGACGCGTGGGTGGCGTAGTCGCCGATCGGCCGGCCGTCGACGGTGACGCCGGTGAACTGCAGCGGGCCGAACTTCGCCAGGGTCGGCACGGAGCCCGAGCCGATGGGTTCGATGATGGCCTCGGCGTTGACGGAGGTCGCGGTGGCGAGGTACTTCCGGAAGGACTTCGTCCAGCCCTGGGTGGTGTCGCTCAGGGTCAGCGTGTACCAGTGCCCGCCTTCGTCGGTGACGGTGCCGGTCATGGAGTCGCCGGCCTGGACGGGTTCGGCGAAGTAGATGCTGTCCTGCGGGTACATCTCGACCCACGTGTTGTACTGTGCCCGGCCGGTCGTGCAGTCGAGGTCGACGCCGATCTGCTCGACGGTGTCGCTGTCCCACCCGTCCAACCCGACCCAGGGGGAGGCGATTCCGCGGTTGTTGGTGCAGTCGAGCGCCGGGATGTTCCAGGTGCCCGATATCGTCGTGAACGTGGAGCCGTAGGTGATGTAGCCACCCCAGATGTTGTCCGCGTGCTTGCGGGAGTGGTCGCTGCGGTGGCTCGCCGTGGCGGCGGCCGGGGTTGCCGCGCTCAGGGCGGTTGCGAGGCCGACGGCCGTGGTGACGAGCAGGGCGAGTGTGCGGGTGTGGGGGCGGGCGGTCATGGGGTCCTCTCCGAGTGGCGGACGGGTGCCGGACGCGGGTCAGGCACCGCCCCCGGGCGGGGCCGGGGGCGGCATGGGCGGTCGGCGGTCAGCCGTCGATGCGGTGCTGGCTCCAGAAGGAGGTCAGGTCGACGGTGGTGGCGGCCTGGGCCGCGGCCTTGAACTCCGCGGTGGTGGACACGCCGTACCAGTGCGCCTGCGCGTAGTTCCGCAGCAGGGTGGTCATCGCGGTGTCGCCGATCGTCCGGCGCAGGTCGTGCAGGGCGCACTTGCCGTAGCCGTAGACGACCGTCGAGTAGCGGGAGGAGTTGGCGTCCCAGTACGCCATCGAGTTGGTGATCTTCTCGGCCGCCGAGGCCCAGGAGACGCTGTTCCAGCAGCCGTTGCCGGTCTTGCCGAGGGCGAGGTCGGTGGAGTAGTCGGTGAAGGCCTCGTCCAGCCAGGGGCTGGTGTACTCGTCGTCGCCGACGATGCCGTACCACCACTGGTGGCCGATCTCGTGGGTCAGCGCCGTCGTGCTGACGAGGTCGAGGACGAAGCCCGGGTACTCCATGCCGCCGAACCAGAAGTTGTTGTCGATCACCGCGTCCAGCTCGCCGTACGGGTAGGCGCCGAAGCGCTGGGCGTGGGCGTCGACCGCCGAGGTCGCGGTGGAGAGCATCGACTTGGCGTCGGCCGCGCTGATCCCCGCCACCGAGTAGACGTTGACCTTCACCCCGGCCGCCGAGGTGCCGGAGATCTTGGTGAACGGCCCGGCGCCCCAGGCGAAGTCGCGCACCTTGCTCGCGGTCGCCTTGGTGACGGTCCGGCCGGCCGCGCCCGGGGTGTCCACCGAGGTGCCGGTCGCGGGCACCAGCAGGCCGGAGGGGTGGTCCAGGGTGACGGTGAAGTCGGAGGCCACCGAGTAGAAGGACTCGCCGTTGTTGGTGTACGGGTCGAGGTGCCAGCCGGCTCCGTCCCGTATCGCCAGGACGGGAAGGGCGTTGCCGATGAAGTTGAACGCTCCGTCCCGGCCGAAGCGGTCCGCACCGCTCGGCACGGTGATGCCGAGGTCGAAGCCGACCGTGCCGCTCTGGCCCTGCGCGAGCGGCGCCGGCAGGGTGACCTTGAGCGCGGTGCAGTTCACCGAGAGCGGGGCGGGCGTGCCGCCGGTCACGTTGGTCACCGTGATCGGGGTGCTGGGGCAGCTGCCGTGCCAGTTGTCCCACAGCCGCAGGTACACCTCGTTCAGCGGGCTGGGCGAGGCGTTGGTGAAGGTCACGCTCTCGTGGCCGGTCCAACTGCCGCCGGAGGCGTCACTGGTGAGGTTGACGGTGTACCCGGGCGAGGCCGGGGTGCGGGTCGGGTCGCCGGGCTGGGGCGGGGTGGTGCCGCCGGAGGCGTCCAGGGTGACGTCGTCCAGCACGAAGCTGGTCTGCAGGCTGGAGTCCTCGACGCCGGTGAAGGAGAGCGTCGCGGTCTGGCCGGCGAAGGCGGAGACGTCGACGGTCCGGTGCACGTACCCGTCCCGGGCGTCCAGGTTGGAGTAGGTGGCCAGGGTGGTGGAGCCGAGCTTGACGGTGAGCTTGTCGTAGGCGGTGCTGCCGGTCGTCTCGGCCGTGTCGACGTGCAGCCAGAATCCGAGTGTCGCGGTGCCGCACCCGGTGGGGAGGGTGACGGACTGCGAGAGGGTGTCGGTGTGGGTGGATCCGTAACCGTCGAGCCAGGCGTAGGAGCTGCCGGAGTGCGCGCTCTGGCCGGTGTCGCCGGTGATCGCGCCGCTCGGCGCCGTCCAGGGTGAACTGCCGGACTCGAAACCGCTGTTGGCCACCACCTGGGCGGGTGCGCAGTCCGCGGCGCTCGCCACATTGGGGGTGGCGAGCGCCGCGAGGCCGGCGGCTGCGAACAGGGCGGCACCGGTCAGGGCATGCAGGAGTCTTCTCATCGGAACCTCTCGTGGGGAGCGGGCCGGGAGCAGCAGCGTGACAGCAAACCCGCACCTTTGAAAGGCTCATGACACCAAGTGGACCGGTCGGACCCCGCCGGGCCCCGTCGCGGTACGGGACCGCCGCGGTACAGGACCGCCGCGGTACGGGTCCGCGCGGTCAGCGCGGGTCGACCAGCTCCGGGGCGAAGACCGTGCCGAGCGGCTCCGGACCGATGTACTGCTGGCAGTTGCACGGCCGCGCCTCGTACTGCAGCGGGCGGCGGTCGGCGTCCCAGGCGGTCGGGGCCTCGACGTCCTCGTGGCAGCGGCCCTGCTTGTCGTGCTTGGCCAGGTGGTGGGTGCAGCCGCAGACCGGCTCCGGCGGGCGGTTCGACGCCTCCAGCGCGGCCTGCTGACGCTCACTGGCGGCGAGCAGCTCCATCTTGCGCTCGTGCCGCACCTTCAGTGCCTGCCGGGCGTCCTTGACGATCCATCCGCTGCCGTACAGGACGACGGGCAGCACCCACCACATGTTGAGCACCTGGTCCACTGACTCTCCCCCGATCGGGTCCGACTCCGGCCGTTGATCATACTGCTGACCAGGGGCTACCGACCCCGGCAGGAACGAGGGCGAACGACCGCGAAACGACGGTGAACGGCCGCGAGACGGCCGTGAAACAACGGCGCATGGGCGTCGGACGGCGGCGTCAGCGGATGACCGGGAGCACCGCCTCCGTGCTGCGCCCGCTCGCCGCCTCGATGAAGGCCACCGGGTCGGCGACCTCCGCCAGCAGGGCCCGGGTCGCCCGCAGCGCCGCGTCGGCGGGCGGCGGCCCGCCGACGGCCGCGATCAGGTCGAGCAGGTGGACGGTCGCCTCCATCAGCGCCACCTCGCCGAGAGCGCCGACCGTGACGCTGCCGAGCAGCGGGTGCGCGACCGTCGTACCGGGCGGCAGGTCGTCGAGCGCGGCCAGGGCCGCCGGGCCCTCGACCCCGAACCGGGCGATCAGCACCGCGGGATCGGCGGCCACGGCGGTCTGCCTCGCCGTCTCGGCGACCTGCCCGGCGGCGGTGTGCGCGAGACCGCCCGGCCGGTTGTAGGCACGCAGGATCCCGGCACCCGTGGTGATCTCGGCCGGCCCGTCGAGGACGGCCGTGCGCAGCCCGGTGAACATCTCCGGCACCGGCGCCACGTGCGCGTACAGCTCCCGGACGGTCCACGCGGGCAGCCGGGTCGGCCGGCCCCAGTCCGCGGCGCCGAGGGCCGCACCGCGTTCCGCCCAGGAGCCCCAGGCCTCCGCCAACACGGCGCTTACCGGGTCGTTCTGACTGTCCATCGGCTCTCCTCGGAGCGGGTGTCACGGGACGGCCCCCACGTTACCCACCCGCCGCCGCCCACGACCCGGCGCCCACCGCCGGCCACAAGCCACCCACTACCCGGGCACCCACCACCCACCACCACCCGCCACCCGCCGGAAAACCGCTTGCCGCCCCCGCCGCCCGGCCGTCACCATCACCGCATGACCGCCTTCCCCGCCCCCGCGCTGCCCGAGACCTCCGCCCGCCCGGCCGCGGTCCGACAGCAGCCCGGCCGCCCCCGGAGGCCCGACGCCGTACGCGGATGAGGGCCGCCCTGGTCGCGGGGCTGCTCGCCGGGTACGGCGTCGCCGTCCCGGTGGGGGCCGTCGGGGCCTATGTCGTCGCGCTCACCGCGCGGACCTCGCTGCGCACCGGTGCCTGCGCCGCCCTCGGCGTGGCCGCCGCGGACGGACTGTACGCGCTGGTCGCGGCGGCCGGCGGCGGCGGGCTCGCGCCCCTGCTCGAACCGGTTGCCGGGCCGCTGCGGATCGGCTCAGCCCTGGTGCTGCTGGCCCTGTCGGCCCGTACGGCCCACAGCGCGCTGCGCCACCGCCCAGGGGCCACCGCGCCGTCCGGGGCCGCCGTGACGTCCGTTGCCGGCGCGACGTCCCTTGCCGTCGCGCCGTCCGGGGCCGCCGTGACCCCGGAACAGGCGCCGCCCTCCCCCGCCCGGGCCTTTCTGACCCTGCTCGGGATCACCCTGCTGAACCCGCTCACCGTGCTCTACTTCGCCGCCCTGGTCCTCGGCGGCAGCGGCCGGGACGCCGCGACCGCCGACTCCCTCGCCCGGGCGGTGTTCGTCGCCGCCGCGTTCGCCGCCTCCGCCAGCTGGCAGCTGCTGCTCGCCTCGGGCGGGGCGCTGCTGGGCCGCGCGCTCACCGGGCCGCGCGGGCGACTACTCACCGCAATCGGATCCGCCGCCCTGGTCGCCGTACTGGCCGTTCGACTGCTGGTCGGCTGACCAGCGCAATCACCGGAGCGCCGGGACCGGCCGGGCCACATGCGCCGTACCCGTTTACGCCGGATTCATCCCTTGTATCCTGGTTCTGTATCCGCTGGGTGACTTCCGCCGATCCGGAGGAGTGCGGACATGGGTGAGCGGGACGGCACCGAGAAGCGGGGGCGACTGAGCCGCCCGCAGGTGCTCGACGCCGCGGTGGCGCTGGTCGACCGCGAGGGCATGGCCGCACTGACCATGCGCCGACTGGCGTCCGAGCTGGGTGTCGAGTCGATGGCCCTGTACCGCTACACCCCGGGCAAGGAGGCCCTGCTCGACGGCCTGACCGAGGCCTACTTCACCGAGGTCAACGACCGGCTGCGGACCGCTGCCGCGAGCGGCCCGCGCCCGCCCGAGCGGCACCGGCCCGAGCGGCGCCGGCCCGAGCCGCACCAGCCCGAGTGGCGGCAGGAACTGCGCCGGATCGCCCAGGCGTTCGCCGCCGTCGCGCACGCCCACCCCGAGATCCTGCCGCTGGTCGCGACCCGCCCGCTGACCGTCCCGGTGACGCGGCGGCCGGCGCCGGTGCTCGAACTGACCGAGCACATCCTCGCCGTGCTCGGGCGGGCCGGCTTCGACGACGCGACCGCCCTGACCGTCTACCGCTCCTTCGTCGCCTGGAACCTCGGCTGCCTGCTGGTCGACAAGCGCCAGGTGGTCGACAACCCGGAGGAGCCGGACCCGGCCCTGCGGCTCGGCCTGCACCGGCTGCCCGCCGCCGACTACCCGCGGCTGCGCGCCCTGGTGCCCCGCTTCGCCGACTTCGACGACGACGCCGAGATGCTCCGCGGCCTGGACAGCCTGCTGGACGGGATGCCGCAGCCTCCCCTTGACGCCTTCTACGGCGGCGACGCATCCTGAGGATACGAGGTACACGTCGGACATATCCTCTGATGACGGCGCTGCGGAGCGAGCCGCCCGAGACCGCTCCGGCCACGTTCCGCGGGCGCCAGGGAAGAAGTCCCCATGTCCGCCGTTCCGAACGAACCCCACCACGACGACATCCTGCGCCTGCGCGTCACCGCCAGGGACCCGGACGCCCTGCGCGCGCTGCTGCGCGACACCCGCTCCGACACCGGCGGACGCCCGTACGTCGAGGCGGACGGCCGCGTCGGCATCGACGTCTACGCCACGGCCGCCCAGGTCCCGGCCCTCGAACGCGAGGGCGTCACGGTGACCCGGATCGGCAACGCCAGCGAGGCCGGGCGCGCCGCCCAGGCCGAGGTCGGCACCGGCGACCGGTTCGCCCCCGCCGACGCCGTCCCGCGCGGCCTGGCCGCCAAGCTCGCCGGCTGACCCGGGAGGCCCGCCATGCCGTACCTGAACATCACCGAGGTCGAGTCCGCCGTGACCAGCCTGGCCACCGCCTACCCCGGCCTCGCCGAGCTCATCACCCTGCCCGAGCCCTCGTTCGAGGGCCGCACCGCGCACGCCCTGCGGATCGGCGCACCCGCGCCCATCCCCAAGAAGTGCGTGATGTTGATCGGCGGCGTGCACGCCCGCGAATGGGGCAGCTGCGAGGTCCTCGTCCACTTCGCCGCCGACCTGCTGGAGGCCTACCGCAACGGCACCGGCCTCGGCTACGGCGGCTCCGTCTTCACCGCCGACCAGGTGCAGCACCTGCTCCGGCGCCTCGACCTGGTCGTCTACCCGCTGGTCAACCCCGACGGGCGGCTCTACAGCCAGACCGTGAAGTCGATGTGGCGCAAGAACCGCAACCCGGCCAACGCCGGCGGCAGCCCGAAGCCCGCCTGCATCGGCGTCGACCTCAACCGCAACTACGACTTCCTGTTCGACTTCGCCACCGCCTTCGACCCGCACGCCAACCCCCAGGTCTCGGCCGACCCGTGCGACGAGATGGTCTACTGCGGGCCGACCGCGTTCTCCGAGCCGGAGACCCGCAACGTCCGCTGGCTGCTGGACCAGCACCCGCGGACCGGGTGGTTCGTCGACGTCCACAGCTACGCGCAGGACATGCTCTACAACTGGGGCGACGACGACAACCAGTCGGTCGACCCGGACATGAACTTCCGCAACCACCAGTTCGACGGCAAGCGCGGCCTGCCCGGCGACCTCGCGTACTCCGAGTACATCCCCAAGGGGGACGAGGACACCGCCCGGCTGCTCGCCGAGGCGTTCTGCCAGGGCGTCTACGGCGTCCGCGGCGTGCCGTACAAGCCGATGACCGGCTTCCATCTGTACCCGACCAGCGGCACCAGCGACGACTACGTCTACGCCCGCCACTACACCGACCCCGGCCGGGGCAAGGTGCTCGGCTTCACGGTCGAGTGGGGCAACGACGCGGCCCACTCGCCCAACCCCTTCCACCCGCCGTGGGCGGAGATGGAGCGGATCGTCCTCGACGTGGACGCCGGGCTGGTGCAGTTCTGCCTGGCCGTCACCTGAACACCCGAACACCCGAACACCTCGGGAACACCGGGAACGCCGGGAACGCCGGAAACGCCAAGCCACAGTGCCCGACAGCAGGGCGCCCGCCACGATCGGTCGTGGCGGGCGCCTTGGCGAGTGCGCCGAGTGCGCTCAGGCGGCTCGGTGGAAGAAGAACGGGTCGATGGACGGCGGAACGCGGGTCACGCCGTCCGTGCTGAGCAGTTGGCGGGTGGTGAAGTTGGCGTTGCGCAGGTACGTCACGCCGACCGGGAAGTTGGCCCGGTCCGGTGTGTTGTTGCCGGAGAAGATGCCGTAGAAGTCCCGGCCGATCGCGAGCATCCGGATGTAGTCGCCCAGGTACGGGATGTGCTTCGCCTTCGGGACGTCGCCCGGGGCCTGGTGCAGGACGGTGCGCTCGACGGTCCCGAAGCGGTCCGCGGACAGCTCCAGCACCGTCGACCACTGGCCGTCGGCGAGCTGCTGGTAGAGCAGTCCGACCAGACCGTCGGAGTTGATCGCCAGCGAGGGGTTCTTGGCGTTGATCAGGTCCGCGTGCGCGTCGGTCCAGGTCTGCCCCCGGTCGGCCGAGTGCCGCACGTGCAGCACGTAGTCGGTGGGGAGGCCGCCGGTCGCGTCGCACCAGGCGACCCACACGCTGTTGGAGTTCGTGGGGTCGACCGCGATCGACAGGTCGGCGCCGGTGCGCTCCTGGCCCAGCGTCGCCTCGTGCACCTTGAACTCCAGGGCCCGCCCGCTGACCACCCGCTGGCCGACGACGCCGTCGACCGAGTCCCGGAGGTCCTCGAAGGCGTTCTGGCCGAGGCCGCCCTTGTCGTCCCGGGTCACCACCACGTCGAGGGTGATGAAGAAGGCCGGAGCAGGATCCGCCGTGTCCCGGACCTCGCGGCTGTAGCTCTCGAAGGCGCCGTAGACCGTGCCGTCGGAGTGCACGGCGAGCCGGATCGGCGGCCCGTTGCTCTTGGCGCCGGGGCGCTGGTCGAGCCGGACGTCGGTGAAGCCGCCCGAGCCCGTGCCGGCGTCGGCGGAGACCGTCGCCGTCGCGGAGCCGGCCCCCCGGTCGAGGACGTTGTTGCCGACGTACACGACGTCCCGGCCGCCGCCCTCGGCCCCCGCGGGCGCCGTGACCACCCAGGGCTGGTCCGGGTTCAGGTCCGTGGACACGTCCGCCAGGACCTCCATCGCCCCGGGCGAGGTGATGTCCTCCGTGCGCAGGATCTCCAGGTCGCCGGTGGTGGCGTTGAGGATGCCCGTGTAGAGCCTGCCGCCCTGCGCGGCGAAGCCGACACTGATGTCGAAGGTGCCGAAGTCGCCCTTCTCCCCGGGGACGACGGACGTCAGCACCCAGGTGTCGCCGCCGTCGGCCGAGACGAAGACCGGGGCGAACGGCCCGCCGAGCGGGTCGAGGGTGAAGGCGGTCGCGACCATCTCCCGCGGGTTCTCCGGGTTCACCGCGAGGTTGGGCTCGGCGTCCTGGTTCGTGTCACCGCTCTGTGCCATGGGCACGATGTCGACGACCTTGATGGTGGGCATGTCGGCTCACCTCCCTTCGCGCAGCACGGCGAGCTTCTGCACCGGCTGGTAGTCGTCGGGGTGGAGCAGTCGGTACGGCGCCTGCGCCGCGAGGTCGCCCGAGGTGTCGTGCAGCAGCCAGAGGCCCAGCTGCCCGGGCGCCGGCTTGGGCACGCGGTACCAGCGGACGTCCTGGCTGCGCGGGTAGAGCACGCCGGTCCGTCCGGGGGTGACCGGGCCGGCTTCGACGCGGGAGACGTCGATCGTGGCGCGCCACCAGAGCGGGGCGTGCTCGGAGTGCGCCGGCAGGCCGAGGTCCTCCAGGCCCACCACGGCGCCGATCACCACCGCGTCCGCCTCGGCGGCGTGGGCGGCGATGTCCTGGTTGCGGATCGTGCGTTGCACCGAGGAGAACGGCAGCTCGTCGGCGGTGGTGGCGGCGAGCGACACGTGCCCCTGGACGGCCTCGGCGGGCAGCCGGGCCACCTCGGCCAGGCCGAGGCCCTCACCGTAGACCAGGCCCCGGGTGAAGAGGGCCCTTGTGTCGCCGACCGCCAACGGGGCGTCTTCAGGGGCCAGTTGAACGGTGACCTCACTGCCCGCGAGTTGCCGGAAGGCCTGGGGCGCGTGCAGCACCTCGGTCACCTTGACCACGGCGGTCCGTTCGTTGCGGGCGTCGGCGGGAAAGGCCGCGAGCGAGGTGCCGCCGACCCGGGTGACCGTGCCCACGAAGCTCAGCGGAGCCCGGCGGACGAGGTCGATCAGCTGCTCGGGGGCGACCCCGGGCGATACGTCAGTCATGACGGTCCTCCTCCCCGCTCACCGCGCGGCGCGGGCCGAGGAGGGGTGCGCCCGGCGCCACTCGATCCGCGCGCCGAGCAGACAGGCGGCGGTGACGGCGGCCGCCAGCGCGACCACCAGCCACTCCGCCGCGCCGCTGCCGGCGTCCGGGTCGAGGCCGAGGAGCGTCTCGATCCACTCCGGCCACGCCAGGGTGAGCAGGAACAGCAGTCCGGACAGTCCGCCCAGGACCGTCTCCAGCCAGAAGCGGGGCCGGACCGGACTCGATTGTGGGAAGGGCATCGCTGCACCTCCCTTTCTCCGACCACCCGGGCCGCGCCGCGCCGCAGCGCGCGCCTCCGTGCCGCCGCGCCGTGGCGACGGCACGACCCGGCCGGGCCGGCCCGGGTCGGGGTTGCTCCCGTCGGCGCCGCCGGTCGGGGGCGTGGTCGCCGCGGGAGGTGATCTGCTTCGATCCGCAGCGTCGGGGGCTGCGGTGGGAGTGCGCCGGAGGGGCTCGCGGGGTCACCCCGCGTGCCCCCGGCGCTGTACGCCTACGAGGCACACGTACTTCGTATACGAGTCTGCGCGCACCCCCGGGGCAGGTCAAGGCGCCGGGGCGACGCCGGGCCGGTCAGGTCCGGGCGCCGAGCATCCGCAGCACCAACTCGCCGTATCGGCGGCCGAGTTCCTCCGGCGTCTCGGTCGAGCGGTCGGTGTACCAGCGGGAGACGTCGATGCCCAGCGAGGTGACCGCGCGGGCCGCCGTGCGCACCTCCGAGACCTGGAAGTCGCCGGCCGTCGCCCCCTGCCCGATCAGCGCGCTGACCTCGCGCTCGATGTCCAGCCGCAGCGCGGCGACCACCGCGTAGGCGTCCTCGGGCAGCGCGTGCAGCTCGTAGTTGACCACCCGGCCGACCGTCCGCGCCCGGGCGTGCCAGGCGGTGAACTGCTCGACGAGCCGCCGCATCCGCTCCGCCGGACCGCCCTCGCCGGACACCGCCTCCCGGACCAGGGCCAGCGTGGCGGCGTGCCCGGCCTGGCTGATCTCGGCCAGCAGCGCGGCCTTCGACTGGTAGTGGATGTACAGCGCGGCCGGGCTCATCCCGGCGGCGGTGGCGATGTCCCGGGTGGTGGTGGCGTGGAAGCCGCGCTCCGCGAAGGACTCGACGGCCGCCTGGAGCAGCCGGTACGCCGCTTCGGGGCGGGTGTCGGCGCCGGGCAGGGTCGGCCAGAGGTCTGCCATCG
This sequence comes from Kitasatospora sp. NPDC085464, assembly GCF_044541955.1. Lineage (NCBI taxonomy): Bacteria > Bacillati > Actinomycetota > Actinomycetes > Kitasatosporales > Streptomycetaceae > Kitasatospora > Kitasatospora sp. NPDC085464. The sequence goes on from NZ_JBITTM010000072.1 coordinate 23,372, forward strand.
GGGTGCTGGTCATGGCGTCATCCTCCCAGAGAACGCGTACCGGAATTCGTACGGGCTTTCGCGTGGGGCCCCGCCGGACGGCCCCGGCGGACGGCCCCGGCGGACGGTCCCACCAGGCCGTCCCACGGGCCGTCCCACCGACTCCTCCTGCCGGCTCCGGCCGCCGGGCCGTTCCGCCGACCGCTCGGCGGCTTCGCGGGCTGTTGACAGGTTCTCGCACCGACACCATGCTGAGCAAGCGCTTAGTCAGCGATGGTAGTCGGATCCTCGCACGAAAGGCAGGACGCTCCGTGGTGCACTCCTTCAAGGGCCGGGTGGCGGTCGTCACCGGATCGAGCCGGGGCATCGGCCTCGGCATCGCGCGCGAGCTGGTCGACCGCGGCGCCAAGGTCTGCCTCACCGCCCGCAACGCCGAGCCGCTGGCCGAGGCCGTCCAGGACCTGGGCGGACCGGAGAACGCCATCGCCGTCGCGGGCAAGGCCGACGACCCGGCACACCAGGAGGAGGCGATCGCCCGCACCCTGGAGGCCTTCGGGCGCCTCGACCACCTGGTCAACAACACCGGCATCAACCCGGTCTACGGGCCGGTCCTGGAGACGGACGAGGCCGCCGCCGCCAAGATCATCGCCGTCAACGTGCTCGGCCCGCTGGCCTGGACCCGCCGCGCGCACGCCGCGTGGATGGGCGAGCACGGCGGCTCGGTCGTCAACGTCGCCTCGATCGCGGGCATCCGCGCCTCCGCCGGCATCGGCATGTACGGCGTCAGCAAGGCCGCACTGATCCGGCTCACCACCGAACTCGGCGCCGAGCTGGGCCCGCAGGGCATCCGGGTGAACGCCGTCGCGCCCGCCGTCGTCAAGACCAAGTTCGCCGAGGCCCTGTACGAGGGCCGCGAGGAGCAGGTCGCCGCCGCCTACCCGCTCGGCCGCCTCGGCGTGCCGGAGGACGTCGCGGGCGCGGTCGCCTTCCTGCTGTCCCCGGACGCCGGCTGGATCACCGGCCAGACCCTGGTGGTCGACGGCGGGGTCACGCTCGGCGGTGGGATGTGACGGCCGGGGCGCTCGCCGACCCGTCGGCCGGGGCGTTCGCCGGCCAGGGCGTCGTGGTCACCGGCGCCGGGCGGGGCATCGGGGCCGCGCTGGCCCGGGCGTTCGCGGCGGCCGGGGCCCGGGTGGTGGTCAACGACCTGGACGCCGCGGCCGCCCACACCGTCGCGCAGGAGTGCGGCGGCACCGCCCTGCCCGGGGACGCCGCCTCCGCCGAGGGCCTGGCCGCCCTGGTCGGGGGCTCCCGGGAGGCCCTCGGCGAGATCGACCTCTGGTGCGCCAACGCGGGCGTCGCCCCGTCCGGCGGCGCCGACGCCCCGGCCTCCGCCTGGACGCTCGCCTGGGAGGTCAACGTGCTGGCGCACGTGCGCGCCGCCGAACTGCTGCTCCCCCGCTGGCTGGAGCACGGTACGGGCCGCTTCCTCGCCACCGTCTCCGCCGCCGGGCTGCTCACCAGCCTGGGCTCCGCGCCGTACGCGGTCAGCAAGCACGGCGCGCTCGCCTTCGCCGAATGGCTCTCCGCGACCTACCGCCACCGGGGCGTCCGGGTGCACGCGCTGTGCCCGCAGGGCGTGCGCACCGACATGCTCGCCTCGACCGGCGCCCTCGGCGAGCTGATGCTCGCCCCGAACGCCCTGGAGCCCGAGGACGTCGCGGCCACGACGCTCGCCGCGCTGCGCGAGGAGCGCTTCCTGATCCTCCCGCACCCCGAGGTGGCCGAGTACTACCGCGTCCGGGCCACCGAGCCCGAGCGCTGGATCGGCGGGATGAACCGGCTGCAGCGGGAGCTCGAAGCGGGCGGCGCACTGTGAGGGCCTGGCAGGTCGGCGAACTCGGCGAGCCGGCCGCGGTGATGCGGCTCGCCGGGGACGTGCCGCAGCCGGTGCCCGGACCGGGGCAGCTGCTCATCCGGGTCCGCGCCGCCGCCGTCAACTTCCCGGACGCGCTGATGGTGCGCGGGCAGTACCAGGTCCGCCCGCCGCTGCCGTTCACGCCCGGGGTGGAGCTGTGCGGCGAGGTCGCGGACGGGCCGAGGCGGGGCGAACGGCTGATCGGCAACCCGGTGCTGCCGCACGGCGCCTTCGCCGAGTACGCGCTGCTGGACGCCGCCGCCGCGTTCCCGGCGCCCGAGGCGCTGGACGACGCCGAGGCCGCCGCCCTGCACATCGGCTACCAGACCGCCTGGTTCGCGCTGCACCGCCGGGCCCGGCTGCGGGCCGGTGAGACCCTGCTGGTGCACGCCGCGGCCGGCGGCGTCGGCAGCGCGGCGGTCCAGCTCGGCCGGACCGCCGGGGCCAGGGTGATCGCGGTGGTCGGCGGCGCGGCCAAGGCGGAGACGGCCCGGGCCCTCGGCGCCGACCTGGTGGTGGACCGGACGGCCGAGGACTTCGTCACCGCGGTCAAGGAGGCCACCGGCGGGCGCGGCGCGGACGTGGTCTTCGACCCGGTCGGCGGCGACGCCTACACCGGCTCCACCCGGTGCATCGCCTTCGAGGGCCGGATCGTGGTCGTCGGCTTCGCCGCCGGGCGGATCCCGGCGCCGGCCCTCAACCACGCCCTGGTGAAGAACTACGCCATCCTCGGCCTGCACTGGGGCCTCTACAACACCCACGACCCGCGCGCCGTCCGCGCCGCGCACGACGAGCTGACCAAGCTCGCCGAGCAGGGCGCGGTGCGGCCGCTGGTGAGCGCCCGGGTGCCGCTCGCCGGTGCGGCGGACGCCGTCCAGCGGGTCGCCGACGGGCTGAGCACCGGCCGGATCGCCGTCCTCGGCGGCTGACCGCCACCGGTCCCGCCGCCCCGGTCCTGCCGCCACCGGAAAGTCGGGTGCGGCGGGACCGTCGCCGCTGCCAGGATGCCGGGATGACGACCTATTCCGCCGCTCGCGACTCGCTGGAGGGCCTGGCCCTCGGGGACGGATTCGGGGAGCGCTGGTTCCCCCTCTTCCGCTCGCCCCAGGAGGCGTTCACGCAGATCCGGGCCCGGCGCACGCCGGAGGAGGGCCCCTGGCACTGGACGGACGACACCGCGATGGCACTGTCGGTGTACGGGATCCTGACCGCCTTCGACGCGGTGCACCAGGAACGGCTCGCCCAGGCCTTCGCGGCCACCTACCGGGCGGACCCGGGCCGGGGCTACGGGCACGGCATGCACCTGCTGCTGCCGGAGCTCGGTGCCGACCCGACGCGGTGGCGCGCCGCCGCACGGGAGCTGTTCGACGGCCAGGGCAGCCTCGGCAACGGCGCCGCGATGCGGGTGGCCCCGCTGGGCGCCTGGTTCGCCCCGGACCTCGACGAGGCGGCGGAGCAGGCGGCACTGTCCGCCGAGGTCACCCACGCGCACCCGGAGGGCGTCGCCGGGGCGGTGGCCGTCGCCCTGGCCGCGGCCCTCGCCGCGCGCGGCCGCTCCGGTCCCGCGCCCGCCGGCGCGGAACTGCTGGCCGAGGTCGCCGGCCGCACCCCGGCCGGGGAGGTCCGGGACGGGCTGCGCCGGGCCGCGGAGCTGCCCGCCGCCACCGAGCCGTGGCGGGCCGCCGACCTGCTCGGCAACGGGCAGCGGGTCCGGGCGAGCGACACCGTCCCGTTCGCCCTGTGGTCCGCCGCGCACCACGTGGACAGCCTGACCGACGCGCTGTGGACCACCGCGGAAGGCCTCGGCGACGTGGACACCACCTGCGCCATCACCGGCGGCGTGGTCGCCGCCCGCACCGGCCTCGGTGGCGTGCCGCGGACGTGGCTGGCCTGCCGGGAGCCGCTGCCCGACTGGGTCGCGGCGGCGGAGGCCGAGGCCGGAGCCGGGGTGGCGGCCGAAGGCAAGGCGGCAACCGAAGCCGGGGCGGCCGACGAAGCCGAGACGGCGACCGGAATCGGCTGACACACCAAGGATTCGTACCCGGAGGGGTGACACGGGTGGCTGCTGTGGCACCCGTGGCACCCCTAGCGGAACCCCGCCTCCCAGGTGTGGCGAACGGATGACGGTTCGTACCGCGCACGGTAAGACTGGCCGGGCCGACGCGCTCCGCACGGGTGCGGCGCACCGTCGCGACGTTTCCCCGACGTGCCACGTTGAGAAGCGACTCCAGGAGAGTGACCCGTCATGCGAAACCCGCGTTCTCTCGCGCTCCGGGCCGGTGTGGTCCTCGGCACCGCACTGATCGCGGCCGGACTGCTGGGCGGGCCCGCCCAGGCCGCCCACGCCGTCCCCGTCGCCGACACCGCCGTGACCGCGCCCGCCGCTGCCTCCGCCGTGTCGGACGCCGACCAGACCGTCATCCAGGCCACCGCCGGCCTGACCCGCGGCCAGAGCTGGTCCTCGCCGGACGGCAGCACCGTGCTGTGGCAGCAGACCGACGGCCACGTGGTGCTGTACCACAACGGCGTCGCGATCTGGACGGCCGTCGGCACCTACGGCGTCGGCACCTACTTCTACGTCCAGGCCGACGGCAACCTCACCGCGTACGACGCCGCCTGGCGCCCGCTGTGGGAGAGCCGGACCGGCCGCCACCCGGGCGCCTACCTGGCCATCCAGAACGGCGGCAACCTGGTCGTGTACTACGGCAACACCCCGCTGTGGTGGTCCAACTACCGCCCCGGCAGCGGCCCGGTCGACCCCGACCCCGAGTGCACCCCGACCCCGCACCGCCTCTGCCCGTGACCGACCGCGTTCGGGGGTCCGTAGCCGAACGGCCGCTCACCGACCGGCCGTTCACCGAGCGGCTGCTCAGCGACCGGCTGCTCACCGACCGGCGGCGATGACCTCCAGGGCCGGGCGGGGCTCGCGGCCGAGCAGTGCCGCGAGGTCGCCCGGCCCGCCCGGCCCGCCCGAACCGCCCGGACCGGCGAGGAAGCCGTGGGCGATCGCCGAGTAGGTGCCCACCACCATCGGCACCTGGAAGTCCCGGGCGTCCGAGGCCGCCAGCGCCGTCCGGGCGTCGGCCAGCAGGCCGGGCCGGTACTCGGCGCCGAGCGCCGCGGCCACCTCGGCACCGCCCAGCGCCCGCTCCCCCACCAGCTCGTACGTCCGGCCGCGGTGCGCGCCCGGTTCGAGCGCGACCCCGACCGCCGCCTCGGCGAGGTCCGCCCTCGCCACCGCCGCCAGCTTCCCGTCACCGAGCGGCGCGGTGATCACCCCGTCGGGGCCGGGCGCCGCGATGGCGCCCAGGAGTTCGGCGTACAGCCCGTTGCGCAGCACCGTCCAGCTCAGGGTCGCCGAGGAGCGCAGCCGCCGCTCGGTCCAGCGGTGGGCGAGGGCGTAGGGCAGGTGGTCGCCGTCGCCGGAGAGGCTGGTGTAGACGACGTGCTCGACGCCCGCCCGCTCCGCCGCCTCGATCGCCGCGCCGTGCCGGGCGATCACCACGTCGTCCTCGGCGGCTCCGGCCGAGATCAGCAGCAGGGTCCGGACGCCGTCGAAGGCCTCCGCCAGGGTGTCCGGCCGGTCGAAGTCCACCAGCCGGGCGGGTGTGCCGGCCGGCACCTTGGCGGGGGTGCGCGAGCCGGCGACGACGCCCTCCCGCCCGGCGAGGCCCTCCAGGACGAGGGCACCGAGGCCTCCGGTGACACCGGTGACGAGCAACATGATGGGTTCCTCCTGGGGATGATCGACCGTCGGCGACGTCCCCATCCTCGATAGCCTGGGCGTTCGGCGTAAGGAGGCACTTTCATGTCAGCAGGGCACACCGCGGTAACCACCCCCCGCCCGGTGGTCTGGTGCGAGGACGGCGTGGACTGCGGGATCCGGGACCTGCTGGACCGCCTGGGCGACAAGTGGTCGGTCCTCACCGTCGTCGAACTCGCCCAGGGCGTACGGCGGTTCCGCGAGCTGCAGCGCGCTCTGCCGGGGATCTCGCAGCGGATGCTGACCCTGACGGTGCGCCGCCTGGAGCGCGACGGCCTGGTCTCGCGGACCGTCCACCCGACCGTCCCGCCGCAGGTGGAGTACGAGTTGACCCCGCTCGGCCACAGCCTGACCCACCTGGTGCGGGCGATGGCGGACTGGTCCTACGGCCACCACGACGCGATCGTCAGGTCCCGTCGGGCCTGGGACGAGGCCAACCCGGGCTCGGAGATCAGGTAGGGGAGCTCCGGCAGGGAGGCCTCGGTAGGGAGGCTCCGGCCTCCGGCCTCAGCCGGTGACCTCCACGGTGACCTCGTAGGTCCGCTGGTCGGGCGGGCATTCGCGGGCCTCGCCGCAGCTGGTGCGGGTCGCGGTGAGGTGGGCGGTGCCGGGGGCGCGGGCGGTGAAGGTGGTGGTGACGGTGCCGCAGCCGCCGCCGGGGCGGCAGGAGGGGGACGGCGCGGTGGTCGGCGTGCCGGTCGGGGCGACGACGTCGGGGGCGGAGCTGGTCGCGGCGGACCAGTAGGTGCTGTGGAGCGCGAGCGTCAGCGTCGTGCCGACCGCGGCCTTCAGGGTGGAACCGCCGGCGTGTTCGTCCACCGCGAGCACCGCCGGGGTCGGGGCGGACGTACCGGGGGCCGATGTCTTCGAGGCCGTGGCAGCGCAGCCGGACAGGGCGAGCAGGGTCAGCAGGGCGGCGGCGAGCGCCAGGGCGGCGGGTCTTCTCGGGTTCACGGTGGTTCCTTCTGCCGGTGTGCAAGCGGTGCCGTTTTGACGCAGCAGCCGCCGATTCGGATCCCCCCCGATGAAAAACGGCTGTGGAATACGACACCGGGGCGGGCGCTGGGCCCACCCCGGTGCGTTCGGCGCTGCGATCGTCAGGAGACGGTCACGTCGTCGTAGTAGGTGTAGGTCGGGTCACCCGGGTAGTTGTCGTCGTGGTTGCTCAGGGTGAGGGTGTAGGAGTGGCCGGGGGTGACGGTCGCCGTCTTGTTGGTCCAGGTGCCGGTGGTGGTGCAGGTCTTGGCGAGGACCGTGGCGGTGGTGCCGGTGGTGTTGTCCTTCAGGGTGGCGGTGGCCCAGTCGTAGGTGACGGTGTCGTCACAGGTGTTGCTGTACCAGAAGGACAGCTTGCTGGAGCCGGTCGGCGCGGTGAAGGTCTGGGCGATCGAGGAGTCCCCGGTCGGGCTGGTGGAGCCGACCATGGCGCCGAAGCTGCCGCTGTGGGCGGCGGAGGCCGGGGCGGAGGTCGAGCCGGCGGCCGTCCAGCCGGTCAGGTTGCCGGTCTCGAAGGTGCCGTTGGTGACGGCGTTGCCGCCGCCGCCCGTGGTGGACTCGGTCCAGGAGAAGCTGGTGCTGCCGGTGGCGCCGGTGGTGTCGGTCGCGGTGACCGTGACGCTGGAGGTGCCGGCGGCGGTCGGGGTGCCGGAGATCAGGCCGGTCGAGGAGTTGATCGACAGGCCGGCCGGCAGGCCGGTGGCCGAGTAGCTCAGGGTCTGGCCGGTGGCCGAGTCGGTGGCGCTGATCTGCAGGCTCGCCGCGGTGCCGACGGTGCCGGACTGGCTGCCCGGGTTGGTGACGGTGACCGTGTTGCCGTGGGTCAGGATGGCGTGCGAGATCGCGCAGGAGTTGGTGTCGTTCGACCAGCTGGCCTGCTCGGCGTAGCTGCCGAAGGAGCCGAAGGAGATGTTGGCGGCGCCGCCGGTGCTGCCGGGCCGGATCCAGGCGCACTCGTCGGAGTTCTCCTGGCCGTTGTAGCTGCTGCCCGAGACGTGGTTGGTCCAGCCGCCGGCCGGGTTCTGGTCGGACATCATCTCGTGCCACTCGTGGCCGAGGGTCATCGTCCAGCCGTCCAGCGTGCCGGGCGAGTTGACGAAGCCGACACCGCAGTTGGCGCCCGCGTCGATGTTGTACGGCTGGTTGGAGAAGGCGATGTCGCCGTAGGGCGAGCTCGCCGCACCGCCGGTGAGGGTGGTGTCGCCGTTCCAGTCGTGCCAGGCGCAGTACCCGGTGGAGGGGTTCTGGTAGTCGTCCGGGTTGGTGCCGTGCGGCGACAGGACGATGTAGTACGCGTCCCGGTTGGCGGCGGCGGTGGTGTTGCCGAAGTGGCCGGCGGCCTTGACCGCCTCCTGGGCGAGCTGGTTGCCGGTGGCCTGGCTCGGCGAGGCGGCCGCGTTGTCGTACCAGACGCCGGACAGCACGCCGCCGCTCTGGTACGGGATGAAGTTGGCGTTGGAGGGGCAGCTCACGGCGCCGGTGGCGACGTTGGGGCCGTCGCACCACTGGGTGAGGTCGGCCGACCAGGTCTCGCCGTTGGTGCCGATGCCCTTGAACATCTGCTGGGTGGCACCGGCCGCACCGGCCGAGTCGCCGGAGAACTTGGCGTTGCCGTTGGCGTCGGTGCTCTGGGTGCCCCACTGGTTGCCGTAGAACACCAGGTAGACCTTGGAGTGCCCGCTCTGCACGCCGATGCCGTCGACGCCGCCGCCGTAGGACAGGGTCTGCTGACCGGTCGCCGCGGCCTGGTTGTGGGCGTCGAGCCACTTCTTGTAGTTCTCGTGCTGGGACATGCCGGGCACCGCGCCGTGCCGGTACGGGTGGCCGTTCTGCGGGCTCCAGGGGTTGAACTCGTTGGTGGTGCTGCCAGTACTTCCCTGCGAGCTGGAGATGTCCTGCGCGGAGGCCGGACCGGCGCCGGCCAGGCCGGCGACGGCGAGCGCGAGCGACGCGATGCCGGTGAGCGCCGCGTACTTCGCGCGTCCGGTCCTTGGGGAGTGACCCATGGGTGAGGGTGCCTCTCTTCTGCCGATCGTCCGGGGCCGTGAGGGAGCCCCGGGCGATCCCTTTGTGGGGAAGGGGGCGGACGGCGGGTTCCGCGGGAAGTCGCGTCCGGTCGGAATTTCTCCGCACACCCGGAATTGACGTCCCGTCGGCCCCTTGCCGCCTGCTGGGCATGAAGGAAAGCAGAGCTGATGAACACCGGTCAACAGGGAAGGGTAAGGGCTGATTAAGAAACGCGTCGAAGCAGGTCAAGCGGAATCGATGAAAAGGAGTCGACGCGCGTAACCATTCACTGAATGCTGCTCGGAATGAGGGTTTATTCGGATTCCACTGACCACTCCGGCGGGCCGAGGCACCGTCAGGCCCGCAGCCGCCACACCGTCGGGCTCAGCCGCTGACACGTCGGGCGGGCCCCGCCGCCGCGCCCCGACCCGACCGGGGCCCCCACCCCTCTGCAGCCCCGCCCCGCGGCCCTACCGCTCGTACGTCATCTCCGGGAACCGCGGCGAAGGCCCGTCCAGCAGGTGGTCGTCGTGGCCGCGCAGCCAGCGGTCGAAGAAGGAGGCGACGTACGAGCGGGTGGCGAGCTCGGCTCGGCCGGGGCGGACGTCACCGACGTCGTTGCGCAGCTGCTCCGCGCCGAGGGCGCCCTGCCGGGCGAGCTGCGGCAGCAGGGTCTGGGCGTCGGTGTACGAGCCGTGCCTCGACCCGGTGAGGGTGACGTCGGCGTGCCACCCGGTGCTGTGCTGCCACAGGGCGTTCCAGCCGGGCTGCCGGCGGTAGGTCCCGGAGTCGTCGCTCCCGGTGCCCATCAGCAGGAAGGGCCGGTCCAGGCCGTCCTCGGCGACGCTGGGCAGGAACACGCCGGTGCGGCCGTCCGGGCCGGGGAAGTGCAGCTGGCCGTCCATGTTGATCCCGGCGGCGATCCGCGGGTCGTCGTGCATGGTCTGGAGCGCGGTGAAGCCGCCGGCCGAATGGCCGACCATGCCGATCCGGTCGAGGTCGAGCGCCCCGGCCAGCCCGCTCGGCAGGTCCCTGCGGGCGCCGAGGCAGGTCAGTTCGTCCAGGACGAAGCGGGTGTCGGCCACCCGGGCGGCCATGGCCTTCCGCAGCACGGCGCCGATGTCCAGATCCGGCTGCCCGAGCATGCCGGGGAGCACCGAGGTAGCCAACTCGCCCCTGGGGAAGGCGACTTCCGAAGCCTCGTAGGTGTGGTCGACGGTGACGACGACGTAGCCGCGGGAGGCGAGGTCCTCGACGAGGGCCGTCCCCCAGGTGCGCGGGTCGCCGAGGCCGGGCGAGTACAGCACCACCGGGCGCCGGCCGGGCAGCGCCGGTGCGTCCTTGCGGGCATGGGTGCGGATGCCGGACCAGTCGGTGCTGCCGGGCGTGGTGCCGTAGTTGATCAGCCCGACGCCGTCGGCGCCGCCGAAGTGCTCCCCGGCGGCGGGCTCCATGTACGGGGCCCGGCCGGCGGGGTCGGCCGGGCGGGAGGTCGGGTACCAGAGGCTGATCATCAGCTCGCGCCGCTGCCCGGGCTTCCACGGGTCCTCGCGGCCGGCGTCGGTCAGGTGCACGGCGGTCGTCCCGATCGGGTACGGCCCGGTGGGCTCCGGCAGCCACGCCCGCGCCCGCTGCCCGGCGTCCCCGCCCTCCGCACCCGCCGCCACCGCCGCGGGGGCGCCGACGGTGCCCAGCACCGCCGTCGCCGCCAGCAGGACCGCTGCCAAGGCCCGTCCCCCACTGCCCATGATCCGTCCCTCCGCGCCCTCGATCGATCGAACACGCAGGACACTACGGGCGGGAACGGTCCGCAGCCGTCATACCGAAGTGCCAACTCACCCCTGGGTACCACGGTATGACGCCACATGACGCACCCCTACGGGCACCCGTCCGCACCGGGGCCGATCACCATCCGCCGAGGCAACGGGTGGCGGGCGGAGCGACCACCGCCCAACCCGCCGCCGCGCCCCTCCGGGCCGGCTCGGGACCCCCTCAGCGGTACCGCTTCAGCTCCCGGCGGGCCAGTGAGCGCTTGTGGACCTCGTCCGGGCCGTCGGCGAGCCGCAGGGTGCGGTTGCCGGCCCAGAGCTGGGCGAGCGGGGTGTCCTGGCTGACGCCGGCGGCGCCGTGGGCCTGGACGGCCTTGTCGAGGATCCACTCGACGGTGCGCGGGGTGGCGATCTTGATCGCCTGGATCTCGGTGTGCGCGCCCCGGTTGCCGACGGTGTCCATCAGCCAGGCGGTCTTGAGGACGAGGAGCCGCAACTGCTCGATCCGCACGCGCGATTCGGCGATCCAGTCCTGCACCACGCCCTGCTCGGCGAGCGGCTTGCCGAAGGCGACCCGCTCGGTGGCGCGGCGGCACATCAGCTCCAGCGCCCGCTCGGCGATGCCGATGGCCCGCATGCAGTGGTGGATCCGTCCCGGCCCCAGCCGGGCCTGGGCGATGGCGAAGCCCGTCCCCTCCTCGCCGATCAGGTCGGCCGCCGGGACGCGGACGTCCTCGAACAGCACCTCGGCGTGGCCGCCGTGGTCGGCGTCGTCGTAGCCGAAGACCGTCATGCCACGCTTCACGGTCACACCGGGGGTGTCGCGCGGGACGAGCACCATGCTCTGCTGGCGGTGCGGCTCGGCGTCGGGGTCCGTCTTGCCCATCACGATGAGCAGCCTGCACTCCGGGTTCATCGCCCCGGTGATGTACCACTTGCGGCCGTTGATCACGTACTCGTCGCCGTCCCGCTCGATCCGGGTGGCGATGTTGGTGGCGTCCGAGGACGCCACCTCGGGCTCGGTCATCGCGAAGGCGGAGCGGATCTCGGCGTCGAGGAGGGGGCGCAGCCACCGCTCGCGCTGCTCGGCGCTGCCGAACTGGGCGAGCAGCTCCATGTTGCCGGTGTCCGGGGCCGCGCAGTTGAGCGCGGGCGGGGCCAACTGCGGGCTGCGGCCGGTGATCTCGGCGAGCGGGGCGTACTGCAGGTTGGTCAGGCCGGCGCCGTGCTCACCCGGCATGAAGAGGTTCCACAGCCCCTGCTTGCGGGCCTCGGCCTGCAGGTCCGCGACGACCGGCGGCACGGCCCACGGCGCGCGGGCCGGGTCGGCGAGCTGCGCGGCGAGGACGGCCTCGGCGGGGTGGACGTGCTCGTCCATGAAGGCGAGCAGCTGCTCGCGGAGCTCGGTCGTCCGGGCGTCGTAGGCGAAGTCCATCGGTCAGTTCTCCTTGAGGGTGTTCAGGCCGTGGCGGGCGAGGATCGGGGCCATCTCGCCCGCCCGCTCGAAGCCCGCGCCGAGGGTGCGGCCCTGCTGGAAGCGGAAGAAGATGCCCTCGGCGACGGCGGCGAGCTTGAACGAGGCGAAGGCCACGTACCAGTCCAGGTCGGCGGCCTGACGGCCGGTCGCCTCGGCGTACCGGGAGACGATCTCGTCGGGCTTCGGGAAGCCGGGGGCGGTCATGGCGGAGGGGATGATACCGCCGCCGACGCCGGCCAGTTCGGTGTACATCACCAGCAGGCCGACGTCGGTGAGCGGGTCGCCGAGGGTGGACATCTCCCAGTCGAGCACGGCGGCGATGGCGTCACCGTCGTCGACGAGGACGTTGTCGAGGCGGTAGTCCCCGTGCACCAGCGCGGGCGCGGGGGACGTCGGCAGCCGCTCGGCGAGCGCGGCGTGCAGCCGGTCCAGGGCGGGCAGGTCGCGGCTGCGGGAGGCGGCGAGCTGCTTGGACCAGCGGCGCAGCTGGCGTTCCAGGTAGCCGTCGGGGTGGCCGAAGTCGGCGAGGCCGACGGCGGCGGGGTCGATCCGGTGGAGGGTGGCGAGGGTGTCGACCAGGCGGCGGCCGAGGGTGCTCACCCGCTCCTCGCCGAGGGCGGCCAGCGGGGCGGCATCCCGGTGGGCGGTGCCGGTGACGTACTCCATGAGGTACCAGGGCGCGCCGAGGACGTCCGTGCCCGGATCGAGGAGGAGAGTGTGCGGCACCGGGACGCCGGTGTCGCGCAGCGCGGTCATGACGCGGTACTCGCGGCCCATGTCGTGCGCGGTGGCGAGGACGTGTCCGAGTGGCGGGCGGCGCAGCACCCAGCGGGAGGAGCCGTCGGAGAGGACGTAGGTGAGGTTCGAGCGGCCGCCCTCGATGAGGTCGGCCCGCAGCGACCCCCGGACTGCCCCGGGCAGCTCCCGGTCGAGGCGGGCGCGCAACCGCACCAGGTCCACCCCGGGCGGCGAGGCAGGGGTCTCGGACATCGGGCGACTCCTTGGTCTCGGGTTGACTAAGCGCTTGCTTAGCATTCAGCCGCAGGAGGCCCCTGTCAATGCCACGACCCCCCGAGCCACACGGCTCAGGGGGTCGTCCGAATGGGCTCCTGGCCCGATCACCGGTGGTGGTTCACGCTCGCCCGCCGCTTGCCGCGGCGTCCAGGGCATCCAGGGTGGCGGGATCGAGGGCGACGGCAGGCTCGGCGGAAAGGTGCTCGCGCCACGGCTTGATCTGCACTCGCACAGCCGCGAAGGTGAACGCCCAGCTCTCGTCGGCGATGACCTCCCCGCCCCGCTCGTACAGAATGATCAAGGGCTCGAACGGATCCGGCAGGTCCGGGAGCCGCACCCCCGGCGTGTCCTGCAGAGTTGCCCACCGTACGGCCGCACGGCAGGCGTTCTCGGTCGAGATGCCACCGACGTGCGCCACGAGGAACTCCTCAAGTCGCTCGGCCACCTCGGGGTCCACCTGGATCTCCGGGGCGAGCGCTCCGGCGATGTCGAAGATGGGCCACTTCGGCGGACCGCCCAGCACCTCGGCCCAGAGCGAGGCCCGGCGAAGGTACTCGACCATCAGTCGGGAGCGGGATCCGGCATGCGCGTTGTAACCAGCTTGATTGGTCCACTTGATGCCCATCAAGCGTTCCATCATTGCGTCAGTGAGACTTTTCGACATTCGCATGCCACCATTCCAGAACTGATTGGGCCAGTCGATCTTCTCACTCGCGTGATGAGGTCGTCGGCCCGCCGCGACCCCCGTGCGGCTCCCGTCGAGGTGGGCGCGCAACCGCACCAAGTCCACCCCCGGCCCGGGCGGCGAGGCAGGGGACATCGGGCGACTCCTCGGCCTCGGGTTGACTAAGCGCTTGCTTGGCATTCAGCCGCGGGAGGCCCCTGTCAATGCCACGACCCCCCAAGCCGCACGGCTCAGGGGGTCGTCTGAATGGACTCCTGGCCCGATCACCGGTGGTAGTTCACGCTCGCCCGCCGCTTGCCGCGACGTCCAGGGCATCCAGGGTGGCGGGATCGAGGGCGACGGCAGGCTCGGCGGAAAGGTGCTCGCGCCACGGCTTGATCCGCACGGATCGGCCGCCGAAGTTGAAGGCCCGGCTCTCGTCCGCGATGACCTCCCCGCCACGCTCGTAGACGAGGAGGAGAGGCTCGAAAGGATCCGGCAGATCGGGAAGTCGCTGCCCCGGAGTGTCCAGCAGCGTCGCCCACCGCACGGCCGCACGGCAGGCGTTCTCGGTCTCAATGCCACCGACGTGTGCGATGAGGAAGTCCTCAAGCAGCTCAGCCAGTTCCGGGTCCACCCGGACGTCCGGGGCGAGGGCCCCGGCGATGTCGTAGATGGGCCACCTCGGCGGACCACCCAGCACCTCGGCCCAGAGCGAGGCCCGTCGAAGGTACTCGACCATCAGTCGGGACCGGGAGGCCACATGCGCATTGCGGCCTTCCAGGTTGGTCCACTTGATGTCCGTCAGACGATCCATCATTGCGTCAGTGAGACTCTTGCGCATGCGTGTGCCACCACTCCAGGGCTGATCGGGCCAGCAGGTCGATATTCGAGAGGTCTTTCGCGATCGGCACATCCGGCGGCTCGATCCCGAGCCCCCTCCAGTGCTTCAGCGTGCCGTCGAGCGTGTGGGCGAAGCTGCTCCCGGATTCCGGGGCCAACTCGTGTGCACCGACATTGCCCGGGTGAGGAGTGTAGTCACCCACCCATGCGCTTGGATCCTCCGAGCGGTACGGTACACCGGCCTCCATGAGGACACTTTCGACGTATTCGTGGGCGATGATGCCGCGGACGATTCCGGCGGTCGACTCCGAGACGTTCCAGTTCCGGGCGCGAAGCCAGTAGGTGGCCAGCTCGTTGTGGGCGTTGAAGTATTCACCCTCCACTGACTTGTTGGGACCGAACTGCACCTTGTGCTTGGTCAGGAATAGGTGTTCCTTGGCCTTGGCTACGATGCCCTCTTCGATCTCCAAGTTCTCGGCGATCCGGGGAACGTCGTCCGTCATCGTGCGGATCTGCTCGTACTTCGGCAGAGCCTCGGGGTCGCTCCGTGCGGCGTACTCCGCTCTGAGATCCCCGGAGGGGAGGCCCTCCGATCCCGGAGGAACGCGGTCCGGGGTCAGGTTCGCGCCCGAGGTGCCCGGACGCACCCCGCCGATTGCCTGCGGCTCGGTCGGCGCAGGCACGTCAGGTCGCCTGGCGGAGCCCCGAGGTCCGGCAGCGCCGCCGACGGCGCCGAGGACGAGGTCCAGGGGCATGACGGGCCCGGTCTTGAACGCGGCGTCGTAGCCGTAGGTGAGGCCGGCACCGGTGACCATGCGGCCGGGGACGGTGTCGGCGGCGTTGGCGGCCTTGGCCAGGCCGGCGAGGACGACGGACGCGCTCTCGGCGCGCTCGGCGGCGTTGACGACGACGCGGCCGCCGGCGCCGAGCCCGCCGCCGGCCGCACCCATGATGCCGCCGGTCTCGGCCGAGTCGGCGGCCTCGGTCAGGCTGTAGCCGCCGTCACCGAAGAACTCCACCCGGATCGGCTGAGCCACGGCGACGTCCACGGCGATCGCCTCGACCGCACCGAACACGGCACC
>NZ_JBITTM010000073.1:0-37826 GCF_044541955.1 Kitasatospora sp. NPDC085464
CGCTGAACTCTGAAATCTGTCAGCTGTTACCTGTCAACTGTTCTCTGTCACCCGCCCCCGGCCCCGTCACCCGTCAGCCGCCCTCCTCAGGCGCGCCGCCGCTCGATCGCCGCCTCGATCCCGTCCAGCATCCGCGCCATCCCGAACTCGAACAGCGCCTCCAGGCTCAGGTCGATCTCCGGCCCCCGGTTCATCGCGTCGAACATCGGGAACCGCTCCGGGTCCGACATCAGCCGATCGTGGTCCTCGTCGCCCAGGCGGTCCATCCACTCGTCGGCGGACAGCCCGCTGTCCTGCTCGGCCTGCGCCTCCCGCTCGAAGTGGACCGCCAACCCGCACACGAACGCCGCCAGCGCGACGGAGGCCTGGGCGATCTCCTCCCAGCTCAGCCCCAGCCCCGACAGCGCGGCCATCGACCGTTCGGTGTGCAGGGCCGCGTCCGGCGCCAGCACCGGCCGGGTGAAGGACATCGTGGACGCCAGCCACGGGTGCCGCCGGTAGATCCGCCACTGCAGCCGCGCGACGGCCTCCAGGCCCTCCCGCCAGTGCGACGCGGGCGGCTCGGGCAGCGGCTGCTCACCGAAGGCCACGTCCATCATGAGCCGCAACAGTTCGTCCTTGCCCGGCACGTGCCGGTAGAGCGACATCGTCGCGACCCCGAGGTCCGTCGCGACCCTGCGCATCGACAGCGCCGCCAGCCCCTCCGTGTCCGCGACCCGGACGGCCGTCGCCACGATCCGCTCCCGGGTGAGCTCGCGGTCGCCCCCGGCCCGCGCCCGCCGGACCCCGGGCACCCCCGAGGCCCCCGAACTCCCCTGCGCCTCGCCCGCTCGCTCCCCGCCAGCTCTCGCCCCGCCAGCTCTCGCCCCGCCGGCGCTCGCCCCGGCTGCTCGCTCCCCGGCAGCCCCCGCCCCGGCAGTCCTCGCGCCCGGAGCCTTCGCCCCGACCACCACCGTCCCCACCCCGGGGACGGCCCGGACCAGCCCCTCCTCCCGGAGGCGGCTCAGCACCTTGGTCGCCGTGGCCATCGCCACGCCCCACTCCCGGGTGATCCGCCGGGTCGACGGCACCCGCTCGCCCGGCGCCAACTCCCCCGCCACGATGCGCCGTCGAAGTTCGGCCGCGATCCGCTCCGAGGGATTCCCGCTCTCAGCCACCACCCACCACCGCCCGCCAGACCATCAACCACCCCGGGGGGAAGCCCGATCGGGGCACTCCACCCGGACGATCACTGCCAACAGCCCGCCCCGCAGGCCGAGTCGGCTCTCAGTCGACGCGCCGCGCCAGGTGCACCACGTCCGGCACCCCCCGGGACACCGGGATCTCGTGCGTCACCACGTCCGAGAAGCCCGCCGCCCGCAGCGCCTCCTCGAAGGCCGCCGACGGCTGCGCACTCCACACCGCCAGCACCCCGCCCGGCTGCAGCCGGTGCCACAGCACGGCGAGCCCGTCCGCGCCGTACAGCCCGTTGTTGGAGTCGGTGACGGTCCAGTCCGGCCCGTTGTCGATGTCCAGGCACAGCGCGTCGTAGCGTTCGCCGTCCGCGGCCGCGAGGTACTCCAGCAGGTCGGTGTGGAGCACCGCGACCCGCTCGTCGTCGAGCGCACCGTCCGAGAAGCTGCCGAGCGGGCCGTTCCGGTGCCAGTCGATGATCGCGGTCTCCCGCTCGACGATGGCGATCCGCCCCCAGCGGGGCTCGGCCGCCGCGTAGGCGAGCGAGAAGCCGACCCCGAGGCCGCCGATCAGGACCGTCGGCCGCTCGGCGCGGCTGCCCGTGCGGTCCAGCTCGTCCAGTGCCGCCTGGACCAAGAGCCGCTCGGAGCGCCCGTCGGCGGTGTCCATCAGGAAGCAGCCGTTGGCGATGATCTCGAAGTGCCGTCCGCGCTGCCGAAGCACCACCTCGCCGAACGGGCCCTCCCGCCGGTCGAGCGTGACGACGGCCTCGGGGCCGTCCCGTTCGGGCAGTGCGGTGGTCATCCGTCCTCCTCGACGAACCCAGCGAACTCGGGCGTACTCGGGCGCACTCGACCGCCGGCGGCTCCCGTGCGAGCAGGGGACCGTCCCGATGCGGACGAGTACCCGCCCGACAATAGCCGAGTCCGCACCCGGTTCCGTCAGGTCGTGATCAGTACCCCCGCGTAGGAGACGCCGGCCACCACCACCCAGGAGCCCAGCCCCAGCAGGGCGATCCGTCCGCCGGTGCGGACCATCGTCGGCAGGTGCACGGCGCTGCCGAGTCCGAACAACGCGGCGGCGAGCAGCAGCTCCTGGGCGTCCCCTGCCAGGTCGAGCGCCCGCTCGGGCAGCACCCCGGTGGTCCGCAGGACGATCATCGCGAGGAACCCGGCCACGAACAGCGGCAGGATCGGCGGACGGCTCGCGGTCTTCACCGACTTCCCAGCCGCCCCCTCCGCCGAGCCCGATCCCGCGGCACCGGCACCAGCACCAGCACCGGCACCCGCACCCACACCCACACCCACACCCACACCCACACCCACAGCCTTCGCCACCCTCAGGTTCCGCCGCACCACCACGGCCACCCCCGCGACCAGCGGCGCCAGCAGCACCACGCGCATCAGCTTGACCAGCACCGCCTCCCGCAGCGCCCCCGCCCCGCCCGTCTGCGCGGTGGCCACGACCTGCCCGACGTCGTGCACGCTCGCGCCGACCCAGCGCCCGAACTCGACCTCGCCGAGCCCCAGCGGGTGCTGGAGCAGCGGCAGGACGGCGATGGCGAGGGTCCCGCACAGGGTGACCAGGGCGACCGAGGCCGCGACGTCCTCCTCCTCGCTGCCCGCCGCCTGGCTGACCGCGCCGATCGCCGAGGCCCCGCAGATCGAGTACCCGGTGGCGACCAGCAGCGGCTGGTCCCCCGGCAGGCCGAGCCGTCGGCCCAGCCACAGCGTGCCGGCGAAGGTGGCCGCGACCACCGCGAGCACCATGGCGACGGTGGCCCAGCCGAGGCCGAGCACGTCGCCCAGGCTCAGCTTGAGCCCGAGCAGGACGATCCCGACCCGCATCAGCCGCTTCCCGGCCGTGGACAGGCCCGGCCGGGCGACCCCGCGGACCACCGGGCGCAGCCCGGGCAGGTGGGCGGCCGCCATGCCGAGCACGACGGCGGCGGTGAGCTTGGGCACGGCCGGGACCGCCGCGTGGACGGCCAGGGCGGCGGCCACGCCGAGGGCTGCGAGCAGCAGCCCGGGGGCGTCGCCGCGCATCGGGGGCAGCGAACGGGTGCCGGCGGCGCGCTGCCGGAGGGTCAGTGCCACGCCGCCGCTCACTGCTCCTGGTCGGCGGGCAGCCGGTAGACCCGCCGGATGCTGGTGCCGAGCCGCGAGACGTCCGCGCCGTACACGTGGATGGAGATGGCCGTGGTGTTGCAGGAGTTGCGCACCAGGTGGATGTCTCCGGGCGGGGCGAACGCGGCGACGGTGCCGGCCGGGCCTGCCACGTGCTCGGTCTCGACCAGCCGGGCGGTCCGGCCGTCGGAGACCAGTCGGTAGCGGGTCTCGCTCTCCTGGCCCCGGTGGACGCCGGCCACGCACCACGAGACGTGGTCGTGGATCGGGGTGTGCTGTCCGGGCAGCCAGACCAGGGCGACGACGGAGAAGCTGCCGTCCTCCTCGGCGTGCAGGACGTGCTGGCGGTAGCGCTGCGGGTCGCCCTCGCACTGGGCGGGGGTGAGCAGGGCGTCGGGCCCGTCCGGGTCGGCGTGCAGGTGCGGGGCGAGGCGCTCGCCGACCAGGTAGGCGGTGAGCTCCGGGGGCAGTCCGCGGTCCACGACGGCGCGGATCTCGCTGATCAGCGCGGTCATCCGCTCGGTGAGCCGGTCGCTGCCGACCGTGGCTGGGGGCGTCATGTCAGCAGATTGGGACCAGTGGACCTATCACGTCCAAGGAGGGTTCGTAAGCGACATCCCCATCAGGGCTTATGGGTCAGCAGCCGACCCGGCTCGCCGCGGCCTGCCGCAGGTGGTCCAGCACCAGCCCGGTGGCCGGGATCCGGCGGTGTTCGCGGAGCACGTACGCGCTCACCTGCCGCCGCAGATGCGGTTCGACGGCCCTCCCGGTGACCTTCCGGTGGCACATGAAGGAGAGCACCAGGGCGGGCATCAGGGCGATCCCGACCCCGGCGGCGACGAGCGACTGCACCGCGAGGTTGTCGTCGGTGGAGAAGACGATGTCCGGCGCGAAGCCCTCCTCCGCGCAGACGTGCAGCAGGTTGGCCCGACATCGGGGGCAGCCGGCGATCCAGCGCTCGCCGTCGAGGTCGACGAGCCGGACGGCATGCCGGCGCCCGAGCGGGTGCCCGACCGGGAGCAGCACCGTGAGCAGGTCCTCCATCAGCGGGATCTCGTCCACCCCGTCCGGCACCTCGGTGGCGGCGCCGGGGTAGCGGAAGGCCAGCGCGATGTCGCACTCCCCGCGCAGCAGCCGCTGGACGGAGTCGGGGGGCTCGGCCTCCAGCAGCTCGACCCGTACGCCGGGGTGCTCGGCGAGCAGTCGGGCCATCGCCTCGGGTATCAGGGTGGCGTTGGCGCTGGGGAAGGCGCAGACCCGCACCCGCCCGGCGCGCAGCCGGGCGAGCGCGGCGAGCTGCTGCTGGGCTGCGGACATGCTGCCGAGGATCAGTTCGGCGTGCCGGGAGAGCGCCTCGCCCGCCTCGGTGAGCCGCAGTCCTCGCCCGGCACGGGTGAACAGGGGGACGCCGACGGTGCGTTCGAGTGCCTTCATCTGCTGGGTGATGGCGGGCTGGGTGTAGCCGAGTTCGCGGGCGGCGGCCGAGTAGGAGCCCGCCCGGACGACTTCGTGGAACGTCCTGATGTGCCGCGAGTCGAACACCGGCTCCATGGCCCCTCCCGCCCGGGTGGTCGTCGTCCGAACCGCTCGGGCGGTCCCGTCCAGCCCCGCAATCATAAGAGGAATTTGGAGGTACCGACCCCGACCCCATCCGTACCTATGGTTCATTGCCGAATCAGGCCTCTCACTGCTGCGCGGACGGCGGCAGCCCCATCGAGACCTCGGCCTTGGCCACCGGCGCCCCGCCCCGCACGCTCGGGCTGCGCCGGCTGCGCTTCTCGACGAAGCGGGCGAACCAGGAGAGCAGCAGACACATGCCGATGTAGATCGGCGCGATCACGATCACCACCGGGATGAACGGCAGGTCGTAGTCCAGGTTGGTGGCGATCAGCTTGCCCGCGTGCAGGAACTCCTCGTAGGTGATCAGGAAGCCCAGCGAGGTGTCCTTGAGCGCGACCACCAGCTGGCTGATGATGGCCGGCAGCATCGCCCTGTTGGCCTGCGGCACCAGCACGTACGTCATCACCTGGGTCTTGCGCATGCCCAGCGCGTACGCGGCCTCCCGCTGCCCCTTGGGCACCGCGAGCACGCCGGCCCGGAACACCTCGGCCAGCACCGAGCCGTTGTAGAGCACCAGCCCGGTGACCAGCGCCCACAGCGGCTGCACCTTCAGGGCCACGAACACGAAGAAGATCATCACCAGCACCGGCATGGCCCGGAAGAACTCCACGACCAGGGTGGAGAGCCAGCGCACCGCCCGGTGGTCGGACAGCCGCCCGGCCGCGAACAGCGCGCCGAAGGGCAGCGCGAACAGGACCGTCCAGCCGAAGGCCTTCAGGGTGTTCCCGAGCCCGCGCAACAGCAGTTCCTGCACGCCCCGGTACTGGAAGGCCGTCCACTTCTCGTACGTGAACTGGTCGGTGTGGAACAGCATGTAGACGACCCAGCCGAGCACCGCCGCGATCAGCACCAGCGCGATCCCGCCGTACAGCCGGTGGCGGGCGAGCGCCTTGGGACCGGGGATGTCGTACAGCGCCGAGGATTCAACGGTCATCGGGACACCGCCACTCGTCGCTCCAGCAGGTAGAAGACGGCACTGACGCCCAGGGTGATGATCAGATAGCCGACGGCGATCCAGACGAAGGTCCAGACGATGCTGTAGCCCAGCTCGTTGATGGTCCGGTAGGTGCCCAGCAGTTCGGTGACGCTGAACGAGCCGGCGATCGCCGTGTTCTTCGCCAGCGCGATCATCACGCTGCCGATCGGTGCCACCACCGAGCGGTACGCCTGCGGCAGCACCACCAGGCCCATCGTCTGCCCGAAGCTCATGCCCAGGCTCCGGGCCGCCTCGCCCTGCCCGGTCGGCACGGTGTTGACGCCCGCGCGCATCGCCTCGCAGACGAAGGCCGAGGTGTAGCAGCCGAGCGCGAGCACCGCGAAGGTGTAGAAGGGCAGGGTGATGTCGAAGCGGGGCAGGCCGAGCACCACGATGAAGAACAACAGGGTCAGCGGCGTGTTGCGCAGGATCGTCACCCACACCGCCCCGAACACCCGCAGCGGCCTGACCGGCGAGACCCGGAAGCTCGCGATCAGCACCCCCAGCACCAGCGACAGCACGGCGCTCACCGCGAACAGCGAGAGCGTGCCGAGGAAGCCCTCCCAGTAGGTCGACCAGTTGTCGATCAGCGTCTTCACGGCGCGGGCCCCTCTCAGTACCGGTTGATCTGCGGCGGGGTGGGCGCCGGCTCCCCGGAGAGGCCGAGGGTCGCCTCGAAGGCCTTGTTCCAGTCGCCGTTCTGCTCGTGGTGCTCCAGTGCGTCGTTCAGCGCGGCGCGCAGCACGGTGTCGTTCTTCGGCACCCCGATCCCGTACGGCTCGGTCGAGAACAGCGGTCCGACCACCTTGAGCTCGTCCGGCACCTTGGCCGCGTAGCCGAGCAGGATCGCGTTGTCGGTGGTCACGGCATCGACCTGGTTGGTGATCAGGTTGTCCACGCAGGCCGAGTAGGTGTCGTAGCCGATCAGCTTGGCCTTCGGGAACTGCGACTGGATGCGCTGGTACGGGGTCGATCCCGCCGCCGAGCAGACCTTCTTGCCGTCCAGGTCCTGCGGGCCGTGGATGGTGTTGTCGTTCTTGCGCACCAGCAGCGACTGCCCGGCGACGAAGTACGGCCCGGCGAAGCCGACCAGCTTCTTCCGGTTGTCGTTGATGGTGTAGGTGCCGACGTAGTAGTCCACCTGGCCGTTCTGCAGCGCGGTCTCGCGGTTGGCCGACGCGATGGTCTTGAACTGGATCTCGTCCGGCGGGAAGCCGAGGGAAGCGCCGACCATCTTGGCGATCTCGATGTCGAAGCCGGAGTACTCGCCGGTCGCCGGGTTCTTCTGGCCCAGGTACGGCTGGTCCTCCTTGACGCCGACCACCAGGTGGCCGCGCTTCCGGGCCGCGTCCAGGGTCGGCGAGCCGGTGATCGAGGCGGCGTCCTGCACCTGGTAGCTGGGCAGCGCGCTGGGCTGCGGACCCTTGGGCGGCGGGGTGCCGGGCTTGCCGCAGGCCGCTGCCAGAGCGGTGAGCAGCAGGGCGACGGCGAGCACGAGCGTCCGCGCGCGTGCGCCGGACCTCCCCGTCCGCGCGCCGGGCTTCCCCGCCCGCGCGCGGGGCGTCGTCTCACGGTTCACGCCGCCGCCTCAGTGCTTCAGGATCTTGGACAGGAAGTCCCGGGCGCGCTCGCTCTCGGGTGCGCTGAAGAAGTCCTCCGGGGCACGGTCCTCGACGATCCGGCCGTCCGCCATGAACACCACCCGGTTCGCCGAGGCCCGGGCGAAACCCATCTCATGGGTGACCACGACCATCGTCATGCCCTCGTGCGCGAGTTGGCGCATGACGTCCAGCACCTCGTTGATCATCTCGGGGTCGAGCGCCGAGGTGGGCTCGTCGAAGAGCAGCGCCTTGGGGTCCATCGCGAGCGCGCGGGCGATCGCGACCCGCTGTTGCTGGCCGCCCGAGAGCTGGGCCGGGTACTTGTCGGCCTGGGTCGCGAGGCCGACCCGCTCCAGCAGCGCCCGGGACTTGCTGTCGGCCTCCGTCCTGGGCCGGCCGCGCACCTTGATCTGCGCGAGCGAGACGTTCTGCAGCACGGTCTTGTGCGCGAACAGGTTGAAGGACTGGAACACCATCCCGACGTCGGCGCGCAGCCGGGCGAGCCCCTTGCCCTCCTCGGGCAGCGGCCGGCCGTCGATCAGGATGCTGCCGTCCTCGATCGGCTCCAGCCGGTTGATCGCCCGGCACAGCGTGGACTTGCCGGAGCCGGACGGGCCGATGACCACGACGACCTCGCCGCGGCCCACCGTCAGTTCGATGTCCTGCAGCACGTGCAGGTCCCCGAAGTGTTTGTTGACCCCGCGCAGCTCGATCAGCGGGGTGAAGGCCGAGGTGCCGCTGCGGGCCGACTCGGGATCGGTCGTCACCGGCTGCGCCGCCCCTTCAGCAGCCAGCCCACCACACCGCCCGCGATCAGCGTGGCCAGCAGGGTGATCCAGAGCGGCGCGGTGACGGTGAACACCCAGAACTGGATCTTCACCCGGTCGAGGTTGGCGAACAGGAACCACACGGCGAGGATGACGATGACGCCGATCCCGATGTAGCGCGTGGGGATCCCGCCGATCTCACCGCGCGGGGAGCGGGACGGGCCGTCTGAAATCTTGGTCACCGGAGCAGTCTGCGGGCCGGACCGCCGATTTGCCCGGTTACGCGCCCTTCCGGGCCGGGCAGTAACCCGCACGGGGCAATCCGACCCCGTGCGGGTTTACCGATCTACGCCCTGCGGCCGGGCTCCCCCGACTGCTACCGCTCGTCCCGTACTACCGCTCGTCCCGTACTACCGCTCGTCCCGCCAGGAGCGCCAAAGCGCCGCGTACGGACCGCCGGCCGCGACCAGCTGCGGGTGGCTGCCGTACTCGCTGATCCGCCCGCCCTCGACCACCGCGATCACGTCCGCGTCGTGCGCGGTGTGCAGCCGGTGGGCGATGGCGATGACCGTCCGGCCCTCCAGCACCCGGGAGAGCGAGCGCTCCAGGTGCCGGGCGGCGCGCGGGTCCAGCAGCGAGGTGGCCTCGTCCAGCACCAGGGTGTGCGGATCGGCCAGCACCAGCCGGGCCAGGGCCAGTTGCTGGGCCTGCGGCGGGGTCAGCGCGGTGCCGCCGGAGCCGACCTCGGTGTCCAGGCCCTCGGGCAGGCCGTCCACCCAGTCCCCGGCGTCCACTGCGTCCAGCGCGGCCCGCAGCTCCGTGTCGTCCGCGTCGGGCGCGGCCAGCCGCAGGTTGTCCCGCAGGGTGCCGACGAAGACGTGGTGCTCCTGGTTCACCAGGGCCACCTCCGCGCGCACCCGTTCGGCCGGCATCCGCGACAGCGACGCCCCGCCGAGGGTCACGCTGCCGCGGCCGGGGGCGTAGATCCCGGCCAGCAGACGGCCGAGCGTGGACTTCCCCGCCCCGGACGGCCCGACCAGAGCCACCCGGCTGCCCGGGGCGACGTCCAGGCTGATCCCGTGCAGGACGTCCGCGCCCTCGCGGTAGCCGAAGCGGACGTCCGTGGCCTCCACCCGGCGGCCGTCGGGACGGGCGGATTCGTCCCCCTCGTGCTCCGGTACCTCGCGCACGCCGACCAGCCGGGCCAGCGAGGCCTGTCCGATCTGCAGTTCGTCGTACCAGCGCAGGATCAGGTCAACCGGGCCGGTCAGCATCTGGGCGTACAGCACGCCCGTGGTCAACTGGCCGACGGTGATCCAGCCCCTCAGCGTGAACAGCCCGCCGAGCACCAGGGTGGCGAGCACGGCGGCGGTGTAGACCGCGTCGATGGTCGGGAACCAGACCGAGCGCAGCCACAGGGTGTAGCGCTCCCAGGCCAGCCACTCCCGCAGCTTGCGATCGGTCAGCCGGATCCGCTGCTCGCCCAGGCGCAGCGCCTCGACCGTCCGACCGGCGTCCACCGTCTCGGCCAGCACGGTGTTCACCGCGGCGTACCCGGCCGACTCGTTGCGGTACGACTGCGGCGCGCGCCGGAAGTACCAGCGGGAGGTGGCCAGCAGCAGCGGCAGCCCGATCAGCGAGGTCAGCGCGAGCAGTGGCGAGGTGACCAGCAGGGCGCCGAGCACCAGCAGCAACGACACCACGGCGACGGCGAGTTCGGGCACCGCCTCGCGCACCGACTTGTCCAGCCGGTCGACGTCGGTGGTGCCCCGGGAGACCAGGTCCCCGGTGCCGGCCCGCTCCAGCACGCCGGTCGGCAGTGCGACCGAGCGGACCAGGAAGTCCTCGCGCAGGTCGGCGAGCACGCGCTCGCCGAGCACCGCGCCGCGCATCCTCGACCAGCCGGTGAACGCCGCCTGCGCCACCAGTGCCAGCAAGTACCAGGCGACGGCCATGGTGATGGTGGACCCGGCGGTGCCGGTGGCCAGCGACTCGACCAGCCGGCCGAGCACCCCGGGGCCGACCAGCCCGGCGAGCGTGGCCACCGAGTGCAGCGCCACCACCCCGGAGAACCCGCCGCGGTGCCGCCGCGCGAGCAGCAGGAGGTACCCGCGCACGGCGGCCGGGGAGCCGACCGGCAGGGTGGCGGCGGGCCCCTGCTCCTCATGGACGGGTGGCTTCATGACGTACTCCTCGCTTGCGTGGCAGGGCGGTTGACGAACAGGTCCGGGCGGCGTTCACACGGCCTCACCCACCCGCTGGGCGGCCTCCTCGTCGCGGGTGACCACGGCGCGGTAGGCCGGCTCGGTCCGCATCAGCTCGCGGTGCGGACCCGCCGCGACCACCCGGCCGTCGCGCAGCAGCACCACCCGGTCCGCCTGGTCGAGCAGCAGCGGACTGGTCGCGAACACCACGGTGGTGCGGCCCGCCCGGGTGTCCCGCAGCCCGGTGGCGATCCTGGACTCGGTGTGGGCGTCCACCGCACTGGTGGGCTCGTCCAGCACCAGGACCGGCGGGTCCGCCAGCAGTGCGCGGGCCAGGGCGAGCCGCTGGCGCTGCCCGCCGGACAGCGAGCGCCCGCGCTCGGTGATCCGGGCGCGCATCGGATCTCCCGCGCACTCGGGCGAGCCGTCCACCAGCGCCTCCAGGACGTCGTCCGACCGGGCGGCCGCCAGCGCCTCCGCCGGGGAGACCCGGCCCGAGGACGGGATGTCGAACAGCTCGGCCAGCGCGCCGGAGAGCAGCACCGGCTCCTTGTCGTGGACCAGCACGGCCGCCCGCGCCTCGGCGAGCGGCACCGTGTCCAGCTCCGTGCCGCCGAGCCGTACGGAGGGCTGCTCAGGCTCGCCGTCGGCGAGCGGGACGTGGCCGCCGAGCCGTTCGGCGAGCGCCCCGGCGAAGTCCGGGTCCCCGCAGACGACGGCGGTCAGCTCGCCGGCCCGCGCGGTCAGTCCGCTGACCGGGTCGTGGAGGTCGGCCTTGGCCGGCCTGGTCAGCGCGGCGTCGGCCGTTCCGCCGGTCCGGCCGAGGGACAGCACCCGGACGGCCCGCCCGGCGGAGACCCGCGCGACGCTCCAGGCGTGCGCCGCCTCGCCCAGGATGCGCAGCGGCGAGGCCAGGAAGGCGGTCGCACCGTAGACCGCGATCAGGGTGCCGACGTCGAGCTCGCCGGAGGCCGCGAGCCGGGCGCCGTACCAGGTGACCCCGACCACGAACAGGCCCGGGAGCAGCACCTGTTGCGCCTGCATCAGCGACCAGATCCGGGCCGAGCGGACGGCGGCCGCCCGGACCTTCTGCGAGGCGGCCCGGTACCGCTCCAGGAAGAGCTCCTCACCGCCGATGCCGCGCAGCACCCGCAGCCCCGCCACGGTGTCGGCGGCCAGCTCGGTGGCCTTGCCGCCGAGCGCGCGCTGCTGCTCGTAGCGCCGCTCGAACGGCCCGATCAGCGGCCAGACCGAGGCCGCCAGCACGGGTACGCCGAGCAGCACGCCGACGCCCAGCACCGGCTCGACCACCAGCACCACCGAACTGACGGCGAGCCAGACGATCACCGCGGACCGGACCCTGGCGATCAGCTCGACGTACCAGCCGATCCGCTCGACGTCCCCGCTGCCGACCGCGACGACCTCGCCGGTGGCGATCCGCAGGGACAGCCCGGCCCCGAGCCGGGAGGCCTGCCGGGACACCAACTGCCGTACCTGGCAGGCGGCGTGGATCCAGTTCCAGACCGCCTGGCGGTGCGACAGGACGGTGCCGAGGGCGGCGCCCGCGGCGAGCAGCAGGGCGAGCCCGCCGGCCCGCCAGATCCCGTCGGCGTCACCGTCGACGGCGGACTGCACGCCCGCTCCGAGCGGCACCGGCAGGGCGGCCTGGCACCCCATTTCGAGCAGGGTCCAGCAGGTGGCGAGCAGCTGCCCGCGCCGCTGACTGCGCTGCAGCCAGCGCAGGAAGGCCAGGGGCGAGGACAGATCGGGGCTGCCGGGGTCGGCCAGCGGCAGGGGGGTGAGCGGCATGACACTCCGATGCGAACGGTGCGGAGGTACGGGGAAGGAGGGAACGGACGCGCGAACGGGTGCGCGCCGGGCTCGCCCGCCGGCCCGGAGCCCGGCTCACCCGAGCAGCCCGGACTTACGGGCAACGGGCAACGGGCAACGAGCAACGGGCAACAGGTGAGAAGCACCGGGCGACGGCCGGCAACGAGCGACGGGCGATTGACCCGCGGCGCAACGGCACGGCGGCGTCGATGCGTCCGGCGGGAGGGCCGGACGGACTGGGAAGGGCACGAAGGGCCCGGAGTTCAGGAGGCCATGTCCGCGAGCCTGCCAACCCCGGTGTGACCCGCGCAACAGGTTTTCCGCCGCCATGACCGGTCGACCGGCCGCCGGGCCGACGGGGCCGACCGCCCGCGTCCGCCGGTGCGGCCCGGCCGGGGCGCCTCCGCCCCTCCTCCGGCCCCGCCGGCCCCTCCTCCGGCCCCCACCGGCCCTCCTCGGCCCTCCTCCGGCCCGCTCCGCCGACCCCTCCGACCCGGTCGGGGCCCTGCAAAACAACACCCAAGATTCACCCGTTTGGCGGGAACAATCACGTTCCGGCGCCAGTTGCCCCCCACTGGAAAGACCTACGACCAGGAGGGCACCCCGTCCCGTGAGCAACATCCCCAGCGTCACCCTCAACGACGGCGCGCAGATCCCGCAGCTCGGCTTCGGCGTGTGGCAGGTCCCGGACGACGAGGCCACCCCGGCCGTCCGCACCGCGATCGACGCGGGCTACCGCTCGATCGACACCGCGGCCATCTACGAGAACGAGGCCGGCACCGGCGCGGCGATCGCCGGGGCACTGGCGGGCGGCGTCGCCCGCGAGGACCTCTACGTCACCACCAAGCTGTGGAACTCGGGCACCCGCGACTGGTCCGGCGAGCAGGGCCGCGACGCGGTGCTGCGCGAGTTCGACGCCTCGCTGGCCAAGCTCGGCCTCGACTACCTCGACCTGTACCTGATCCACTGGCCGCGTCCGATGCACGGCAGCTTCCTCAACGTCTGGAAGGCGTTCGAGCAGCTGAAGGCGGACGGCCGGGTCCGGTCGATCGGCGTCTCCAACTTCGGCACCGAGCAGCTGACCCGCCTGCTCGACGAGGCCTCGGTCGTCCCGGTCCTGAACCAGGTCGAGCTGCACCCGTACTTCCCGCAGGAGGAGCTGCGCGCCTTCCACGCCGAGCACGGCATCGCCACCGAGGCGTGGAGCCCGCTGGGCCAGGGCGGGGAGCTGCTCGCCGAGCCGACGCTTGTCGCGATCGCCGAGAAGCACGGCCGCACGGTCGCCCAGGTGGTCCTCCGCTGGCACCTGCAGAGCGGCGTGATCGCCATCCCGAAGTCGGTCACCCCGTCCCGGATCCGGGAGAACCTGGACGTCGCCGGCTTCGAGCTGGACGCCGAGGACCTCTCGACGATCGCGGCCGTCGCCACCGGCAAGCGCATCGGCCCGGACCCGCAGGGCTTCGACTGGAACTGATGCGGGCCCGGAGCTCCGGAGCGGGGCCCCGAGCCACCGCTCCGGGCCCCGCCGGAGCCTGACGGCCCGCCACGACGACGACCGCCCACCCCGTTCGGGGTGGGCGGTCGTCGGTGTGCGCTTCACGGAACCGACGGCCAGGAACCCTCAGTACGTTGGCGAATCGTTTTGGCTGTTGTTACCAAAGCTTGGTCTAGAACCTGGCCGCCTTGCCGATGAGCGCGAGCGCAGCCTCGTGCTCACCCTCCTCCAGCGGAGCCAGCAGCAGCCGCTGGACCTCGGCCACCCCGGCGGCCGAACGGTGCAGCAGGTCCTGTCCCGCCGGTGAGAGCGAGAGCAGGTTGCGCCGTCCGTCCGAGGGGTCGCGCCGACGCTGCACCAGACCGCGGCGCACCAGCCGGCTCACCATCTCGGCCATGGTGGCCTTGTCCAGCGAGGCCAGCTCGCCGACCGTGCGCTGGTCGGCGCCCGGCTCCAGCTCCAGCGCGTCCAGCACCGCGTACTGCGGGGCCGTCAGCTCGGCGCCGACGTGCTCCGACCAGAGCTTGGTGTGCACCTGCTGGCTCACCCTGATCAGGTAGCCGATCGCCCGCTGGGCGTCCAGTATCGGCCGCGCGTCCGTGAAGACGGCGACCGCCGCGGGCTCCAGCCTGGCTATCTTGGCCATCACCCGGACGATCTCGACCTGCTCCTCCGCCGTCAGCGGCTCGAACAGGACGCGCTGCACGCGGACCACACCACCGGTGGCCTCGCGCACCGCCTGGGCGCCGCTCTGCGAGAGAGCGAGCAGCTTGCGCCGGCCGTCGGCCGGGTCACGCCTGCGCAGCACCAGGCCACGGCGGACCAGCCGCGCGACCATCTCCGCCATCGTGGCCTTGTCCAGCGAGGCTCGCTCGCCGACCGTCCGCTGGTCCGCACCCGGTTCGAGGGCCAGGACCAGCAGCACGGCGAACTGTGGAGCCGTGAGATCGGCTCCGACGTGCTCGGACCACAGACGGGTGTGAACCTGCTGTGCAACACGAATGAGGTGTCCGGGCGACTGCTGCAGTCGCGCGGACACGCGGGTTGTCGGGATCTCCCCCAGCACCATGTATCCGTCCCGATGTCACACCCGGTGTGTGTGGGACACCCGGGTGGGGCAGTAACGGCGAGTGGGCGTCCAGCTATGAGGGAGGGCGCTCCAGCCGTGCAGCCGGTGGCTGCTGGCGGACACTATACAAACGGCGGGCCCTTGCTGGCAGGCAGGGGCGGATAGTAGACGCAGGTTCGGCAACATTGGCATATTTACGCGCTGCCACGCCCTTGCAGTAACCCGTTCTCAGCAGAAAGCCGACCGGTCGGTCCTTACCGACCGTCACCTGCGCCTCTCCGCTCTGGCCGCCTTCCCTACTCGCCGGTAGGGTGTGGCCACCCTCTCCGGGGGTTCTCCCCGGAGGAACCCCCGAGAGAGACGAGAGCGAGCATGACCGAGCAGAGCACCGCCCCCCGGGTCGCCGTCGTCACCGGCGCCGCCCGCGGCCTGGGTGCCGCCACCGCCGAGCGGCTGGCCGCCGACGGCTACGCGGTCGCCGTCCTGGACCTCGACGAGGCGGCCGGCAAGGACACCGTCGCCCGGATCACCGCCGCCGGCGGCAAGGCGCTGGCCGTCGGCGCCGACGTCTCGGACGCCGAGCAGGTCCAGTCCGCCGTCGACCGCGTGGTCGCCGAGCTCGGCGCCCCCGTCGTGCTGGTCAACAACGCGGGCGTACTCCGCGACAACCTGCTCTTCAAGATGTCCGAGTCCGACTGGGACACGGTCATGAACGTTCACCTCCGCGGCGCCTTCCTGATGACCCGCGCAGTGCAGAAGCACATGGTCGACGCCGGTTTCGGCCGCATCGTCAACCTGTCCTCCTCCTCGGCCCAGGGCAATCGCGGCCAGGCCAACTACTCGGCCGCCAAGGCGGGCCTGCAGGGCTTCACCAAGACTTTGGCCATCGAGCTCGGCAAGTTCGGCATCACCGCCAACGCGGTCGCCCCCGGCTTCATCGCCACGGACATGACCGCGGCCACCGCCGCCCGCGTCGGCATGGACTTCGAAGACTTCAAGCGGGCCGCGGCCTCTCAGATCCCGGTCCAGCGGGTCGGTCTGCCTGAGGACGTCGCCCACACCATCTCGTTCCTCGCGAGCGAGGGCGCCGGCTTCGTCTCCGGACAGGTGATCTACGTCGCGGGCGGCCCCCTCGACTGAGCACGGAACCTACACAGGGTTACCACGGAGTGGGAAGCCGGACCGACCGGCCTCCCGCTCCGTTTCCTTTACCGGGGCTTTTGCAGAATCATTCGAAGACCACACGGGCATTCGATCTCTGAATAGCGTGAATCACTCCCGGACTGCTCAGGGGCGGGCCCAATTGTCGATTTCACGGGAAAATGACAATTCCCTCCTGAATGGCCCTGTCCGGATGGGTAAGGTCACCCCGTGCAATCCAGAAGTACCCACGCTCCCATCCCGCGACCGCGGTCGGAACACCACGTCGCCACGCCGGGCCGGGAACGACCCGCCACCACCGGCAGCGCCCACGGCCGGGTCGTCCCCGTCCACCGCGGGCCCGACCGCCGGGGCCCGGCCGGCCCCGGCCACCGCGAGCCCGGCTGGCCCCCGATGAGCCGACGGCAGGCCGCACTGCTCGCCGCCACCCTCGTCGTCTACCTGCTGGTACTGGCCGGCGTCCTGCTGAACACCGCCCTGGTCGACCTCGACTGGTCGGTCCGCCTGCTGCGCCCGTACGAGCGGTGGCCCAGGCTGGAGCCGCTGCTCGACACCTGGGTGGTCGCCGGGCAGCGCGGTCCCTCGGCGATCGCCGCCTTCGCCTGGCTCGCCTGGCGCGCCCACCGCCTCGGCCGGCTGCGTCCGCTGCTGGTCATGGCCGTCGCGCTGCTGCTGCTCAATGTCACGGTCGGCGCGGTGAAGATCGTCACCGGGCGGCTCGGCCCGCACTACGCCCAGTACGTCGGTTCGCCCGAGCTCTTCTCCGGCGGCACCATCTTCCCGTCCGGCCACACCGCCAACGCCGTGGTCACCTGGGGCGTGCTCGCCTACCTCGCGGTCCGCTGGCGCCGCACCGGCGCGCTGATCGCCGCCGCGACCGCCTGCTCGATCGGCCTGACCACGGTCTACCTGGGCACCCACTGGGTCACCGACGTGCTGGCCGGCTGGGCCGCCGGACTGCTCGTCCTGCTCTCGCTGCCCCTGCTGGAGCCCCTGGTCGCCGTCGCCGAGCAGCGAATGCACCGCCGCTTCGGCCGCCGCGTCCTCCGCTACCGGGCCCGATGAGCGACCGAACCACTGAGCTGCTGAGCTGCTGAGCTGCTGCACCACTGAACCGCTGAGCCACTCAGCTGCCGAGCCCTCCGATCCCTCCGAGCCCACTGATCCCCGTCAGCCCATGGTGGAGGCGGTGGAGGCGACCGCTACCCCTCCCAGCTCCGCTCGACCACGCCGTCCCGCACCGCCAGGTTGAGGCGCCCCTGCCGGTACTCCATTGTCATCAGCTCCCCCGGCTCCAGCACCCGGACCGAGGCCCAGCCGTGCCGCCGGGCCAGCTCCTTGGCCCGTTCGACCCGCAGCCCCGCGTACCCCTCGGCGTCCGCCCCGGCCGCTCCCGACCCCACCGCGTCCGCTCCCGACATCGCGCCTCCCCCGGCCAGCTCCCTCGGACGTACGCTGGAATCGTAGCCCGACCCGAGCGGTCCGGAGGTGAAGCCCATGCGCACCACCACCCCGCGACGGTGGCGCAGCGGCACCGAGCCGGCCACCGCCCGCAGCGACCTCAAGCTCCGCTACCTGCTCTCACTGGTCTTCACGCCGCTGTTCATCCTGGGCACGGTGGGCTTCGCCGTCTGGGCGGCCACTTCCCCCGTCAACGGCGCCCCCAGCCGGGGCACGCTCACCGGCTTCGCCATCGCCTGCGGCCTGCTCTCCCTGTTCGCCGTCGTCGACCTCGTGGTGGTGGTCCGGCGCCGCCGGACCGAGCTCTGACGCGGTGTCTCCCATGGAGTGGGAAGTCGGCCGGGCCGACTTCCCACTCCTCGCGTCCGCCCCGCGCTCCCGCCGGCACATCCCCGGGCTCCCGCCCGCCGTGCCCCGGGGCCCAGCGCCCGCCGCGCCCCGGGCCTCAGCGACTGCCGACCGCCTGCTTCACCAGCGTCCGCCCGAAGTCCCACATCAGACCGCTCCCCCGGTGCGCCTCGTCCATGATGTCGGTGAAGGCCGTCATGAACCGGTCGACGTCCCGCTCGGTGATGATCAGCGGCGGAATCAGCTTGATCACTTCCAGGTGGTCCCCGGACACCTGGGTCAGGATCCGGTGCCGCTGCAGCAGCGGGACCACGACCATCTGTGCGAACAGTCCCTTGCGTGCCGCCTGCAGGGCCGTCCACGCGGTGCGCAGCTTGAGCGACTTGGGCCGCCCGAACTCGATGCCGATCATCAGCCCGCGCCCGCGCACCTCGGCGAGCAGCTCGTACTGGTCGACCAGCGCGGTCAGCCGCTCGCGTAACAGGTCGCCGACCGTGCGGGCGTTCTCGACCACCTTCTCGTCCCGCATCACCTCCAGGGTCGCCAGGCCGGCCGCCATGGCCTGGGCGTTCGACCCGAAGCTGGCCGAGTGCACCAGCACCCGGTCCATCGAGGAGTACACCTTCTCGAAGATCCAGCCCTTGCCGAGCGTCGCCCCGACCGGGATGTACCCGCCGGAGAGCGCCTTCGCCGCGCAGACCAGGTCGGGCAGCACGCCGTCCTCGTGCTGGTAGGCGAAGAACTCGCCGGTGCGGCCGATCCCGGTCTGCACCTCGTCGCAGATCAGCAGCGCCCTGTGCTCGTGCAGCAGCGCCTGGGCGGCACGCAGCCAGCCGGGCGGTGGCGCCTGGACGCCCTTGCCCTGGATCGGCTCGACGATCAGCCCCGCGACGTCGCCGCGCTTCAGCTCCTTGGCCAGTGCCCCGAGATCGCCGAGCGGGATCGCGGTGTCCGGGAGGAGCGGGTCGAACCCCTTGCGGAAGCCGCTCTCCCCGTTGACCGACAGCGAGCCGGCGGTCAGCCCGTGGAAGGCGTGGTCGGCGTAGAGGATGCGCTTGCGGCCGGTGGCGTACCGGGCGAACTTGAGCGCGGTCTCCACCGCTTCCGTGCCGCTGTTGCCGAAGAACACCCGGTCCAGCCCGGGCGCGTACGACAGCAGCCGCTCGGCCAGCAGTCCGGGCAGGGGCGAGCAGTCGAAGCGGACCAGGTCCGGCAGGTCGAGGTCCATCACCTGCCGGATCGCCGAGCGCACCACCGGGTGGTGGCGGCCGAGGGCGAAGATGCCGAAGCCGGCCAGCATGTCGAGGTACTCGTTGCCCTCGGCGTCGTAGAAGTACGGGCCCTCGGCGCGCTCGTAGTACTTGTCGAAGCCGATGGTGTGGAGCATCCGGGACAGCTGCGGGTTGAGGTAGCGGCTGTTCAACTCGTAGCGCTCACGGCCACGTTCGGCGAGGAGGGCGGCGAGGTCGAAGGCGGGGCGGTCTGGGTCAGCCGGCATGGCGCGGGTTCGCTCCTCGGGTCGGTAGCAGGTTCTTGGCGAAGACGGCGGCCTGGGCGGCGACCCCGGTCCCGGTGAGCCCGGCCTCCTCCAGGATCTCTCCGCGCGACGCGTGCCCGAGGAACTCCTGCGGCAGGCCGATCACCCGCACCGGTACGTCGACGTCGGCGTCGCGCAGCGCCTGAGCGATCGCCGAACCGACCCCGCCGGTCCTGCCGTTGTCCTCGACGGTGACCACCAGCCGGTGGGCGGCGGCGAGTTCGGGAAGTGCCGGGTCGACCGGCTTGACCCAGCGGGGGTCGACCACGGTCGCCGTGAAGCCCTCGGCGAGCAGCAGCCGGGCGGCGTCCAGGCAGGCCGGGGCGGTGGTGCCGACGGCGACCAGCAGGATCTCGGCCGGCCGGCCGGTGCGCAGCAGGACGTCCACCCCGCCGGTCCGCTCGACGGCCGGTACGGCGGGGCCGACGTTCCCCTTCGGGAAGCGCACGACCGTCGGCGCGTCCCGGACCTCGACGGCCTCGCGCAGCTGCGCCCGCAGTTGTTCGGCGTCGCGCGGCGCGGCGAGCCGCAGGCCCGGGACGACCTGAAGGATCGACATGTCCCACATGCCGTTGTGCGAGGCGCCGTCCGGTCCGGTCACCCCGGACCGGTCGAGCACGAAGGTGACGCCGAGCCTGTGCAGGGCGACGTCCATCAGCACCTGGTCGAAGGCCCGGTTGAGGAAGGTCGCGTACACCGCGACCACCGGGTGCAGCCCGCCGGTCGCCAGCCCCGCGGCGCTGGTGACGGCGTGCTGCTCGGCGATCCCGACGTCGAAGGTCCGCTCCGGGTACGCCTTGGCGAACGGCGCCAGGCCCACCGGCTGCAGCATGGCCGCGGTGATCGCCACCAGGTCCGGCCGCTCGGTGCCGAGCGCGAGCAGTTCCTCGCCGAACACCGAGGTCCAGGAGACGCCACCGCTGGGCGAGATCGGCAGGCAGGTGTACGGGTCGATCGGGTTGACGGCGTGGAAGCGGTCGGCCTCGTCCTGCTCGGCGGGCCGGTAGCCGCGCCCCTTGACGGTCAGGCAGTGCACGATGACCGGCCCGCCGAAGTTGCGGGCCTGGCGCAGCGCCTGTTCGACCGCTCCCAGGTCGTGGCCGTCGATCGGGCCGAGGTACTTGAGGCCGAGGTCCTCGAACATGCCCTGCGGGGCGAAGGCGTCCTTGAAGCCCTTCTTGGCGCCGTGCAGCGCGTCGAAGATCGGCTGGCCGACCAGCGGGGTGCGCTGCAGCGCCCCCTTGCCGAGGGCGAGGAAGCGCTCGTAGCCCTGGGTGGTGCGCAGGGTGGCGAGGTGGTTGGCGAGGCCGCCGATGGTCTTGGCGTAGGAGCGCTCGTTGTCGTTGACGACGATGACCAGCGGCCGCTCGCGGGCTTCGGCGATGTTGTTGAGCGCCTCCCAGGCGAGCCCGCCGGTGAGCGCGCCGTCGCCGATCACCGCGACGGTGTGCCGGTCGTGCTGGCCGAGCAGCTGGGCGGCCTTGGCGAGGCCGTCGGCGTAGGACAGCGCGGTGGAGGCGTGCGAGTTCTCGACCAGGTCGTGCTCGGACTCGCCGCGCGAGGGGTAGCCGGAGAGTCCGCCCCGCATCCGCAGCCGGGTGAAGTCCTGGCGGCCGGTGAGGAGTTTGTGGACGTAGCTCTGGTGGCCGGTGTCGAACACGATCCGGTCGTACGGCGAGTCGAAGACCCGGTGCAGCGCGATGGTGAGCTCCACCACGCCCAGGTTGGGCCCGAGGTGTCCGCCGGTGCGGGTGACGGCGTCGATCAGGAAGTCGCGGATCTCGTCTGCGAGCAGCGGGAGTTCGGCCGCCGGTAGCTTGCGCAGCTCGGCCGGCGACGTGACGCGGGAGAGCAGTGACATGGGTACACCTCACGACTCGGAGCGGTGCGGTGGTGCCTCCGCACCGGCTTGGGGGCGGAGCCGGCCCGGGCCCGGGAGCCCGGGCCGGGGTGCCGACCTGGCGGTCAACTCCCGGCTCAGCGACCCTTGTTGCCGCTGACGGTCTCGGTGATGGCGCGCAGCGACTGCTGCAGCGAGCCCATGGTCGCGAGGACGGCCGTCGGCTCGTAGCCGCAGTGGGCCATGCAGTTGGCGCAGCGGGGGTCCTTGCCGCGGCCGTACTTGCTCCAGTCGGTCTTCTCGACCAGCTCGCGGTAGGTCGGCACGTAGCCGTCGGCCATCAGGTAGCAGGGCCGTTGCCAGCCGAACAGCGAGTAGTTGGGGATGCCCCAGGGGGTGCACTCGAAGTCGGCCTTGCCCTCCAGGAAGTCCAGGAAGAGCGGGCTGTGGTTGAGCCGCCAGCGCCTGCGGTTGCCGCCGGCGAAGGCCTTGCGGAACAGCTCCCGGGTCTGCTCGACGCCGAGGAAGTGCTCCTGGTCGGGGGCCTTCTCGTAGGCGTAGGCGGGCGAGATCATCATCTCGTCCACCTTCAGCTCGTCGTTGAGGTAGTCCAGGACGTCGATGACGGTCTGCGGGGTGTCGGTGTTGAAGAAGGTGCTGTTGGTGGTGACCCGGAAGCCGCGCCGCTTGGCCTCCTTGATCGCCGCCACCGCCTCGTCGAAGGTGCCCTCCTTGGCCACCGACTCGTCGTGCCGCTCGCGCAGGCCGTCGATGTGCACGGCGAAGGTGAAGTACGGCGAGGGCGTGAACTTGTCCATCTTCTTGCGCATCAGCAGCGCGTTGGTGCACAGGAACACGTACTTGCGCCGCTCGACCAGCTGGCGGACGATCTCGTCGATCTGCGGGTGCATCAGCGGCTCGCCGCCGGCGATCGAGACCATCGGGGCACCGGACTCCAGGACCGCACCCACCGCCTGGGCGACGGGCATCCGCTGCTTCAGGACGCCCGCCGGGTGCTGGATCTTGCCGCAGCCCTCGCAGGCGAGGTTGCAGGCGAAGAGCGGTTCCAGCTCCACGATCAGCGGGAACTTGTCCCGTCGCTTGAGCAGTTTCTGCTGCATGAGGTAGGTGCCGACCCGCACGGTCTGGCGCAACGGCATGGCCATGGCTAGCTCGCCTCCTGGGGGAGCGTCGAGGATGTGGGGTGGTTCAGGTCTGCGGGGCGGGGCGCGAGCTCCTGGCGGTACCAGTCGACCAGGGCGGGGACGGTCGCCCGCAGGGTCCGCCAGGCCCGTACCCCGGCCGGGAGGGTGCCGGGGCGCAGCAGCTCGTGTTCGGGGGTGTCGACCACCACCCGCAGGACGGCCGCGGGCAGCGCGGGCCGCACCTCCCGCAGCACGGCCAGGACGGCGGCGGCCTCCATGTCGACGGCGAGCGCGCCCTGCAGGTGCAGTGCCCGGCGCTCGATGCCGCGCACCACGTGGTCGGCGGTGTGGTGCACCCCGGTGTGCACGGTCAGGCCGCGTTGCTTCAGCGCCCGGGTGAGCTCCGGCCCGGAGCCGACCGGGTAGAGGTGCCCCTCCGCGTCGCGCACGCCGTCGGCCGCGACGACGTCGCCCGGCTGCACGCCGGGTCCGAGCGCGGCGCCGAAGCCGGCCACGACGACCGCGCCGTAGCCGCCGGGGGTGGGGCCGAGCAGCTGTCGCACGGTCAGTCGGGCGCGCCGCCGGCCGACGCCTGTGCGCACCAGCACCGGGGGTCCGCCGGTCGCGCCGCGCCAGTCGCCGCCGCGCAGGGCCCAGACCTCGGGGCCCAGGGCGCAGAGCACCAGCAGGGGGGCGGTGGTCACCGCGCCGCCCCGATCGTCGGGGTACCGGTCGTCCGTCCGGTGCCCGGGCTGCCGTGGAGGTAGCGGCCGAGCGCGGTGACCGGGAAGACCAGTCGGTACAGGTGGTAGTTGATGGAGAAGTCCCAGGGGAAGCCGGTGCCGGTGAACTGTGGCTCGTCCCAGGTGCCCTCGGGCAGCTGGGTGCGCACCAGCCAGTCCACGCCGCGCTCCACCGCGGGGTTGGCCCGGCCGTCCGGACCCTCGCCGGCCGCCAGCAGCGCCATCAGGGCCCACGCGGTCTGCGAGGCGGTGGAGTCGCCGCGGCCGGCCCAGCGCGCCGGGTCGTCGTAGGAGCGCATGTCCTCGCCCCAGCCGCCGTCGGTGTTCTGCCGGTCCTCCAGCCAGCGCACCGCCCGGCGGATCGCCGGGTGCTCGTCCGGGACGCCGGCCGCGACCAGCGCGGGCAGCACCGAGCCGGTGCCGTAGATGTAGTTGGTGCCCCAGCGGCCGAACCAGGAGCCGTCCGCCTCCTGGTTGCGCAGCAGCCACTCGATGCCGCGCCGGGTCCGGGGGTCGCGGGCGCGGCCGGTCTCCGCGAGCATCTCCACCACGTGGGCGGTGACGTCGGCCGACGGCGGGTCGACCACCTCGCCGAAGTCGCAGAACGGCAGCTTGTTGGGCAGCGTGCTGGTGTTGTCGACGTCGAAGGCGCCCCAGGCGCCGTTCTTGGACTGCATGCCGAGGTTCCACAGCACGCCGCGGTCCACCGCCGCGTCGACCTTGGCCGGGTCGGGGTGGGCCACCCGGCGCAGCGCCAGGACCACCTCGGCGGTGTCGTCGATGTCGGGGTAGGTGTCGTTCTCGAACTCGAAGGCCCAGCCGCCGGCGGGGAGCCCGGGCCGCTGGACGGACCAGTCGCCGCGCTTGCGGATCTCCTCGCCGAGCATCCAGTCGACGGCGGAGACCAGCGCCGGGTGGTCGGCGGGGACCCCGGCGTCGACCAGTGCGATGGTGGCCAGGCAGGTGTCCCACACCGGGGACTGGCAGGCCTCCAGCCAGCGCTTGCCGTCCTCGGTGTGCACGGTGAAGCGGTCGAAGGAGGAGAGTCCGGCCTGCACCACCGGGTGCTCCAGCTCGTAGCCCTCCAGGTGCAGGGCGATCAGCGAGTAGACGGCGGGGGGCTGGATGCCGCCCCAGCAGCCGTCGGCCTCCTGCCGTTCGACGATCCAGCGGCAGGCCTGGGAGACGGCCAGGCGGCGCAGCGGGCGGAAGGCCCGGCGGTGGTAGGCGTGCAGCGCCTTGTCGAGGCGTTCGAACAGGCCGTCCCAGGTGGTGGCGGGGGCGAGCGGCCGTTCGGGGTACGGATCGTCCGGGTCGGTGTGCAGCTCGGTGAGCGGGAAGGGCGCCGGGCGGACGGGCCGGTGGGCCGATACGACGGTCAGCGGGACGATGGTCTGGCGGGCCCAGCAGCCGAAGGCGTAGATGTTCAGCGGCAGCCACTTGGGCAGGAAGATGATCTCGGGCGGCATCTCGGGCAGGCGGTCCCAGGGCCACCAGCCGAACAGCGCGAGCCAGATCCGGGTGAACACCCGGGCGGCCGCGATGCCTCCCGCGGAGCGGACGTAGCGGGCGGCGGCCGCCATGTGGGGGGCGGTCGGGTCGTCGCCGGCCAGTCTGAGCGCGACGTAGGCCTCGACGGTGGTGGACAGTTCGGGCGGCCCGCCGTGGAAGGTGGACCAGGTGCCGTCCTCACGCTGCTGGGAGCGGATCCACTCGGCGGTGGCGTTCGTCTGTTCCTCGGTCCGGATCCCGAGGAACTGGCGGAGCAGTAAATCCTCGGCGT
Source organism: Kitasatospora sp. NPDC085464 (assembly GCF_044541955.1). Taxonomy (NCBI): domain Bacteria; kingdom Bacillati; phylum Actinomycetota; class Actinomycetes; order Kitasatosporales; family Streptomycetaceae; genus Kitasatospora; species Kitasatospora sp. NPDC085464. The sequence goes on from NZ_JBITTM010000073.1 coordinate 24,880, forward strand.
CCATGGTGACGTTGGTTTCCAGGTCACCCTTCCACCAGCCCTCGGAGGACTGCAGGGAGAGCAGGTGGGTGGTGGCGCGGGCCAGGGCCTCCCGCGCGTCGGCCGGTCGGAGGTCCGCCTCACCGGCCGGCCGGAGCTGGTCGGCGTCCTCGGGCTGCCACCGCCCCGTGCCCAGGAGGGCCGGGGGGCGGTCGCCCACCGCGACCGGCTCGGGATCGTACTCAGGGTCGAGCCGGCCGTCCGCGGTTGCTGTCAACGTAACGTCACCTCTCTCGTACCACCACGAATTCGGCGAGTGCGACGAAGTGCTCGCGCACCTCGTCGGACATGGGCACCTCGTCCAGGGCGGCGAGGGCAGTCGTGTGCTGGCGGCGGGCCTCCTCCTGGGTCCAGGCGCGGCCGCCGGCCTCCTCGATCAGCGCGGCCCGGGCGGCGAGCTCGGGCTCGCTCTCCTCCCCGCGCCCCTTCGGGTCGGCCAGCTGCTCGGCGAGCCGGCGCGAGGCCGGACCGCCCTCGGCCAGTGCGGCGGCGACCGGCAGGGACTTCTTGCGCTGGCGCAGGTCTCCCCAGTGCGGCTTGCCGGTGACCTCGGTGGCGCCCCAGATGCCGAGCAGGTCGTCCACCGCCTGGAAGGCCAGCCCCAGGTGGTGGCCGTAGCGCTGGAGGGAGTCGGAGACCTTGTCGTCGGCCCCGGCCAGGACGGCGCCGATCGCCGAGGCGGCGGCCAGCAGGGCCGCCGTCTTTCCGCCCTCCATCTCCAGGCACTCCGCGACGGTCACGGTGTCGCGCTGTTCGAAGGCGACATCCCGCGCCTGGCCGTCGATCAGCCGGCGGGTCGCCGTGGTGAGCAGCCGGACGGCCCGCGCGGCGTCGGTGGGGCTCGCGCCGCCCGTCACCGCGGCATCGAGCAGCACCTCCGTGCCGAGCGTCGCCAGGGCGTCGCCGACCAGGATCGCCTGGGCCGGCCCGAAGACCGTCCAGGCGGTCGCCCGGTGCCGTCGGGTCTCGTCACCGTCCATCAGATCATCATGGAGCAGGGAGAAGTTGTGCACCAGTTCAACAGCGACCCCGCCGGGCACCCCCGCCTCGGCCGCCGCACCGGTGGCCTGCGCGGACAGCAGGGCCAGCGCCGGGCGCACGGCCTTGCCGCCGTCGCCCGTGACCGGTGTGCCGTCCCGGTCGATCCAGCCGAAGTGGTAGGCCGCGACGGTGTCCATCGGTGCGGCCAAACGGGCGACGGCGGCCCGTAGCGGCGGGGTGCAGAGCGTACGGCTGCGAGCGAGCAGCTCCGGCACCGAGACCGGTTCGGCGTGCGCCGTGCCTCCGACGGCGAAGCCGGTGCGTGACTCCACGTGCGTTCCCTCTCCCTGGTGCCCGACCGCACGGGGCGGCCGGGTGCTGTCGGTGCGGCTGGTGTCGATTCGTATGGTGCCGGTGGCGGTGACGCAGGTGCCGGAGGCCCCGGTCCGGCCGCTCCGGGCGACGGCGCCTGTTCCGCCGGTTCCGTCGATTCCGTCGATTCCGTCGATTCCGTCGATGCGCACGACGGTACGCCCGTCGGCTCTGGCGGGCTCTCCGGCGGCGCGGCCCGCCGTCACCTGGGCCACCTCCCGTCGCCGTGGTCCACCGGCACCCTGGCGCCGACGGCGGCGAGCGCGGCGTCGGCGGCGGCGTGGCCGCTGCGCACGGCGCCCTCCATGGTCGCGGGCCAGCCGGTGGCCGTCCACGAGCCGGCCAGCAGCAGGCCGGGCACCCCGGTGCGGGCCGACGGGCGCAGCGCTGCGCTGCCCGGAGCCGGGTCGAAGGTCGCGGTGCGCTCGCGGGTGACGAAGAAGTCGAGCACCCGGGCCCCGGCCGCGGCCGGCAGCAGCCGTTCCAGCTCGGGCAGGTAGCGGCTGCGCAGCTCGGCCACCGGCAGGTCGATCTCGTCCTCCACGGCGGACTGCGAGAGCGCCAGGTACTGGGCGCCCGGGTGGGCCCGGCCGAGCTCGGTGGCGGCCAGGCCGGAGTGCGCGGTGCGGTCGAAGACCCACTGGACCGGGGAGCCGAGGGCGGCGAAGAACGGCCGGCGCAGCAGCTTGCGGTCGTAGATCACGTGCACGTTGAGGATCGGCGTGGTGCCGAACCCGGCGAGCCGTTCCTGGCCCGGGACGGCGTTCGGCGGCAGCAGGGCGGCCGCGCTGTCCTGGGCTCCGGCCAGGACGACGGTGTCGGCGGTGAGCAGCTCACCGCCCTCCAGGCGGACGGCGTGCTGCGGCGCGGCCGGCTTGAGCTCGGCCACCCGGGCGCGCAGCAGCACCGTCACGCCGGCGCGCTCCAGCTCGGCGAGCGCCCGGTCGTGGTGGATCGCGCCCAGCGGGGCCGCGGCGATGCCGATGTCGGCGGCGCCGGGGTCGGACAGCAGACCGGTCTGGAACACCTTCGCCGCGAGCGCCATCGACACCTGGTCGGCCCGCCCGTTCAGGGTGGCGACGCCGACCAGATCCCACAGGGCCGCCTGGGTGGCGGCGTTCTGCCCGTTGTCGCGCAGCCACTCGCCGAAGGAGATCCGGTCCAGCGCCGGGTCGGCGAGGTCCAGGCCCTTCAGCGCGAGCGCGCCGCGGACCACCCGGGCGCGGTCGGCCGGGGACAGGTGCGGGTAGCGGGCGAGGCTGGCGGCCAGGTGCAGCGGGACGGGCAGGCCGGCCCGCCGCAGCCGGCCGAGGGTGCGCACGGGGGCGTCGTCGGGGCCGGTGACGGAGAGCACCGGAACGTCGAGGCGGTCCTGCAGGTGGACCAGGCGGGTGGCGCCGAGCCGCTCCAGCAGGCCGCGGTAGGCGGTGCAGCAGCGCAGGTAGACGTGCTGGCCGTTGTCGACGGTGAGCTCGCCGCGCCGGAAGGAGAACGCCAGGCCGCCGAGCCGGGGGCGGCCCTCGGCGAGGGTGACCCGGTGACCGGCCTCGGCCAGGCGCAGCGCCGCGGTGATCCCGGCCAGACCGCCGCCGACCACGATGGCGGCCGGGCGCGCGGCATCGGCTCGCCCGGTCATCGGCCCTCCCCCTCGCAGTCGCTGGACCGCCGGGAGGCGGTCGCTGAAGCCGGTACTCGTTCGGTCAACACGGAACTGCCCGCACGTGATTCCCCGCTGACACAGCGTGACAGAACGGTGGCGAGAATCAAGAACGCCCCCCGGCGAGCCCGGAAAGCGCCACGTACGCCTTCTCCCAGCCCGGCAGCGAGACCCGGCCGCGCAGCACCGACTCGGGATCGGCGGCGATCCGGCCGAGCAGCCGGTGGTAGATCCCGGCCATGGCGGCGGTGCAGGCGCGGCTGCGGCGGTCGAGCATCGGCAGCAGCCGCAGGCCCTCCTCGAAGGCGGCCTGGGCACGGGCGGCCTCGAAGGCCACCAGGCCGGTGAAGTTCGCGCCGACCGGCGGCTTGGGCAGCGCGAAGCCCTGCTCGCAGCCGAACCGGACGAGGTCCTCGGTGGGCAGGTAGGTGCGGCCGTTCAGGGCGTCCTCGCGCAGGTCGCGCAGGATGTTGGTGAGCTGCAGCGCCAGGCCCAGGGTGTCCGCGTAGCGCGCCCCGAGCTCGGGGTCGTCGCAGCCGTAGACGCCCAGCGAGAGCCGGCCGATCGCCCCCGCGACGCAGCGGCAGTAGACCTTCAGCTCCTCGTACGTCTGGTACTCGGCGCCCTTGAGGTCCATCTCGACACCGTCGATCAGCTCGTCGAAGCCGCCGAGCGGGACCGGGAAGCGCCGGGCCGTGTCGGCCAGGGCGACCTTGATCGGGTCGGTGTCGTCCTCGGCGACCACCCCGGAACGGACCTCGTCCACCAGTTCCCGGGTGCGCAGCAGCGCCTCGGCCTTCCGGTCGGACGGGAGGTCGCCGTCGCCGATGTCGTCCACCCGGCGGGCCAGGGCGTACAGGGCCGACATGGCCAGCCGCTTGGGTTCGGGCAGCAGCCGGATGCCGTAGCTGAAGTTGCGCGCCTGCAGACCGGTGACTGCCTCGCAGTACCGGTACGCCGCCATGACCTGGGCCGACGCCAGTGGTGATGCCGCCACTCGGGCGTTCACCTTCCCTTCGCGAAGATGGCCGCCGCCTTCACTGCGAGGCGGCGCTTGTCCGGCTTCGCCTGCCGGGCGAGCACGTCGTACCCGGCGTCCTCCACGGCCGCCAGGGCCGCGTACCCGCCGGCGGTGAATCCCGCCAGGAGCAGTCGAAGCCTCCCCCGAACCGTACCTACCAATGGTGCGCCGTGATCGAGCAGGGTGCGGGCCCGCTCCGCCTCGAAGGCGATCAGCTCCCGCACCGCGCCGTCGGCGGAGGGGGCGGCGAGGTCGGCCTCGGTCACGCCGAAGCGTTCCATGTCCTCGGCGGGGAGGTAGATCCGGCCGTGGCGCAGGTCCTCGGCCACGTCCTGCAGGTGTTCGACCACCTGGAGGGCGCTGCAGACGGCGTCGGAGAGTTCGATCCGCTCGGGGGTGGAGACGCCCGCGATGGCCAGGACGAGGCGGCCGACGGGGTCGGCGGAGAGGGTGCAGTAGCCGATCAGGTCGTCGTACGTGGCGTAGCGGGCGGTGGTCTGGTCCACCCGGTTGGCCTCGATCAGACGGCGGAACGGCTCGGGGGTCAGGCCGTGCCGGTCGACCAGCGGGACGAGGGCCCGCATCAGCGGGTGGCGGGGGGTCTCGGCGCCGGAGGGGTGCAGCGCCTTCTCGAAGACCCGGTCGAGGTCGTGCTCCAGCCCGTCGAGCAGGGCGAGGCGGAAGGCGACCTCGTGCGCGGTCGGCGGGCCGGACTGCTCCGAAGGGGTGACCGGGGGCATCCGCTCGACCCCGAGCACGCGGGCGGTGGCGGCCGGGTCGGCCAGGTCGCCGTCGCCGGCGTCGTCGACGAGGCGGGCGAAGCCGTACACCGCCATCAGGTCGTCGCGCCAGGCCGCGGGCAGGAAGAACGGGGCGACCGGGAAGTTCTCGGCCCCCGCCTTCTCCAGGGTCTGACCTGCGGAACGGTTCACCGGCGTATCACTGGGCTGGGCCGAAGCCGACACTGCTGTCACTCCCCCGTTCTACACCGCTGGGTACCACCGGCCCGACTCGGACACGCGTCCGAGCGCGGGCGTCACGTACGGCACAGTGCCCCCGCGACTACCAGCCTGACACCCCGGGGCGCGCCGGAGAAGAGCGCCCCGCCCGCGGACCGGGGCGCTCACCCCCGCGGCGGCGGCCACCCGGGGCACCGGCGGGGCACGCCGCAGGGCCGGTCCCGGAGGTTCCGGAACCGGCCCTGGTGGCGCGGGTGGCTCAGCCGGGCACCGCGGGGCGCACGGTGCTACGGGCGCTCGCCGCGCTCGTAGCGGCCGACGACCTCGTCGGTCGGGCCGTCCATGATCAGCTCGCCGGCCTCGATCCAGATGGTCCGCTCGCAGACCTCGCGGATCGAGTTGTTGTCGTGGCTGACCAGGAAGACCGTACCGGCGGACCCGCGCAGCTCGTCGATGCGCCGCTTGCTGCGCTGCTGGAAGGCCTGGTCACCGGTGGCCAGGGCCTCGTCGATCAGCAGCACGTCGTGGGTCTTCGCCGCGGCGATCGAGAAGCGCAGGCGGGCGCCCATGCCGGACGAGTAGGTGCGCATCGGCAGGGAGATGAAGTCGCCCTTGTCGTTGATGCCGGAGAACTCGACGATGTCCTGGTAGCGCGCCCGGACGTCGGCCGGGGACATCCCCATCGCCAGGCAGCCCAGGACGACGTTGCGCTCGCCGGTGAGCTCGTTCATCAGCGCGGCGTTGACGCCCAGCAGCGAGGGCTGGCCGTTGGTGTAGATGCCGCCCTTCTCGGTCGGCAGCAGGCCCGCGATGGCGGCCAGCATGGTCGACTTGCCGGAGCCGTTGGAGCCGATCAGGCCGATCGCCTCACCCTTGTACGCGGTGAAGCTGATGCCCTTGACCGCGTGCACCTCGCGCACGCCGGCGGCGCGCCTGCGGCTGAGGATGCGGCTCAGGGCCGAGGTGGCACTGCCCTTGCCGGAGCCGGCGCCGTGCACCCGGTAGACGATGTGCACGTCGTCGACGACGACGGTGGGCTCGCGGGCCACGTCCGTGTCCCGGACGTTGTCGTTCTTGCTCAGGTCGACGTCAGCCACGGCCGTACTCCTCCTCGGCCTTCCAGAAGAAGACGTATCCGATGACGAACATCCCGACGCCCCAGGCGAGGCCGTACACCCACTGGTGCGGCGGCAGGGACTGGTGGGGGTTCTGGTGCGGGTTGTAGATGATCGGCGCGAAGGCGTGCCGCAGCAGGTCCATGTAGACCGAGGCCGGGTTGATGTTGCAGAGCACCTGGATGTAGTGCGGCCACTTGTGGACGCGGTCCTGGATGCTGAACATCACGCCGGACAGGAACATCCACGCGCGCATCACGAACGGGATCAGCTGGGAGATGTCGCTGGTCTTGGCGCCGATCCGGGCCATGATCAGGGAGATGCCGGTGTTGAACAGGGTCTGCAGGATCAGCGCCGGGACGATCAGCAGCCAGGTCTTGCCCGGGGCGATGCCGCTGGCCAGGACGGTCACGACCAGGACGACCATCGAGATCAGCAGCTGCTGGAGCTGGATCACGGTGAAGGCGATCGGCAGGCTGGCGCGGGGGAAGTGCAGCGCCCGGATCAGGCCGAGGTTGTCCGAGATCGCCCGGGTGCCGGACTGCACCGCGTTCTGGGTGAACTGGAACACGAACACGCCGATGCAGAGCCAGGCGATGTAGGTGTCCGGCGGGAAGCCGTCCTTGCTCGACAGGATCACGCCGAAGACCAGGTAGAAGACCGCGCAGTTGAGCAGCGGGGTCACGACCTGCCACAGCTGGCCGAGCTTGGCGTCGGTGTACTGGGCCACCAGGCGGGCGGTGGCGAAGGCCCAGATGAAGTGGCGCCGGGCCCAGAGCTGCTTGGTGTAGGCGAACAGACCCGGCCGGGCGCCGCTCACCGACAGACCGTACTTGTCCGCAAGCTGCTTGGGGGTCAGACCCGCGTCCACCCCCCTGGGGGTCGAGAGGCTGACGGGTTCACTCACTGTCGACACATTCGTCCTTCACGCGGGGATCGTTCGGGGCGGCCGGTCGGCGGGGGTCCGCCGGCGGCGCCGATGGGGATCCACTGGATCTCGGGGGAGCCGGCCGGTGTGTGGCCACCGGCCGCAGCGATCGATCATTCGATCAGATCAGATGATCGGTGGTCGGCCCAGCCTGGTCAGTTGCCAAACGGTACGCCATCGCATGGGCCGTCGCGGACCGCAGGGTTCGCGCCAGCCCGCCCGGAATCCGCCCCACCAGGCCTTCAGCGCCTCGGGGGAGGGGCGGCGGGCCAGGGTGAGCAGAAGCCAGGTTCCCAGATAGAGAGGCACCAACAGGGCCGGAAGGTTCCGCCTCGCCAGCCAAACCCGGTTTCGGGCCACGTTGTGGAAGTAGGTGGCGTGCCGGCCCGGGGAGGTCGTGGGGTGGTGCAGCACCACGTCCGCCCGGTAGTCGATGGCCCAGCCGGCGTCCGCCGCGCGCCACGCGAGGTCGGTCTCCTCGTGGGCGTAGAAGAAGTCGGCGGGCAGCTGGCCGGCCTCCTCGAACACCTTGCAGCGCACGGCGCTCGCGCCGCCCAGGAAGGTGGTCACCCGGGAGGAGCGCAGCGGGTCGCTGGCGCGCAGCCGGGGGACGTGCCGCCGCTGGGTGACCCCGGTGTCCGGGTCGGCGATCCGGAAGGACACGATGCCCAGCTCCGGGTCGGCGGCGAACGCCTCGCGCAGCAGCCGGGCGGAGTCGGTGCGCGGCAGGTGGCCGTCGTCGTCCAGGAAGAGGACGGCGTCCACGTCCTCGCCGTCCCGGCCGAACAGCTCGATGCCGACGTTGCGGCCGCCCGGGATGCCGAGGTTCTCCGGCAGCTCGACGGTGCGCACGCCCTCCGGCAGCGGGGGCAGCGGGGCGCCGTTGGCGACCACGGCCAGCTCGACCGCGGGACCCTCCTGGGCGCGGACGGACTCGATCAGGGCGTTGAGCTCGGCGGGCCGGTTGCCCATCGTGATGATCACGGCGCCGAGGCGGAAGCTCTCCGCGGTGGTCGGGCCGGTCATCGCAGCCTGCTCGACAGGACGATGCTCAGCAGGTGCAGCACGGTCTGCAGCATGGCGATCGCCGCCAGGACGACCACCGCGAGCCGGGTGAAGAAGAGCCCGCCGTGCACGGCGTCGGCGATCCCGGCCGCGAGGATGAACAGCGAGGCCTCGACCGCACCGACCAGGCGGTGGAACTTCAGGAGGGAGGCCGCCTTGCGGGCCTTGGCGACGGTGGCCGAGCGCGGCACCGAGGCGCTGTCCTCGACGGCCGTCAGGCCGCTGCGGGCCCGGGCCACGTCCACCAGGTCCGTCTCGGACTTGATCAGGATCGCACCGAGCGCGGCCAGCGTGCCCAGGAAGGCCCACTCCCAGTGGGAGCCGCCGCCCTCGCGGTGCAGCAGGTCGGTGGCGCGCAGGCCGAGGCCGGTCAGCAGGGCCGCCTCGGACATGTAGTGGCCGACCCGGTCCAGGTAGACGCCGGTCAGCGAGGTCTGCCGGCGCCAGCGGGCCACCTCGCCGTCCACGCAGTCCAGCAGCAGGTAGACCTGGATCAGCAGGGCGCCCAGGACCGCGCCCGCGATGCCCGGCACGACCAGCGCGAGGCCGGCCAGGATGCCGGTGAACATCATCAGGTAGGTCAGGCCGTTGGGCGTGATCGCCGTCATGGTGGAGAGCACGCGGGTGATCCGCAGCGAGATCTTCCGCATGTACAGGCGCCCGGCCCAGTGCTCGGCGCTGCGGCGCTGGAGCATGCCCTCCGGGTGGATCACCGCGCGCAGCTCCTCGACGGAGGGCCGGCGGGTCAGGTCCACCGGGGGCCGTTCGGCGCCCGCGGTGGAGGGGTCAGCTGTTGACGGCTTGGACATAGTCGGCGTACGCGTCCCTGATTGCGGAAGGGGAGAGGTCGAGGTGTTCAAGGATGGTGAAGCGCCCCGGTCGGGTGTTCGGAGCGTAGTGCACCGCTTCGGTGAACTCCGCCTCGGTGAAGCCGATCTGAGCTGCGGTCACCGGCAGTCCGTGGCTCGCCAGGCGCTCCACGATCAGACCGGTCAGCTCGTGCTCGCCCCGCAGGAAGCTGGCGAACGCGGCGCCGAGGCCGACCTGCTCGCCGTGCTGGGCGGACCGCTTGGGGAACAGCACGTCCAGGGCGTGCGAGATCTCGTGGCAGGCGCCCGACGAGGGCCGGGTGCTGCCCGCGATGTTCATCGCGATGCCGGACAGTACCAGGGCTTCGGCGAGCGCTGTCAGGAGGTCCTGATCCTGAGTGTTTCCTGGGTGCCGCAGCAGGTTCTCGCCCGCCGAGCGGGCCATCGCGACGGCCAGTCCGTCCACCGGTTCGCCGGTGACCGCGTGCGACAACTCCCAGTCGGCGCAGGCCGAGATGTTGGAGACGACGTCGCCGATGCCGGCCGCCACGAAGCGCGGCGGCGCCTGCCGGATCACGTCCAGGTCGACGATGATGCCGATCGGGCTGGGCACCCCGTAGGAGCCGCGGCCGGCGTCGTTGTCGAGAGTGGAGACCGGCGAGCAGATGCCGTCGTGGGCCAGGTTGGTGGCGACCGCGACCAGCGGCAGCCCGACCCGGGCGGCGGCGTACTTGGCGGCGTCGATGATCTTGCCGCCGCCGAGGCCGACGATCGCGTCGTAGTGCCCGCCGCGCATCTCCTCGGCCAGCTGCACCGCACTGTCCAGGCTGCCGTCGTCCACGTTGTACCAGTCGGCGCCCGGCAGGGCCGGCTCCAGGCGTCGGCGCATGGCGGCGCCGGAGCCGTTGCTGATCGCCACCGCGATCCGGCCCGACGCCGACAGCCGCTGGTCCGCGAGGATCCCGCCGAGCGCGTCCAGCGCGCCCGAGCGGATCTCCACGAACAGCGGCGACGGGACCAGTCGGGTCAGTACCGGCACGCGATCTCCCGCGCCTTCGCCAGGTCGTCGTGGTTGTCGACCTCGACCCAGGAGACCTCGCCGATCGGCTGCACGTCGATCCGCAGGCCGCGGTCGACCATCTCCTGGTAGCCGTCCTCGTAGTACAGCTGCGGGTCGCGCTCGTAGGTGGCGCGCAGCGCGTCGGTGAGGTCGGCGGCGGCGGACGGGTTGATCACGGTGACGCCGATGTACTCGCCGCTCGCCTCGGAGGGGTCCATCAGCTTGGTGATGCGGCGCATCCCGGCGGCCGGGTCGACGACGACCTTCATCTCCTCGTCGGCGAGCTTCTTCACCGTGTCGAGGGCGAGCAGGATGCCGGGGGCGGCACCGTCGTCGAGGAGGCGCCGGTTGCCCTCCAGCATGGTGCGCTGGACGGACGCGGGGTGGACGGTGTCGCCGTTGGCCAGCAGCAGGCCCTCGCCGAACAGCTCGCGGGCGCACCAGAGCGAGTACGCGTTGTTCCACTCCTCGGCCTTGTCGTTCTCGACCAGGTGGAGCTTGACGCCGTACTTGCTCTCCAGGGCGTCCTTGCGGTCGTACACCGCCTCCTTGCGGTAGCCGACGACGATCGCGGCCTCGCGCAGTCCGACCTCGGCGAAGTTGCCGAGGGTGAGGTCCAGGACGGTCCGCTCCCCGTCGACCGGCACCAGCGCCTTGGGCAGGGTGTCGGTGTACGGGCGCAGCCGGCGGCCGGCGCCGGCTGCCAGAACGAGGCCGATCATGCGGGGTCTCCTGATCCGTCGTGCTGTGCGCGCGGGCCGTGCCGAGGGAAGGCGGCGCCGCTTCGCCGGACCGGTGTGCGACCCGGCCGGGCAGCGGCGCGCCGGTACCGGCACAGATCCGGGCACCGTGTCGTATGTGATGGTAGGCGACGTGGACGACCGGCCCGAACGCGCCCGGAGACCGGACGGTGACGGAGGGGTGACCGGGGGACGGCGCCGGGGAGCGGGCCGACGTCCGGCCCCGGCGGGGCCCGCGCGCTCGAACGACCCCCGAACGAGCGTCGAACGATTCTGCGACGATCATGACCCTTACGAGGGCTTCCGGGACCCTTCTCTGCCCGAATTCCTTCTCCTCCGGGTCATGATCCGCCCGGTTGTGCGTGGGACCCCTACCCGGTGCCACCCATACGGCAGACTGGAGCCCGACGCCGGCGCCGGTGCCCCCGCTGCGTCCGCCGTGCGCCACCCGGTGCGCCGGACGCACCCGATGCTCCCGTTGCTCCCGCCCCCGGAAAGAGGCCCCATGCCCCAGAGTCTGCCGACCGAGCCGACCCATTTCGACGCCGAGGTCGACACCGGTCTCGACGTGGAGACCGATGTGTCGGCCGACCCCCGGACCGCCCCGGCCGCCGCTACCGAGATCCTGTTGGAACTGGTCGACGACGAGGGCGTGACGATCGGCACCGCCGAGAAGCACTGGGCCCACCAGCAGCCGGGCCGCCTGCACCGCGCCTTCTCGGTCTTCCTCTTCGACCGCCAGGGCCGCCTGCTGCTCCAGCGCCGGGCGCTGGGCAAGTACCACTCCCCCGGCGTCTGGTCGAACACCTGCTGCGGCCACCCGTACCCGGACGAGCCGCCCTTCGTCGCCGCCGCCCGGCGCACCGCGGAGGAGCTGGGAGTCGCACCGGCGCTGCTCTGCGAGGCCGGCACCGTCCGCTACGACCTGCCGGACGAGGCCTCCGGGCTGATCGAGCGGGAGTGGAACCACCTCTTCGTGGGACTGGTCACCGCTCCGGTCCGGCCGAACCCGGACGAGGTGGACGACTTCGCCTTCGTGACGGCGCAGGAGCTGCGGGAGCTGCGGGCCGAGCGGCCCTTCTCGGTCTGGTTCGAGACCGTCTTCGAGGCTGCGCTGCCCGGGATCCGGGAGATCGCCGGACGGGACTGGTAGGCGCTCCGGTCGCCTCGCCCGCCCCGGCGGGCCGGTGGTCAGCGGTCGGAGTCCGGGGGGACGGGCAGCGAGGCCCAGATGACCTTGCCGCCCTCCCCGGTCCGCTCGACGTCGCACACCCCGCCCGCCTGCAGCGTGACGCTCTTCACCAGCAGCAGGCCGCGACCGCCGGTGCGTCCCGTGTCGTTCTCCAGCGCCTTCGGCCGGTACGGGTCGCCGTCCTCGACCGACACCCGCACCCAGCCGCCGCGCACCGACAGCTCGGTGACCACCTCGGGCGAGAGTTCGGCCGCGTGCGTCACCGCATTGCTCACCAGCTCCGAGACGATCAGCAGCAGGTCGTCCACCAGCTCCTGGTAGCGCACCCCGGCCATTCCCTGGGCCAGCAGGCGGTCGCGCACCGCGTGCCTGGTGCGCGGCACCGAGGCCTCGGCCGCGGGCACCGGGAACCGCCACACCCCCTCGACGGGGCCGCGCGCCGGACCGCCGGGCGCCGCGACCGCGTCGCCCTGCCCCTCCCCCGGCCTGCCGCGTCTCGGTTCGGCCTCCGCCGTCCCGCTGATCTGCTCCACGTCCAGCCGCCCTTCGTCCGCGACCCGGGAATCAGGCGATCCGCTCATGGCGCCCTCGGTCCACAGAGGCTAGGAGAGCGGTCGCGACAGCTGCGGCACCGTCGACAACTTGCCCGTGTCGGACCGCTTCCGGCCGGAACCGATCGCGGGCGGCACCGGAGTCGACCGGTTCCTTCGCGGTCGCCATCGCTTCGGGCCCGGTTCGAGCGTGTTCGCCAGCCGTACCAACGTGTGCGCCGGAGCCGCCGGGGGCCCGGGGCGGCTCCGGCGGCCCCGGGGGCGCGGGCCGGAGGAAGCGCAGGTGAGAAGCACTCCAGAACCCTGGTAATGTTCTCTCTGTCGCCGAGGGGGCGAGAGAAAAACCCCCGGAGCACACACCCCGTCCGGGTGGCGGAATGGCAGACGCGCTAGCTTGAGGTGCTAGTGCCCTTTATCGGGCGTGGGGGTTCAAGTCCCCCCTCGGACACAGCCGAATT
>NZ_JBITTM010000074.1:0-37190 GCF_044541955.1 Kitasatospora sp. NPDC085464
CCGGTGGAGCGGATGATGCGGGACGCGAAGATCACGCAGATCTACGAGGGCACCAACCAGGTCCAGCGCATCGTCATGGCCCGCAACCTCCCGTAGGGCGGTTCGAGCGTCGCCGACGGCCGGAGCGGAGCGCGCCCCGGCCGTCGGCGCCCGGGCGGTTCGCCGGTGTTAGGTTGCCGAGAATGAGCGAGAAGGAAGAGCAGGACCTGCCCATGAACGACGGGCCCGCCAAGCCCGCGATGCGCGAGGCGCTGGTCGCCGCGGCCTTCGAGCTCTTCCTGGAGCGCGGCTTCGAGCAGACCACCATCGACGACATCGTCTCGCTGGCCGGAGTCGGCCGGCGCTCCTTCTTCCGGTACTTCCCGGCGAAGGAGGACGTGGTCTTCCCCGACCACGAGCGCAGCCTCGCCGAGATGACGGAGTTCCTGGAGTCCGGCAACGGCGAGGAGGACCCGGTCAAGCACGCCTGCGACGCCGCCCGCCTGGTCCTGCGGATGTACGCCGAGCAGCCCTCCTTCTCCGTCCAGCGCTACCGGCTGACCCGCAAGGTGCCCGGCCTGCGGGCGTACGAGCTGTCGGTGGTCTGGCGCTACGAGCACACCCTCGCGGCCTACCTGCGCGGCCGCTTCGGCGACCGCCCGGACGGCCCGCTGCGTGCGGACGTGATCGCCGCGGCCGTCGTCGCCGCGCACAACCACGCCCTGCGCACCTGGCTGCGCACGGGCGGGGAGAGCGACTGGGTGGCCGAGGTGGACGCGGCGATGGCCTTCGTCACCGGCACCTGGAGCGACCGCCCGTCCGAGAGCGGCGGCGAGGGCGAGTCCGACGACGTCGTGGTGCTGGTCGCCAGCCGGCGGGCGCCGCTGTGGCGGATGGTCCAGGGCATCGAGAGCGCCCTGGGCGGAGACACCCGCCAGGTCTGACCGGCGGGCCCGACCGGCGGGCTGGGGCACCGGGCGGGGGCGCCGAGCTGTCAACGTTCGGTGAGCCCGGAACCCCTTCGGGGGACGGGAAGTGAACTTCCGTCGATTCACGGGTGGTTGCGCCACCGCATGCGCCATAACGGAGGGGTCCCTGCACCACCGACTCCGAGGACCCCACCGAATGCCGATCAGGAACTACGGCGTGCTCGCCGCCACCGCCGTCGACCGGCGCCGCGAGGGCGGCGCCGACACCCCGCACTACCAGATCCACCTGCGCGACGGTCAGGGCGTCGACTACCGCGCGGCGGTCAACGTCCTCTCCCAGCAGGCCCCCTCGGACCTGCTCTACATCGTCGTCGAGGACTTCCGGCACCCCGTCACCGAACTCCTCCCGCCGGTCGGCAGCGGCTGGAACGCGCTGCCCTCCCGGCCGGACACGGCGAGCCTGGACTTCGTCCGCGGGCACCTGTTCGACCCCGCCGCGATGCGCGTCCTGCCGCCCGACGCCCCGGGGGCGGACAACGACCTCGCGGACCTGCTCGACCACCACGTCCAGCAGGCGATCGCCGGCCCGGCCGCCGCCGTCTACGTTTTCGGCCGGCGCTTCGGCCCCGAACCCACCGTCCCCGACAAGGTGTTCGGCTTCCTCCCGGGAAACGGCGTCCACGACATCCACATGAACCAGGGCAACAGCGGCCGGTTCAGGACCGACGACGGCGTCCGGCAGGACGGCGGCCTCCTGATCCACCTGCCCGCCCGGAACCGCTGGACAGCGATCTTCCTCGCCTTCCAGTCGCAGTCCTGGCACACCGACGACCGCACCGGCCACACGATCCCCGCACGGACGCCCGTCCCGAAGCCCACCCGGCACCACCAGCCCGCCGACCGGCAGCCCTGAGGCGGGCGGGCTCCGGGCGCGGGGCACCGGAACCACCGGGTGCCCTGATGCCCCGGAGCCTTGCAGTCCCGGAGTTCCGGAGCCGGCCTCGCAGCCCCGGGAAAACAAAAGGAACCCCAGACGAATCTGGGGTTCCTGTCGGTGTCCGAGGGGGGACTTGAACCCCCACGCCCGATAAAGGGCACTAGCACCTCAAGCTAGCGCGTCTGCCATTCCGCCACCCGGACTAGGTGTCGTCCTCGCGGCTTCCGATCTCTCGTCCGTCGCGCTGACAGATGTAACTGTAGCAAAGATCGGCTTGGGCTCCCAAAACGGTTCCCGGCCGGGGCGCGCGGCGGGTGACGGGAGCAAGGGCCGGCGTGTGGCGGGGGCGTGACCAGGGGGTTTCGGGGGCGTGCGGGGGGTGGATCCGGTCGGGGGGCTGGGGGAGGATGGGCGGACGTGCTCGTACGGCCCGGGTGCAGGTCCTGGGGGTGGCGCGCTGGTGCGTCGGTGCGGGCCAGAGACGAGGAGTGACCGTGAGCGAGCGGAGCGAGTCGGCGGCGCCGAAGGTGACGGCTGAGTCGGAGGTCGCCGGGATCTGTCGCGATCTGATCCGGATCGACACCAGCAACTACGGGGACGGCTCCGGCCCGGGCGAGCGCAAGGCGGCCGAGTACGTGGCCGAGCAGCTCGCCGAGTTCGGACTCGAACCGAAGATCTTCGAGTCGGCCAAGGGCCGCGCCTCGACGGTGGTGCGGATCGAGGGTGAGGACCGTTCCCGCCCGGGCCTGCTGATCCACGGCCACACCGACGTGGTGCCGGCCAACGCCGCGGACTGGACGTACGACCCGTTCGGCGGCGAGATCGCCGACGGCTGCGTCTGGGGCCGCGGCGCGGTCGACATGAAGGACATGGACGCGATGACCCTGGCGGTCGTCCGCGACCGGCTGCGCACCGGGCGCAAGCCCCCGCGCGACATCGTGCTGGCCTTCCTCGCCGACGAGGAGGCCGGCGGCACGTACGGGGCGCGCTACCTGGTGGACAAGCACCCGGGGCTGTTCGAGGGCGTGACCGAGGCGATCGGCGAGGTCGGCGGCTTCTCCTTCACGGTCAACGACCAGGTCCGCCTCTACCTGGTGGAGACGGCCGAGAAGGGCATGCACTGGATGCGCCTGACGGTCGAGGGCCGGGCCGGCCACGGCTCGATGGAGAACGACGACAACGCGATCACCGAGCTGTGCGAGGCGGTCGCCCGGCTCGGCCGGCACCAGTTCCCGCTGCGGATCACCAAGACCGTCCGGGCCTTCCTGGACGAGCTGTCGGACGCGCTCGGGGTCGAGCTGGACCCGGAGAACATGGACGAGACGCTGCGCGTCCTCGGCGGCATCGCCAAGATGATCGGCACCACGCTGCGCAACACCGCCCAGCCGACCATGCTCGGCGCCGGGTACAAGGTCAACGTGATCCCCGGTCAGGCCACCGCGCACGTGGACGGCCGCTTCCTGCCCGGCTACGAGGAGGAGTTCCTGGCCGAGCTGGACAGCGTGCTCGGCCCGCGCGTGAAGCGCGAGAGCCTGCACTCCGACAAGGCGATCGAGACCGGCTTCGACGGAGCGCTGGTCGAGGCGATGCAGACCGCGCTGCGCGCGGAGGACCCGATCGCCCGCGCGGTGCCGTACTGCCTGTCGGGCGGGACGGACGCCAAGTCCTTCCAGGACCTGGGGATCCGCTGCTTCGGCTTCGCGCCGCTGCAGCTGCCGCCGGAGCTGGACTTCGCCGGGATGTTCCACGGCGTGGACGAGCGGGTGCCGGTGGACGGCCTGAAGTTCGGCGTCCGGGTGCTCGACCGGTTCATCGACGCCTGCTGACCGGTTCGCCGTCGCCCGCTGATCAGGCGACTGGGTCGGCCCGTTCCCGGGGTTCCGGGGGCGGGCCGACCGCATTGTCGGAGCTGATGATTGTGGGACGGGTTCGGGGAGATCGACAGAAACGATTCCTCCCGGAATCCCAAGCCGATTGTTTGTGCGAGACCTCACCGTTGCGGGTGAATGGGAATCCTGTTCCGTACCCCGTTTGCCGCAGCGTCGTTCATCCCTGTGCAGCCCGCCGAACGGGTTGCGTTGTCCATACAGGAGGAATGATGAAGGTCAACAAGAAGATCGCCGCCGTCGCCGCCGCCACCGGTGGCCTGGTGCTCGCCGCCGCCGGTGTCGCGTCCGCACACGCGGGTGCCGAGGGTGTGGCCGCCGGTTCCCCGGGCGTCGTCTCCGGCAACCAGATCCAGATCCCGGTTCACGTCCCGGTGAACGTCTGTGGCAACACCGTCAGCGTGATCGGCGTGCTGAACCCGGCGTTCGGCAACCACTGCGCCAACATCTGAGTCGACCTCCGGGCCGCCGAGGCCCGTTGAGAGGACTCGACCCGGCCCCCGGGCGGCGGACGCGCCGCACCGGGGGCGTTCGCGTGCGCGGCGCGCGTCCGCCGGGTCGTGATACAGGTCGGCGACACGATCGCTCGATCGGGTGAAGCTGCAGCGTTCGGCCCAACCTCACCGTTCGTGCCTCGTTAACTCCTGTGCAGTCGAAGACCCTGCGTGATTTACGGATAGGCAAAAATTCCGACTTTCATAAGGTTCACGTCAAGGTCAAAACCTCGTCTCGAAAACGTCAGGGGAAAACATGAGGAATGTAGCCAAGAAGGGGATCCTCACGGCCGTGGCCACCGGCAGTGTGCTGGCCTCGACCGCCGGCTACGCCTACGCGGGCGCCGAGGCGCAGGGGGGTGCGGCCGGATCACCCGGCGTCGCCTCGGGCAACTCGGTGCAGGTGCCGGTCGAGGTGCCGATCAACGCCTGCGGCAACACGGTCGACATCATCGGTGCGCTGAACCCGTCGTTCGGCAACCGGTGCGCCAACGCGAGCGGCGGCCGCCACGCGGCCCCCCAGGGCAGCCAGTCCGGCCACGCCGGCTCCGGCACTGCGGGCTCCGGCACCGCGGGCTCCGGTGCCGGCGGGAGCCGGGGCACCACCGCCTCGGGCGCCTCGGCCTCCGGCGTCGCCGCGGGCTCGCCGGGCGTCGCCTCCGGCAACAGCATCCAGGCCCCCGTGCACGTCCCGGTCAACGCCTGCGGCAACTCCGTCAACGTGGTCGGCGTCGCCAACCCGGCCTTCGGCAACGAGTGCGGCAACGTGGCCCGGCCCGCGCCGGCCCCCGCGCCGAAGCCGAGCGACGACTGCCCGCCGGAGATCAGCCACCCGACCCCGCCGAAGACCGGTGGCGAGACCACCCCGGGCATCCCCCGCACCGGTGGCCCGTCCACCCCGCCGGCCACCACCGCCCCGGGCACCCAGGCCGTCCCGGCCGCCTCCCGGACGACGGCCCCGGCCACCACGCCGAGCGCCCCGGTCGACAGCCAGCTGGCCTCCACCGGCGCCGGCGGCGTCGAACTGCTCGGCGCGGCCGGCCTGGCGCTGCTGCTCGGCGGCGGCGTGCTCTACCGCCGCGCCCGCGCCGGGGCCCGCTGACCCCTCGCAGCCGCGGGCCCGCGCGTCGTCGTGGACGACGGCGCGCACCCACCGTGGAGAACGACGCACCCGCGGTCGCCGGATGAACGGGCGGCCGCGGGTGCGTGAAGGCTTCGTGCCGGTGATCGCTCGGGGCGGAGCGACCCGCCCGTCACCAGTTCCGGACCTGGCGGATGATCCTGCGCTTGAGCCGGACCGTCCGGCTGCCGTCGGGGAACAGCCTCAGTCGGTCGAGCTCCCAGTGCCCGTACTCGGCGTGCTCGGTGAGCAGCTGGCGGGCCGCGTTGCGCGTGGTGCCGCGCGGCATGCGCAGCGACTGGTACTCGTACTCCGGCTGCCGGACCGGCTTGCGTGGGGTCAAAACGCTCCTCCTGGGGATCACCTTCGGGCAAGCCTACGGCCTGCCCCGGACAGTCGGCCCGGGTATTTCCGGCCGTCCTCCCGCGCGGGAGCGGCGCCCCGAGGGTTCGCGGCCCGGACAGTCGACTGACAGTGCATCAGTTCTGTTGCTGCCGTGGAGGGGATACCCCGATCCCGGCGTGCGAAGCGGTACGCGGACGGCCCCGCCCGACCTGCTGCGCGCCCTCTGCGCCGGGCCCGCGCCGGTTCCGCAGGGGGACGTACCAGTGCAGATCGGACATCAGGGGGGAAGTTGCGGTGAAATCGCGGGTGTAGGTGACAACCGCTGTGCGTACCGACACCGCGGGGAGATAGCGTCTGCACCATGTCTGATGCCGCGCAGCCCACCATTGCCGAGGTACGCGCCGCCGCTGAGGCGGTCAAGGCCGCCATCGACCGTCATCTGGAAGCGGTGTCAAGCCCCAACACCTCCGACGATCCCGCCGTGTCCGCTGCCTACGAGCAGCTCGCGACGGCGGCCATCGCCTACGACCAGCTCCTGTACGAGGCCTACGACGAGGTCACGCCCTTCGAGATCCCCGGGGACGAGGGTCCCGGCGGGTACCACGGCCCCGAACAGCCCGAGGCGATCAGCGTGTTGATCCGCCGCGACTACCACGTCGTCGACCCCAAGCGGTTGCGCGCCCAGGCCGAGCGGCTGGACGAGTCGCTGACCCCGGGCGGCGCCGGCGCGGGCGGGGTGAACGCCGCGATCGGCGTGCTGTTCGGCGAGTACGAGCCGGACGAGATCGCCGCGCGCAGCGAGGAGTTCGGTCTGGAGGAGGCGGACTCGACGCTCTGGGTCGCGGCGGCCGAGCCGACCGAGCCGGGGGAGTGGCTGCCGGAGCCCTTCGAACACGCCGACCCGCAGCTGCTGATCTGCCGGTTCGACGTGAGCGAGGTCTACGACGACGAGGACCCGGACGACTGACGGAGTCCGGGAGGACGACGGGCGGGCCCCACACCTGGGGCCCGCCCGTCGCATGTCCGCCGCACGGCGCGGCCACGCCCGGCGCCGCTGCGGCTCAACGGCTACGGCAGAGCGCCGCTGCGGCTCGGCGCGGCTACGGCTCAGTACGCCGAGGCGGCGTTCTCGGCGAGGACCGCCCGCAGCCGGGTGGTGCGCGGCTGCGCCGGGCGCTCGGCCACGGCCTGGGCGAGCGCCGGGCCCGCCGCGTGCACCACGGACAGGTGCCGCTCGCCCCGGCCGAAGGCGGTGTAGACCCACTGCCGGGTGAGCCCCGGAGCGGCGTCCTCCGGGAGCACGACCACCACGCCCGGCCAACGGCGGCCGAGTGCCTGGTGGACCGTCAGTGCCCAGCCGTGCCGCAGCCGGGCGACCTCGGCGGGCGGGACGGTGCGGCGCGAGCCGTCCGCGTACTCCAGGTGCAGGCCGGTGGCGTCGCCGTCCAGCACCCGGGCCGGGTGGGTGATGCCGGGCGCCGGTGAGTCGACCACCCGGTCGCCCGGGTCGAAGCCGCGGAACCGGCCGGGGCCGGGGTTGAGCCGCGCCTTGGCGGCGGCGTTCAGCACCCGGGTGCCGGCCGCACCGCCGTGGCCGGGCGTGAGCAGCACCACCTGCTCGGCGGGGATGCCGAGCGCGCGCGGGATGGAGTCGGTGAGCAGCTGGACGGCACGGTGGACGGCCTCGCCGGCGTCCTTGGCGGTCAGGAGGACCACCTCCTTGTCCGGCGCGTCGACCTGCTGGAGCTCGCCGATGCCGACACCGGAGACCAGCTCGCCGATCGGGCCGAAGTCCGGGGTGCGGGAGGCGACCGCCGGGCAGGCCTTGGTGGCCAGCAGGTCGGCGAAGAAGCGGCCGGGGCCGGCCGACCAGAGCTGGTTCGGGTCCCCGCTGAGGACCAGTCGGGTGCCGTCGGCGAGCGCCTCCAGGACGGTCGCGGCCAGTTCGACGCCCAGCAGCGGGGCGTCCAGGACGACCAGCAGGTCCAGCGCGAGCATGCCGTCCGGGGCGCGGCCGGGGCCGGCGCTGCCGGAGAGCAGGTCGGCCAGGGTGACCACGGCGGTCCCGGCGCCGGTGTCGGCCCCGGTGCCGGCCTCGGCTCCGGCCCCGCAGAGCGCGGCGAAGGAGTCCCGGCCCTGGTCGGTCCAGGTGGCGGCCCAGGCCCGCAGCCCGAGGCCCCGTGCGGCGGCGATCAGCGCGGCCGGTTCGGCGCGGGCCGCCTCGCCGCCGGTGTGCAGCACCAGGGCGCTGTCGGCGACGGCGCGGATCAGGGCGCTCGCGGAGGAGGACGGCGCGGCCTCGGCGGCGGCCTCCCAGGCGGCCGGGCCGGGAGCGGCGGGGGGTGCGGCGCTGCCCGGGGCCTCGGAGTCCTCGGCCTCGCCGGCGTCGCCCCCCTCACCGGACTCCGGCTCCGCCTCCGGGTCGGTGTCCGCGGCATCGGCCGCCGGGTCGACGTCCTCGCCGGGAACGAAGGTCGCCATCAGCTGGACCAGGCCCTCGGCGAGGGAGTCCTCCGCCATGGCCAGCCGCTCCAGCGCGAGCAGCGTCCGGGTCGGCGGCTCGTCGTCCTCGCCGCCGGCCGCGTGCGCCTCGGCCCCGGTCAGCTCCTCCTGCGAGGGCAGCACCCGACCGTCCTCGACGGCACTCCCGATGGCTGCCGCCGGGTCCGGCATCCTGAGCCGTTCGAGCCCGGCGGCCACCTCGGTCAGGTCCAGGGCCGAGTGCCCGCGCAGCGCCGCCTGCTCCAGCAGCCACGGCACCAGCGCCTGGGCGCGGCGCTCGTCGCCCGGCCCGGAGTCGGGGCCGAGCAGCCCGCGGGCGAAGCCGTCCGCGTGCTCGGGGCGGACCCCGGGCAGGTCCAGCACCGCCCACGGGTTGGTGCGCAGCCGCTCGGCGGCGTCCTCGCCGAACTCGGCCAGGGCGGCCGCCGCCAGCTCGGCGGGGGCACCGCCGGCGGTCAGCACCGCGGTGACCTCCTGGAGTGCGTCGCCGCGGGGCCCGTCGGGGGCTGCGGCGGTCGCACCGGTCGGGGCGCCCGCCGCAGCCGGCGGGGCCTGCTCGGCCGGCTCCGCCCTCCGCGGTGCCGGAGCCGGTGCCGGTGCCGGAGCCTGCGTCGGTGCCGAAGCCGGTGCCGAAGCCGGAGCCGGTGCGGCAGCCCTCGGAGCCGGGCCCCCGGCCCCCTGCCGTTCGACGGCGCGGATCCGCTCCGCCAGCTCGGCCAGCTCCGCCGCCTTGTCGGCCGGAGTCGCCGTGGTCTCCGCCGGAGCGCCGTTCCCCGTGTCACTCATCGTCGTCCGCTCCAAAGGTCACTCCACTGCACGTTCCGCTCGACGATCCGGCCCGGGCTTCACAGCTCGGTCCACCCCTGGTCCGGGTAGCGGTGCACGGGCGACGAGATGTCGTCCAGCGCGCCGCGGATCTCACCCGGAAGCGTAAGCTCCTCCACCGACAGCGCCGCCTGCAGCTGTGCCACCGTCCGTGCCCCGACCAGCGCGCTCGCCACTCCGGGCCGGTCCCGGACCCAGGCCAGGGCGACCGCCAGCGGGCTGCTGGCGAGCCCGTCGGCAGCGGTGGCGAGGGCGTCCACGATCCGCCGCGAGCGGTCCCCGAGGTACGGCTGGACGAAGCCGGCCAGGTACGGCGAGGCGCCGCGGGAGTCCTGCGGGACACCGTGCCGGTACTTGCCGGTGAGCACGCCGCGGCCGAGCGGCGAGCCGGCCAGCACCCCGGTCCCGGCGTCCAGCGCGGCGGGCAGCGCCTCCCGTTCGATGCCGCGCTGCAGCAGCGAGTACTCCAGTTGTGCCGCGGCCAGCGGCACCCGTCCGTGGTGGGCGCGCTGCCAGGTGGCGGCCCGGGCGAGCTGCCAGCCGCTGAAGTCGCAGACCCCGACGTAGCGGGCGCGCCCGGAGGAGACGGCGATGTCGAGCGCGCTGAGCGTCTCCTCGACCGGGGTCGTCGGGTCGAAGGAGTGCACCTGCCAGAGGTCGACGTAGTCGGTGCCGAGGCGGTGCAGCGAGGCGTCCAGGGCGGCGAGCAGGTGGCCGCGCGAGCAGTCGAAGCGGCGGGCGGAGTCGGGGACGCTGCCGGCCTTGGTGGCGATGACGAGTTCGGAGCGCGGGACCAGGTTGTCGGTGAGCCGGGAGATCAGGTACTCGGCGCCGCCGTCGGCGTACACGTCGGCGGTGTCGACCAGGTTGCCGCCGGCCTCGACGAACTCCTTGAGCTGCTCGGCGGCCTCGTGCTCGTCGGTGTCGCGGCCCCAGGTCATGGTGCCGAGGCCGAGTCGGGAGACCTGCAGGCCGGTGCGGCCGAGGTGACGCTGTTCCATCGGACGGGCCCTCCACTGGCCGGTGGCCCCGGGCGTTCCGGCAGCCCTGAAAACGCGCAGGTGGGGAGTGCGCTCCCCACGTCGGCTGAGCGTAGCGGCCGGTGCGCGGACAGGTGCGAAGACCCGCAGAACGATCACCGCCGGCGGTGGCCGGGGAAGTGTGACCCGGGCCACCACTACTCGTCAGTAGCATGTCCGGCGCGGGCGCGGTTACCCTCGGCCCGACCCCAACCCACTGGAAGGTGCGGCAGATGCGACTCGGGATCAACCTCGGCTACTGGGGACTCGGCATGGACGCCGACAACATCGCCGTCGCCCAGGAGGCGGACCGGCTCGGCTACGCGGTCTGCTGGGCGGCGGAGGCGTACGGCTCGGACGCCGCCACCGTGCTCAGCTACGTCGCCGCGAAGACGGAGCGGATCGACGTCGGCTCGGCCATCTTCCAGATCCCGGCCCGCACGCCGGCCATGACGGCGATGACCGCCGCGACCCTGGACACCCTCTCCGGCGGCCGGTTCCGCCTCGGCCTCGGCGTCTCCGGCCCGCAGGTGTCCGAGGGCTGGTACGGCGTGAAGTTCGACAAGCCGCTGGCCCGCACCCGCGAGTACGTGGAGATCATCCGCAAGGCGATGTCCCGCGAGCGCCTGGTCCACGAGGGCGCGCACTGGACCCTGCCGCTGCCCGGCGGCCCGGGCAAGCCGATCAAGCTCACCGTGCACCCGGTGCGCGAGCACGTCCCGCTGTACATCGCCGCGATCGGCCCGAAGAACCTGGAGCTGACCGGCGAGATCGCCGACGGCTGGCTCGGCATCTTCTTCTCGCCCGAGCACGCCGCGATGTCCCTCGACCCGCTGACGGCCGGCCGCGCCAAGGCCGGGAAGACGCTGGACGGCTTCGACCTCTGCCCGACCGTCAACCTCGCGGTCGGCGAGGACGTCAAGGCCGGGGTCGACGCCCTGCGCTCGTACGCCGCGCTCTACATCGGCGGCATGGGCAGCAAGGAGAAGAACTTCTACAACCAGCTGACCCGGCGGATGGGGTACGAGCAGGCCGCCGACGAGATCCAGGAGAAGTACCTGGCCAAGGACTACGCGGGCGCCGCGGCCGCCGTCCCGCACGACCTGGTGGACGCCACCTCGCTGATCGGCGACACCGCCCGGATCGCCGACCGGATGCAGGCCTACGCCGACGCGGGCGTCACCACGCTCACCCTGGCCCCCGCCGGGTTCACCCTGGACGAGCGGATCCGGGCGCTGCGCACCGGCGTCGAGGCCCTGGAGCGCGCCGGACTGGCCTGAGGCGCCGGGGTGCGGGCCCGGCCGTACCCGTTCGCGGACCTGCGGCACCGGGGGAGCAGGCGGCGCTACAGCCAGTCGTGCCGCTTGAACACCCGGTGCAGCACCAGGCAGACCACGGCCATCAGCACCAGCACCGCCGGGTAGCCCCAGACCTGGTGCAGCTCCGGCATGTCGTCGAAGTTCATCCCGTAGATGCCCGCGATCATCGTCGGCACGGCGGCCAGCGCCGCCCAGGCGGAGATCTTCCGCATGTCGTTGTTCTGCTGCACGCTGACCTGCGCCAGGTTGGCGTTGAGGATGTCGGACAGCAGCCGGTCCATGCCGTCCACCTGGTCGTTCACCCGGGCCAGGTGGTCGGCGACGTCCCGCAGGTAGGGCGCCGTCTCCGGGCGGACGAAGCGGGCGCCGCGCTCCAGCGCCAGCATCGGCTCCAGCAGCGGGCCGGTGGCGCGGCGCACGGACATCACCTGGCGCTTGTAGCCGTAGATCCGCCCGGCGGTGTCGCGGCCGACCCGGCCGGGGGAGAAGATGTCCGCCTCCAGCTCGTCCAGGTCGACCTGCAGGGCGGTGGCCACGTCCACGTAGCCGTCCACGATGGTGTCGCAGACCGAGTGCAGCACCGAGCTGGGGCCGTAGCGCAGCAGCTCGGGGTCCTGTTCCAGCTGGGTCCGCAGGCCGCCGAGCGGGGAGTCCCGGCCGTGCCGGACGGTCATCACGAAGTCGGGGCCGAGGAAGACCATCACCTCGCCGACCGTGACGACGTGTGCGCCGGGGGCGTAGCCGAGGGTCTTCATGGTGACGAACAGCGAGCCCTGGTAGGCCTCGACCTTGGGACGCTGGTGGGCCCGGACGGCGTCCTCGACGGCCAGCGGGTGCAGCGCGAACTCCTTGCCGACGTGGTCGAGCTCCTCGGCGGTCGGTTCGAAGAGGCCTATCCAGACGAAGCCGTCCGGACCGGCCGCGCGGGCGGCGGCGAGCGCGCCGGCCAGGTCGTCGGGAGCCTCGATCCGGCGGCCGTCGCAGTAGGCGGCGCAGTGGACGATCATGCGGGCCATTGTCACCCGACCGGGGCCGTGGGGCACGGATCCGGTCCGGATTCGGGCCGGAAGCAGGACGGAAGCGGGGAGGAGGCGGGGCGCGACCGGAGCGGATCCGGGGCGGGGCCCGGCACGCGACCGGGCAGGATCCCGGGGCCGGTCCGGGAAGGATCCCGGGGCGGGGCGCCACCGCGCGGGCCCGACGGAGCCGGGGCCGGGCGGGTAACCGGACGGTAACCGGCCCCCACGGCCGGGCCCGGAGGCCGTAGGCTGAACCCCATGCCCACCCTGCTGCTCGTCCGTCACGGCCGCTCCACCGCGAACACCGCCGGGATCCTGGCCGGTTGGACCCCCGGCGTGGATCTCGACGACACCGGGCGCGCGCAGGCCGCCGCACTGGCCGACCGCCTGGCCGGCATCCCGCTGGCCCAGGCCGTCAGCAGCCCGCTGGAGCGCTGTCGGCAGACCCTGGAGCCGCTGCTGGCCGCCCGGCCCGAGGTGGGCGCGCCGGCCACGGACGAGCGGCTGGGCGAGTGCCACTACGGGGAGTGGACCGGCCGTCCGCTGGCAGAGCTGGCCAAGGAGCCCCTCTGGCGCACCGTCCAGGACCACGCCGCCGCCGCGGCCTTCCCCGGCGGGGAGTCGCTGCGCGAGCTGAGCCACCGCACGGTGAGCGCGGTCCGGGAGTGGAACGGGAAGATCGCCGCCGAGCACGGCGAGGACGCGGTCTGGATCGCCTGTTCGCACGGTGACGTGATCAAGGCGGTGGTGGCCGACGCGCTCGGCCTGCACCTGGACCACTTCCAGCGGATCAGCGTCGAGCCCTGCTCGGTCACCGCGATCCGCTACACCCCGCAGCGCCCCTTCGTGCTGAGGATGGGTGACACCGGCGACCTCGCCTCGCTGGCGCCGAAGACCGGCCCGGCACCGGCCGCCCCGGCCGGCGACGCGGTGGTCGGCGGCACCGCCTGAGTCCCGCCGCCCGCGGCGGTACGGGTGCGCCGGTCCACGGCGCAAGCCCGCGGCACCCGTCCGGGCGGCACCGGCCGGGCCCGCGCGTGCCACACCGCCCGCGGCCGTCGGCTCGGCTCCCCGGCCGGAGCCCGAAGGTCGTAGGGTGACATACGAGTCCGAACACCCGCGATCCCCCACGGCGGATCCGCGCCGACCGACACGATCCGGAGCGAGAGCGTGACCCGTCAGGTCTTCTTCTACGACCAGCCCGAACGGTTCGTGGCCGGCACCGTCGGCCAGCCCGGCGCCAGGGCGTTCTACCTGCAGGCCAGCGCCCGGGGCCGGATCACCAGCGTGCTGCTGGAGAAGACCCAGGTCGCGGCGCTCGCCGAGCGCATCGAGGAGGTCCTGGACGAGGCACTGCGGCGCAGCGGCGGCGACGCCTCCATCCCGGCCGCCGCCCCGAAGGACCTGCTCGACACCGCCCCGCTCGACCTGCCGCTGGAGCAGGAGTTCCGGGTCGGCACGATGGCCCTGGCCTGGGACAGCGTGGACAGCTGCCTGGTGGTCGAGGCGCAGGCGCTGGTGGAGGAGGAAGAGGAGGAGGAGGATGCCGCGGCCGCGGTGTTCACCGACGACGACACCGGCCCGGACATGCTGCGGGTGCGGCTGACCGGCGCGATGGCCCGGGTGTTCGCCAAGCGCGCGCTGGACCTGGTCGCGGCCGGCCGCAAGCCCTGCCCGTTCTGCAACCTGCCGCTCGACCCGGAGGGCCACCTGTGCCCGCGCGCGAACGGCTACCGGCGCTGAACACCGACACCCCGCCGCAGGCGGACCCGGCGGCCGCCGCCGCGCTGGCCGCCGACGTGCCCACCGCCCTCGCGCTGCTGCGCCAGGGCGAGCTGACCGTGCACGGCCGGCTCACCGAGGCCTCCAACGCCGCGCTGTACTGCACGGTCGCGCACGGCTCGCTGAGCGCGCAGGCCGTCTACAAGCCGGTGGCCGGCGAGCGCCCGCTCTGGGACTTCCCGGACGGCACGCTGGCCGGCCGCGAGGTCGCCGCGTACGAGCTGTCCGCCGCGACCGGCTGGGCGCTGATCCCGCCCACGGTGCTGCGCGACGGCCCGCACGGGCCCGGCATGGTGCAGCTGTGGGTCGAGCCGGATCCCGGGGCCGAGCCGCTGCTCGCGCTGCAGGATCCGCGCGGCCCGGAGGAGGGCTGGCTGCCGATCGTCCGGGCCGAGGTCGAGGGCGGGCGCACCGCGCTGCTGGTGCACCACGACGACCGGCGGCTGCGCCGGCTCGCCGTGCTGGACGCGGTGCTCAACAACGCCGACCGCAAGGGCGGTCACCTGATCCCGGCCGCCGACGGCCGGGTGTACGGCATCGACCACGGCGTCACCTTCAACACCGAGGGCAAGCTGCGCACCCTGCTCTGGGGCTGGGCGGGGGACCCGCTGCCCGTCGAGGCGCTGGAGGTGCTGACCCGGCTGGCCGAGCTGCTGGACGGTGAGCTCGCCGAGCGCCTCGCCCCGCACCTGACGGGGGCGGAGCTGGACGCGACCCGGGCCCGGGTGGCCGAACTGCGCGGCTCCGGCCGCCATCCGCTGCCGTCGGAGGACTGGCCCGCGATCCCCTGGCCCCCGGTGTAGCCGGCCCCCCGGCCCCCGGCCCCCGGCCCCCGGCCGCCTGGCGCGCCCGGCCCGCCCGGCTTCCCGTGCGCCCGCCCGGCCCCGGGGGTGCGGTCCCCGCGGGTCCGGCGGTCCCGGACGGATGGTCTGGACCTGTTCCCGGAACAGGTCGCACACTGCTCCGATGGACGCGCGACGGACCACCCCCACCCCCCGCAGCACGCCGGACCTGCCGTTGCACCGCCTGCAGGTCCCGCTGCCCCAGCTGCTCCCCTTCGCCATCGGCAGCTTCGACACGATCGGCCCGCTCTCCCGGGCGGGCTTCCCCCACCGGCACTCGTTCCACGAGATCGTCCACGTCACCGGCGGGCGCGGCGCCCACGTCCTGGACCTCGTCCACCGGCCGCTGGCGCCCCCGCAGTTGTGCGTGATCACCCCCGGCCAGGTGCACTACTGGGCGGACACCGAGGAACTCACCGGCCGGGTCCTGCTGTTCAACGAGGACTTCCTGCTCGGCCACCCGCAGGACCTCGCCGCCCTGCGGGCCCTGGCCACCCGCCCCGCCCTCGCGCTCGGCGCGCACGCCGACGCGATCGGCGCCCTGTTCGCCGACATGGAGCACGAGTACCTGACCGGTGCGCCCGGCTACCAGGGCGTGCTGCGGGCCAGTCTGCACATCCTGATCGTCCGGGCGCTGCGCGCCTGCGCCCCGGCCGACCGCCCCAGGGTGCCCGGCCGGCCCGCCGAAGTGGCCGCCGCCTTCACCCGGTTGATCGCCGAGCCGGGCGGGGTGCGGCGCTCGGTGGTTTCCACGGCCCACGAACTCGGCGTCTCCCCGGGGCACTTGCAGACCCTGGTGAAGCAGGCCACCGGCCGGACCCCGGGCGGGCTGATCCGTCACCAGCAGACCCTGGAGGCCAAACGGCTGCTCGCCTGCACGGATCTGACGATACGTCAGGTAGCCAAGGAGGCGGGATTCGCGGACCCGGCGTACTTCTGCCGCTTCTTCCGCCGGGAGACCGGGATGACGCCGGGGGAGTTCCGGTCCCGGGTCGACGGAAATCACCACGATCCCCGGATCACGTCCATCGCGGCCGCGCCGGACGGCCCGTAGTTTTGCTGCTGGCCACCGGTGGCCGGCCCGGTGTGTGCGGGCGGGCGACCGGCCCGGTCCTTGTCATGCCCCCACCATGGCAAGGGCCGCCCCCACCCCCGCCCCACGACAGGGAGACGGCGATGAGCGTGCCCGACGGCATGATCAGCCGCAAGACCGTACTGAAGGCCGCCGCCGCGCTCGGGGCCGCCCCGCTGCTGATCGGCGGCGGGGTCGCACTGGCCCGCGAGCAGGTCGGCACCGGCCGGACCCCGGAGCTCACCCCCGACTGCCACGACGGCGACGACCCCACGATCGAACAGACCGAGGGCCCCTACTTCAAGCCCGACTCCCCGCTGCGCAGCTCGATGGCCAACGACGGCCCCGGCACCCGGCTGGTCGTCAGCGGCTACGTCTTCGGCCTCGCCTGCCGGCCCGTCCCCGGCGTGCTGCTGGACTTCTGGCAGGCCGACGACAACGGCGCGTACGACAACGTCGGCTACACCTTCCGCGGCCACCAGTTCACCGACGCCAACGGCGCGTACGGGCTGGACACCATCGTGCCCGGCCTCTACCCGGGCCGGACCCGGCACATCCACGTCAAGCTCCAGGCCCCCGGCCGCCCGGTCGTCACCACCCAGCTGTACTTCCCGGGCGAGCCGCGCAACAGCACCGACACCATCTACGACGCCCGGCTGCTGATGAACGTCCGGCAGAACGGCAACGTCCGCGAGGGCAGCTACGACTTCGTGCTGAACGTGCCGCAGACCCCCGGCATGCCGAGCCCGACGCCCACGCCCACCGCCACCCCCACCGGCACGCCCACCACGCCGCCGGGCGGCAGCTGGGCGCCGGGCGCCTCCTACCGCGCGGGTGACCGCGTCACGTACTCCGGCGTTTCCTACGTCTGCCTCCAGGCGCACACCGCCATGGTCGGCTGGGAACCGCCGAACGTACCGGCCCTCTGGCAGCGGTCGTAGCGGCTCCGGCCGCGTTCCCCGGGGAGCCGGGCGCCCGGTCGGCGGCAGGGCCGGCCGGGCGCTCACCCGTGCCGGAAACGGGTCGGCGGGCTCCGGAAGCGGTCGAGAACCCGTGCACTACCAGTCGAGAACCGGTCAGGCAACGGCATGAAGCGAAACCAGTCGATCTTGCGCACTGGTTAGGCTTTCAAATGTTCGCAAGGTTAAAGTTGTTTCCATGCATGCCTGGCCCGCCTCCGAGGTTCCCGCCCTGCCTGGTCAGGGTCACCCCCTCCGCATCCACGACACCGCAGCGGGTACGGTCCGGGAGGTCGTGCCGCAGGACGGCACCGCCCGGATCTACGTCTGCGGCATCACCCCCTACGACGCGACCCACATGGGCCACGCCGCCACCTACAACGCGTTCGACCTGGTGCAGCGCGTCTGGAAGGACGCCGGCCACGACGTCCTGTACATCCAGAACGTGACCGACGTGGACGACCCGCTGCTGCAGCGCGCGGTCGAGACCGGCCAGGACTGGGTGGCCCTGGCCGAGCGCGAGACCGCGCTGTTCCGCGAGGACATGACCGCGCTCCGCCTGCTCCCGCCGGCCCACTACATCGGCGCCGTCGAGTCCATCCCGTGGATCGTCCCGATCGTCCAGAAGCTGCTGGCCTCCGGCGCCGCGTACGAGGTCGACGGCGACATCTACTTCTCGGTCGACGCCGACCCGCACTTCGGCGAGGTCTCCGGCCTCACCCGCGAGGCCATGCGCCCGGTCTTCGCCGAGCGCGGCGGCGACCCGGACCGCCCCGGCAAGCGCAACCCGCTGGACGCCCTGCTCTGGATGGCCGCCCGCCCCGGCGAGCCCGCCTGGGACACCGAGCTCGGCCACGGCCGCCCCGGCTGGCACATCGAGTGCGTCGCCATCGCGCTGCAGTACCTCGGCATGTCCTTCGACATCCAGGGCGGCGGCAGCGACCTCTCCTTCCCGCACCACGAGATGGGCGCCTCGCACGCCCAGGTCGCCACCGGCACCCACCCGTACGCCAAGGCGTACGTGCACGCCGGCATGGTCGCGCTGGACGGCCAGAAGATGTCCAAGTCCCGCGGCAACCTGGTCTTCGTCTCGGCGCTGCGCCGCGAGGGCGTCGACCCGGCGGCGATCCGCCTGGCGCTGCTCTCGCACCACTACCGCGCCGACTGGGAGTGGACCAAGGACGTCCTGGACGAGGCCGTCGAGCGCCTCGCCCGCTGGCGCGCCGCGGTCTCCCGGCCGGACGGCCCGGCGGCCGAGCAGCTGCTCGCCGAGGTCCGCACGGCCCTCGCGAACGACCTGGACGCGCCCGCCGCGCTGGCCTCGGTCGACCGCTGGGCCGAGCAGCAGGAGGCCGAGGGCGGCACCGACATCGGCGCGCCCGGCCTGGTGACCCGCACCGTGGACGCCCTGCTCGGCGTCGCCCTGTAGTACGGCGCCGCAAGAATTCCGCACCACACGCCGGAGGGGCGTCAGGACGTTCGGCCCTGACGCCCCTCCGGCGTTGCGGTGACTACTCCTCCTCGGAGCCGTCCTGGCTCTCCCGGGCCGGGCCCGGGGCCTCCGGCTCGGCGGGCCGCTCCGCGGTGGCGTGCCCGGACACCGGCTTCTCGCCGGTCGGCCCGACGTTCTCGCGGCGGCGCAGGTAGCGCTCGAACTCGCGGGCGATGGCGTCCCCGGAGGCCTCCGGCAGCTCCGCGGTGTCCTGCGCCTCCTCCAGCTGCTGGACGTACTCGGAGACCTCGCTGTCCTCGGCGGCCAGCTGGTCCACGCCCAGCTGCCAGGCCCGGGCGTCCTCGCCGAGCTCGCCCGGCGGGATGCGCAGGTCCAGCAGGTCTTCCAGCTTGTTGATCAGGGCCAGCGTGGCCTTGGGGTTCGGCGGCTGCGAGACGTAGTGCGGCACCGCCGCCCAGAGCGTCACGGCCGGGACCCCGGCGTGCGTGCAGGCCTCCTGGAGCACGCCGACGATGCCGGTCGGACCCTCGTAGCGGCTCTCCTCCAGGTCCAGCCGACGGGCCAGATCCGGGTCGGAGGTGACCCCGCTGACCGGCACCGGGCGGCTGTGCGGGGTGTCACCGAGCAGCGCGCCCAGGATCACCACCAGCTCGATGCCCAGCTCGTGCGCGAAGCCCAGCAGCTCGTTGCAGAACGAGCGCCAGCGCATGCTCGGCTCGATGCCGCGGACCAGCACGACGTCCCGGGTCGTCGGCTCCGTCACCCGGATCACCGAGAGCCGGGTGGTCGGCCAGGTGATCCGGCGGATGCCGCCGTCCATCCAGACGGTGGGCCGGTTGACCTGGAAGTCGTAGTAGTCCTCCGCGTCCAGGGCGGCGAACACCTTGCCGCCCCATGTCTCGTCCAGGTGCGCCAGGGCCGCGGACGCGGCGTCGCCCGCGTCGTTCCAGCCCTCGAAGGCGCAGACCATCACCGGGTCGATCAACTCGGGAACATCTTCCAACTCGATCACCCAGTGTCTCCCTCCGGTCGGCGGCGGAGTCGGCACCGCCCCGGCTGGTCTGCCGGGGCGCCGACGGGCCGGCTGCCGACTGTCGAACCTCTCGTCTCCCATGGAACGCCTCGCCCCATGGTCCCTACCTGCCCAGCCTACGGGCTTTGATGCGCACCGCGGCCGGGCACCGGGACAGTCTGGGGGAGCCGGCCGCCCCGATCCAGCGGATATCGGCACCCCGCGGGCTGACGGTCCGTCAGGCGCGGACCGGGCGCGGACGGGCCCGCCCGGTGGCGCAGCGCGACGGGCGTGCCGCGGCGGCCCGGCGGCGCGATGATGAACAGGCGGGGACCGGGCGGAAGGGGCCGGACCGATGAACCGATGGCTGTGGATCGGCGCGGGCGCGGGCGCCGCCGCGCTGGCGGGCGCCGTGCTGCTGGCGGCGGACCGGGCGGGCCGCCGACTGCCGGTGGAGCACGTCACCGAGGGCGGACTCGAACTCTCCCAGCCGCCCGGCGCGGTCTGGGACGTGCTCACCGACATCGACCTCTACCCGGCCTGGCGCCCGGGCCTCACCCACGTCGAGCGGCTGCCCGCCGCGGCCGGCGGCCGGGTGCGCTGGCGCGAGTACGACCGGCACGGGCACACCACGTACGAGGTGGTGGCCAGCGAGGCCCCGCACCGCCTGGTCACCGGCATCGCCGACCCGGACCTGCCGTACGGCGGCACCTGGACGTACGTGCTCACCCCGGCGGGGCCGGGCTGTTCGCTGACCGTGACCGAGCGCGGCGAGGTCCGCCTGCCGCTGTACCGGGCCGTCTCGCACTACGTGACCGGCGAGGACGCGACCGTGCACCGCTACCTGGGCGCGCTGGCCCACCGGCTCGCCCCCTGATCCGGGGCCGCCGGCCGGCCCCCTCCGGGCGGGGCGGCGCCGAGCGGGCCGACGCCGCGTGCGCCGCCGCCGGGTGAGCCGACCCCGGCCGGGCTAGACGTCCACCCAGCCGCGCCGGTACGCCGCCCAGTTCTCGGGCGTCGAGGCGAAGTCGACGTAGAGCGCGACCCCGAAGTTCGGCCGTCGCAGGTCCTCCCGGCCCAGGCCCAGCCGGACGCCGCGGACGGCCGCGTCGACGGTCTCGGCGCGGCCCCAGTGGCCCCACTTGTCGTCCCAGTAGAACGGCAGGCCGATCAGCAGGTCCACGTCGGCCGGGGTGGCCTGCAGGGCGAGTTCGGTCTGCTGGGCGACGTAGCCGCCGTACAGCGGCTCGGTCGGCATCGAGGTGTCGTAGGTCATCACGGCGATCTGGTCGACCCGGCGGGCGGTCGCGGCGAAGTACGCCTGGTCCCACCACTTGCCGTGGTCGGTGAGCAGGATCCCGGCCGTGTGCAGGTCCGGGACCGGGTCGATCTGCGGGGCCGCCACCGAGAGCTTCGCGCCGCGCGCCGCGGTGACCGGGCGGACCTGGTCGAGCAGGGCCAGCCAGCCGGCCGAACCGGGGCGGATCGGCTCCATGTCGAAGTGCACGCCGTCGAAGCCGAGGTCCAGCACCTGGCCGGCGGAGGCGGTGACCCGGTCCCGGGTCGCGGCGTCCTCCAGGTCCAGGGCGTCCTTCTCCGGCTTGACCTCGTCACCCAGCCAGCCCTGCAGTCGTACGCCCGGCAGCACCCGGTGCACGGCGTCGGTGAACCAGCGGGCCTGCGGGTGGACGGCGGGCGGCAGCGAGCCGTCGTGCTCCAGCGGGCCGGTGTGCACGTACAGGTCGCGAATGCCGGTCCCGGCAAGTTGCCGCGCGAGGGCCTCGACGTCGGCCTCGCTCTTGCGGCCGTCCACCCAGGCGTGGCCGAGCCAGACCGCGTCCCGCCCCCGGGTGCGGGCTTCGGGGGCCGGGTCACCCGCATAGTGCAGTCGGATGGAGATGAACAACGAGCCCAGCGCGGCGACCGGCACGGCCACCACCAGCGCCAGGACCAGCAGGGCCCGGCGCCACCAGGACCACCGTCGCCAGCGGTCGCGCAGCGCCCGGAACGGGGCCGCCAGGGCCTTGCCGGTTTGCCGCAGCACCGTCCTGATCTTCGTCACGCGGTTGCTCCCCCCTTGCGGTCGAGCGCTCAGGATACGAAACGGGTCGGCGCGCCGACCGGTCGGCCGGATACGCTGGCCACGTGCGTCCCCGAGCAAGCGGGGGTGCAAAGCCGACAGCCGTCGCACCAGGGAGAAGCCCCATGGCCACTGCAGCCGATCCGTCCATCACTCAGCAGAGCCGCGCGAACGCGCTGCGTGAATCGCTCGCCACCCGGGTGGTGGTCGCCGATGGTGCGATGGGCACCATGCTCCAGGCGCAGGACCCGACGCTGGAGGACTTCCAGAACCTCGAAGGCTGCAACGAGGTCCTCAACATCACCCGGCCGGACATCGTCCGCTCCGTCCACGAGGCCTACTTCGGTGTGGGCGTGGACTGCGTGGAGACGAACACCTTCGGCGCCAACTTCGCCGCGCTCGGCGAGTACGACATCCCCGAGCGGATCTTCGAGCTGTCCGAGGCCGGTGCCCGGATCGCCCGCGAGAGCGCCGACGCGCACAGCGCCGCCGACGGCCGCGTCCGCTGGGTGCTCGGCTCGATCGGCCCCGGCACCAAGCTGCCGACCCTCGGCCACGCCCCGTACGAGACGCTGCGCGACGGCTTCCAGCAGAACGCGGCCGGGCTGATCGCCGGCGGCGCCGACGCGCTGCTGGTCGAGACCAGCCAGGACCTGCTGCAGACCAAGGCCGCCATCCTGGGCTCCAAGCGCGCCCTGGCCGAGGCCGGGCTGGACCTGCCGGTGCTGGTGCAGGTGACGGTGGAGACCACCGGCACCATGCTGCTCGGCTCCGAGATCGGCGCCGCGCTCACCGCGCTGGAGCCGCTCGGCGTGGACTACATCGGCCTCAACTGCGCCACCGGCCCGGCCGAGATGAGCGAGCACCTGCGCTACCTGGCCAAGAACGCCCGGATCGGCCTGTCCTGCATGCCGAACGCGGGCCTGCCGGTGCTCGGCAAGGACGGCGCCCACTACCCGCTCTCCCCGGCCGAACTGGCCGACGCGCACGACGTGTTCACCCGCGAGTACGGCCTCTCGCTGGTCGGCGGCTGCTGCGGCACCACGCCCGAGCACCTGCGCGCCGTGGTCGAGCGCGTCCAGGGCCGCGAGATCGCCGTGCGCGAGCCGCAGCCCGACCCGTCGGCCGCCTCGCTGTACCAGGCGGTGCCGTTCCGCCAGGACACCTCGTACCTCGCGATCGGCGAGCGCACCAACGCCAACGGTTCGAAGAAGTTCCGCGAGTCGATGCTGGCCGGCGACTGGCAGGCCTGCGTGGAGATCGCCCGCGACCAGATCCGCGACGGCTCCCACCTGCTGGACCTCTGCGTGGACTACGTCGGCCGCGACGGCGTCGCCGACATGAAGGAGATCGCGGGCCGCCTGGCCACCGCCTCCACCCTGCCGATCGTGCTGGACTCCACCGAGCCGGACGTGCTGCGGGCCGGCCTGGAGGCCCTGGGCGGCCGCGCGGTGCTCAACTCGGTGAACTACGAGGACGGCAACGCCCCCGACTCCCGCTTCGGCCGGATCGCCTCGCTGGCCCGTGAGCACGGCGCCGGCCTGATCGCGCTGACCATCGACGAGGAGGGCCAGGCCCGCACCGCCGACCTCAAGGTGGAGATCGCCGAGCGGCTGATCACCGAACTCACCACCGACTACGGCATCGACGAGGGCTCGATCCTGGTCGACTGCCTCACCTTCACCCTGGCCACCGGTCAGGAGGAGTCCCGCCGGGACGGCATCGAGACCATCGAGGCGATCCGCGAGCTCAAGCGCCGCCACCCGAAGGTGCAGACCACGCTCGGCCTGTCGAACATCTCCTTCGGCCTCAACCCGGCCGCCCGCGTGGTGCTCAACTCGGTCTTCCTGCACGAGTGCGTGGAGGCCGGCCTGGACTCGGCGATCGTGCACGCCTCCAAGATCCTGCCGATCTCCCGGATCCCCGAGGACCAGCGCGAGGCCGCCCTCGACCTCGTCTACGACCGCCGCCGGGACGGCTACGACCCGCTGAAGCGCCTGCTGGAGCTGTTCGAGGGCGTCTCCGCGGCCTCGGTCAAGGCCTCCAAGGCCGAGGAGCTGGCCGCGCTCCCGCTGGACGAGCGGCTGCAGCGCCGGATCATCGACGGCGAGCGCAACGGCCTGGAGGCCGACCTGGACGAGGCGCTGGCCGGACGCCCGGCGCTGGAGATCATCAACGACACCCTGCTGGCCGGCATGAAGGTGGTCGGCGAGCTCTTCGGCTCCGGCCAGATGCAGCTGCCGTTCGTGCTCCAGTCCGCCGAGGTGATGAAGACCGCGGTGGCCCACCTGGAGCCGCACATGGAGAAGTCCGACAGCGAGGGCAAGGGCACCATCGTGCTGGCCACCGTCAAGGGCGACGTCCACGACATCGGCAAGAACCTGGTCGACATCATCCTGTCCAACAACGGCTACAACGTCGTCAACCTGGGCATCAAGCAGCCGGTCTCGGCGATCCTGGACGCCGCGCAGGAGCACAAGGCGGACGTGATCGGCATGTCCGGCCTGCTGGTGAAGTCCACCGTGATCATGAAGGAGAACCTGGAGGAGCTCAACCAGCGCAAGCTGGCCTCCAGTTACCCGGTGATCCTCGGCGGCGCCGCGCTCACCCGCGCCTACGTCGAGCAGGACCTGCACGAGATCTACGAGGGCGAGGTCCGCTACGCCCGGGACGCCTTCGAGGGCCTGCGGCTGATGGACGCGCTGATCGCGGTCAAGCGCGGCGTGCCGGGCGCGGCCCTGCCGGAGCTCAAGCAGCGCCGACACGCCCGGGTCGAGGTGGAGGAGCCGGAGCCGGAGGTCAACCTCGGCCAGATCCGCTCCGACGTCGCCGTCGACAACACCGTGCCCACCCCGCCGTTCTGGGGCGACCGGATCGTCAAGGGCATCCCGTTCGCCGACTACGCCTCCTGGCTGGACGAGGACGCGCTGTTCAAGGGCCAGTGGGGCCTGAAGGCCGCGCGCAACGGCGACGGCCCGTCCTACGAGGAGCTGGTGGAGACCGAGGGCCGGCCGCGGCTGCGGGCCTGGCTGGACCGGCTGCAGACCGAGGGCTGGCTGGAGGCGGCCGTGGTCTACGGCTACTACCCGGCGAACTCCAAGGGCGACGACCTGATCGTCTTCCACGAGGACGGCACCGAGCGCACCCGCTTCACCTTCCCGCGCCAGCGCCGCGGCCGCCGGCTCTGCCTGGCCGACTTCTTCCGCCCGGAGGAGTCCGGGGTGCGGGACGTGGTCGGCCTGCAGGTGGTCACCATGGGCAACCGGATCTCGGAGGCGGCCAACGAGCTGTTCGCCGGGAACTCCTACCGCGACTACCTGGAGCTGCACGGCCTCTCGGTGCAGCTGGCCGAGGCGCTGGCCGAGTTCTGGCACGCCCGGGTCCGCTACGAGCTGGGCTTCTCCGGCGAGGACCCGCAGGACGTCAAGGACATGTTCGCGCTCAAGTACCGGGGCGCCCGGTTCTCGCTGGGCTACGGGGCCTGCCCCGAGCTGGAGGACCGCGCCAAGATCGCCGACCTGCTGAAGCCCGAGCGGATCGGCGTGGTGCTCTCCGAGGAGTTCCAGCTGCACCCGGAGCAGTCCACCGACGCGATCGTGATCCACCACCCGGAGGCGAAGTACTTCAACGCCCGGTAATCCGTACGTTCCGCTCCGTTCGCGCTTTCCGGACGAAGCGGGCGTATCCTTGATGATCCTGAACGGGCCGGTCCGCTCACCAGCGGGCCGGCCTGTGCCATCCCCGGGCGCGTTCCGGGGCCTGCCGGAAGGAACCCGCCATGACCACCAGCCCCACCGCCACCCGTGTCCTCGACCACGGGGACGACCGCGGCCTGCAGGCGGTGCTGCTGGACATGGACGGCACGCTGGTGGACACCGAGGACTTCTGGTGGCAGGCCGAGGTCTCGCTCTTCGCCGAGCTGGGCCACGAGCTGGACGAGGCGGACCGCGCCCACGTGGTCGGCGGGCCGATGACCCGGGTGATGGACTACCTGGTCGCCCGGACCGGGGTGGACATCGCCCCGGCCGACCTGGGCGTGCTGGTCAACCAGCGCTTCGTGGACCTGCTGGGCGGGGGAGTGCCGCTCATGCCGGGCGCCGAGCGCCTGCTCAACACCCTTGCCGCGCACGGGATCCCGGCCGCGATGGTGTCCGCCTCGCACCGGCACGTGATCGACATCGTGCTGCGCTCGCTGGGCGCCCACCACTTCGCCTTCACCATCGGCGGGGACGAGGTGCCGCGCACCAAGCCGTTCCCGGACCCGTACCTGGAGGCGGCCCGCCGGCTGGGCGCGGAGCCGGCCCGCTGCGTGGTGGTCGAGGACACCCCGACCGGGGTGAGCGCGGGCGAGGCGGCCGGCTGCCCGGTGATCGCGGTGCCCTCGGTGGCGGCGATCGAGCCGGCGCCCGGCCGGCTGGTGCTGCCCTCGCTGGAACAGGTCGACCTCGATCTGCTGCGCTCGCTGGTCGCCTCGCGGGTCTGAGCGGTGCGGCCCGAGGGCGGCCACCTCGGGTGTGATTGTCATCTCATTGCGACCTGGCCCTACCGGCCGGTACGTGGCTCGACACCGCTCCGACCCGGGGGGATCGGGGGAGAAAACGGGCATTGACTGACATCTCGTCGGGCGCGCGGTGATGCCCTGAACGGCCGTGTCCCAAACGTCATCTGCGCGGGTATCGGTCGTGCGTGTTCGATATGGCACGCTACTCGGGTTTCGTGCCACCGATAAGGACGCGCCCAGTGAAGACTTCAGCTGAACGCCTCGCAGTACTCGGCTGTGCCGGTCTCGTCGCCGTGACGGTGGCCGGCTGCGGATCGGTGACCGACGCCGTGAAGGGGGACAGCGGCAAGTCGATCACCATGGGCACCGCCCAGCTGACCGGCACGCTGGACCCGGCGACCTCCTACGACTCCGGCTCGTGGCTGGTCCTGCGCAACACCTTCCAGTCGCTGCTCACCTTCCCGGCCGCCGCCAGCTCGCCGACCCCGGACGCCGCGCAGTCGTGCGAGTTCACCGGCAGCGAGGCCACCGAGTACCACTGCACCCTGCGGCCCGGACTGAAGTTCTCGAACGGCCACCCGCTGACCGCCGCGGACGTGGTCTTCTCGATCGAGCGCACCCGGAAGATCAACGACCAGAACGGTCCGGTCTCCCTGCTCTCCTCGATCAAGTCCGTCGAGGCCAAGGGCGACAACGAGGTGCTGTTCCACCTCTCCGCGCCCGACGCCACCCTGCCGGCCAAGCTGGCCACCCCGGCCGGAGCCATCGTGGACCACCAGGTCTACCCGGCCGACAAGGCGCTGGCCAACGACAAGCAGGTCGGCTCCGGCCCGTACCGCATCGACTCCGTCGACGCCGACGGCAAGCAGGTCGGCAAGGTCGTGCTGTCCGCCAACGACAAGTACGGCGGCGACGCCAAGCTGCGGAACAGCAAGTTCACCGTCCGGTACTTCGACAAGGCGGAGGACCTGAAGGCCGCGCTGGACAAGGGCGACGTCGACCTCACCGACAACAGCCTGGAGCCGAACACCGCGGCCCAGATCCGCTCCGACCAGCAGGGCGGCAAGACCGACCTGCAGGTGACCGAGGGCGACAGCAACGACACCCGCTCGCTGGTCTTCAACACCAAGGACGCGGTCGGCGGCAACGTCGCGATCCGCCAGGCCGCCGCGCAGCTGGTGGACCGCAAGGCGCTCGCCCGCGACGTCTTCGCCCGGACCGTCCAGCCGCTGTACGCGATGGTCCCGGCCGGTGTCACCGGCCACAACACCGCGTTCTTCGACCGCTACGGCGACCAGGACGCGACCAAGGCCAAGAAGATCCTCACCGACGCCAAGGTCCAGACCCCGGTCAAGCTGACCATCACCTGGTCCCGCTCGCGGGCCGGCAGCAACGAGGCCGACACGCTGAAGAAGCAGCTGGAGGCCGGCGGCCTCTTCCAGGTCACCGTCCAGCAGGAGCCGGACTGGGAGGCCTTCAAGAAGGGCTGGGCCGACGGCAAGTACCAGGCCTACGTCATCGGTTGGTTCGCCGACTACCCGGACCCGGACAACTACATCTCCCCGCTGCTGGTCAACGGCGGTGCCTACCACCACGGTTGGGACGACCCGCGGATCAGCGGCAAGCTGGTGCCGGACGGCCTCAAGCAGGCCGACCGTAGCGCCGCCGCCGCCGGCTACGGGCAGATCCAGCAGATCGAGGCCGAGAGCGTGCCGCTGATCCCGCTGTACCAGAACAAGTCCTTCTACGCGGCCCGTTCGTACGTCACCGGCGTCGAGTCCACCGTCGACACCACCGGCTTCTTCCGCTTCTGGGAGATCAGCCGCACCGCCAAGTAGCGCCTGCAGGACGGCGGCCCGTCCGCTCCTCCGTCACCGGGGGAGCGGACGGGCCGCCGTCACGTTTCCGCGCGCCCGTACGGGCCGCGGGAGCCCGCTACAGGGTGCCCGGGCGCACCAGCCCGCTCTCGTAGGCGTACACCGCCGCCTGCACCCGGTCGCGCAGCTGGAGCTTGGTCAGCACGTGGCCGACGTGGGTCTTCACCGTGGTCTCGCTGACGAACAGCTCGGCCGCGATCTCGGCGTTCGACAGCCCGCGCGCCACCAGCTTCAGCACCTCCAGCTCCCGCTCGGTCAGCGCACTGAGCGCCTGCGGCGGCGCCTCGTCGCCCGAGGGCAGCTTGGTGGCGTACATGTCCAGCAGCCGCCGGGTGATGCTCGGCGCCAGCATCGCCGCGCCGTCCGCGACCACCCGGATCGCCTGCACCAGCTCCTCGGCCGGGACGTCCTTCAGCAGGAAGCCGCTGGCGCCCGCGCGCAGCGCCTCCACCACGTACTCGTCCAGGTCGAAGGTGGTCAGCACCAGCACCTTGGCCGGGCCGTCCCGCCCCGGGCCGGCGATCCGGCGGGTCGCCTCGACGCCGTCCATCCGCGGCATCCGGATGTCCATCAGCACCACGTCGGGCTGCAGCGCCCGCACCTGGTCCAGCGCCTGCTGACCGTCGCCGGCCTCACCGACCACCACCAGGTCGGACTCGGCCTCCAGGATCATCCGGAAACCGGTGCGCAGCAGCGGCTGGTCGTCGACCAGCAGCACTCGGATCGTCACTAGGACTCCTTGATCATCGGATCCCCCGTGGGATCGTCTTCATCAGACGTACGGGCCAGCGGCAGGGGGTACGGCGGCGGAGTACCGCCGAACTCCGGGCAGCTGGCCTGGTGGTCGCACCAGTCGCAGAGGCGGTTGCGGGTGGCCGGGAAGTCCCCGGTGGCCACGGCCAGGGCGATCCGCTCCCACAGCGCCTTCAGCTTGCGCTCCACCGCGAGCAGATCGGCCTCGTCCGGGTCGTAGCTGACCACGTCCCCGCCCCCGCCGAGGTAGACCAGCTGGAGGCGCTTGGGGATCACGCCCTTCCACCGCCACACCACCAGCGCGTAGAACTTCATCTGGAACATCGCCTTGCCCTCGAAGTCCCGCGAGGGCGCCCGGCCGGTCTTGTAGTCCACCAGCCGGACCTCGCCGGTCGGGGCGACGTCCACCCGGTCGATGTAGCCGCGCAGCAGCAGCCCCGAGTCCAGGGCCGTCTCCACGTACAGCTCCCGCTCCACCGGGTGCAGCCGGGTCGGGTCCTCCAGCCGGAACCACTGGCCGACCAGCTTCTCGGCGTCCGCCAGCCAGCGGGTGAGCGCCGCACCGTCCGGGTCGTCCGGGAACAACGACCCCAGCTCCGGCCGTTCACCGAGCAGCCGCTCCCACTGCGGGCGCAGCAGGCCCAGCGCCCGTTCCGGCGTGCGCTCGGCCGCCGGACTGTCGAACAGCCGCTCCAGCACCGCGTGCACCAGCGTGCCCCTGGTGGCCGCGGCGCTCGGTGGCTCGGGCAGCCGGTCGATCACCCGCAGCCGGTACAGCAGGGGACAGGTGAGGAAGTCCCCCGCCCGGGACGGGGACAGGCCGGTCGGCGGCGCCGCCCGGCGCTCCGCGGCCCCGGCGGCGCTGGTGGTGTCGGTCTGCTGCATGGCTACGACCCTATTGCCCTTCGCTGTCATCCCGCTGCCACCGGGCTGCCACCGGGGGGCCCGGAACGGGTATGAAGGCACCAGGAGGGGCGCGCGGCACCGGAGTGCCACGATCACGTAGCGTGG
The DNA here is from genome assembly GCF_044541955.1 of Kitasatospora sp. NPDC085464. Taxonomy (NCBI): domain Bacteria; kingdom Bacillati; phylum Actinomycetota; class Actinomycetes; order Kitasatosporales; family Streptomycetaceae; genus Kitasatospora; species Kitasatospora sp. NPDC085464. Next base: position 29,717 of record NZ_JBITTM010000074.1, read on the forward strand.
GCGCACCGGGGCACGACGGGGGCGACGACCGAAGGGATCACGGTGAGCGACAACAGGGGGCAACAGACCTCCGACCAGCCACCGCAGGACGACCGAGGGCGCCCGGCCGGGCAGCCGCCGGAGCGCCGCGGCGGCCTCCTGATGGGCCGGCCCTTCGGCGTGCCGGTCTACGTCACCCCCTCCTGGTTCGTCATCGCCGCGCTGATCACCTGGGTCTTCGGCGGACAGCTGAACGACGTGCTGCCCGACCTCGGCGGCACCCGCTACCTGGTCGCGTTCTCCTTCGCCGTCGCCTTCTACGCCTCCGTCCTGGTGCACGAACTCGCCCACACCGTGGTCGCGCTGCGCTACCGGCTCGGTGTGCGGCGGATCCAGCTGCAGTTCTTCGGCGGCGTCTCCGAGATCGAGAACGAGGCCACCACGCCCTGGCGCGAGTTCTGGCTGGCCTTCGTCGGCCCGCTGCTGTCGCTGGTGCTCGGCGGCCTGTTCTACCTCGGGGTGCGGGCCGTCGAGCTGTCCACCGTGCCCGGCGTGCTGCTCACCGGCCTGATGGTCTCCAACTTCGTGGTCGCCGCCTTCAACCTGCTGCCCGGGCTGCCGCTGGACGGCGGACGGATGCTGCGCGCCGTCGTCTGGGCGGTCACCGGCAGGCCGATGACCGGCACGGTGGCCGCCGCCTGGGTCGGCCGGGCGCTGGCGATCGTCGTGCTGTTCGGCCTGCCCCTGGTCAGCGCCGCCCGCGGGGTCGAGCGCACCACCACCGACACCCTGGTCGACGCGGTGCTGGCCGCCGTCCTCGCCGCGATCATCTGGAACGGCGCCACCGGCAGCGTGCGCAACGCCCGGCTCAAGGAGGCGCTGCCCGGCCTGCGGCTGCGCGACCTCGCCCGCCGGGCCGTCGAGGTCACCGCCGACACCCCGCTCGGCGAGGCGATGCGCCGCGCCCGCGAGGCCCAGGCCGGCGCGGTGGTCGTGGTGGACGGCCGGGGCGAGCCGATCGCCATCGTGCGCGAGTCCGCGGTCCGGGCCGTGCCCGAGCACCGGCGCCCCTGGGTGGCCGTCGGCCCGCTCTCCCGCGACCTCGAACCCGGGCTGCGGCTGGACGCCGACCTGCGCGGCGAGGACCTGCTGAGGGCCGTCCAGGCCACCCCGGCGGGCGAGTACCTGGTGGTCGAGCCGGACGGCCGGGTGTACGGCGTCGCCGCGCTCAGCGACATCGAGCAGCGCCTGACCGCGGCCGTCGCCGGCCGGTGACGGCCGCGACCGGGCCCTGGTGAGGCGGGGCGGCCCGCTTCCCTTAGGATTGTCCGCATGTCCGAACCGACCGGTGCCGCCCGCCGACGCGGGCCCTTCCAGGTCGGGGACCAGGTCCAGCTGACCGACCCCAAGGGTCGCCACTACACGTTCACGCTCCAGGCCGGGAACCAGTTCCACACCCACAAGGGTGCGTTCCCGCACGACGAGCTGATCGGCGCTCCCGAGGGCACGGTCGTGCGTACCACGGGGAACGTCCCGTACCTCGCGCTGCGCCCCCTGCTCCCCGACTACGTCCTGTCCATGCCGCGCGGCGCCGCCGTGATCTACCCCAAGGACGCGGGTCAGATCCTGGCGATGGCCGACATCTTCGCGGGTGCCCGCGTGGTCGAGGCCGGCGTCGGCTCGGGCGCGCTCAGCATGTACCTGCTGCGCGCCGTCGGCGAACAAGGCATGCTGGCCTCCTACGAGCGCCGGCAGGACTTCGCCGACATCGCCCAGGGCAACGTCGAGCGCTACTTCGGCGGGCCGCACCCGGCGTGGAAGCTCACCGTCGGCGACCTCCAGGACAACCTGGTCGAGTCCGACGTCGACCGCGTGATCCTCGACATGCTCGCCCCCTGGGAGTGCCTGGACGTCGCCTCCAAGGCGCTCGTCCCCGGCGGCCTCATCTGCTGCTACGTGGCCACCACCACGCAGATGTCCAAGACCGTCGAGGCGCTGCGCGAGCACGGCACCTTCACCGAGCCGCAGGCCTGGGAGACCATGGTCCGCACCTGGCACCTGGAGGGCCTGGCCGTCCGCCCGGACCACCGGATGATCGGCCACACCGGCTTCCTGCTCACCGCCCGCCGCCTGGCGGACGGCGTCGAGCCGCCGCTGCGCCGCCGCCGTCCGGCCAAGGGCGCGTACGGGGAGGACTACGACAACGGTTCGGCCGAGCCGACCCTGCAGGAGCGCGCCGCCGCCCGCAAGGCCGCCCGCACGACCGACGGCGACCAGCCCGACCTGGGCTGAGCCCGCACACCACGGAGGGGTGGCACGAGCGATCTCGTGCCACCCCTCCCGTCGTGCCGGCGCGCGCCCGCCTCCCCGCCCGCGGGTCCCCGGGCACCGTGTGGGACGATGCTCGCGCACGCAGACAGACCAGCTCCTGGAGCTCTGGAGGGGACGCCTGGTGGAGACCGCGGTCGGGACGACGGCGACGGCCGGACAGCAGAAACCGCAGGGCCGCACCCGGCCCGGGCACGTGCGCACCGCCCCCTGGCACTGGGCCCTGGCCCTGGCCGGCTGCGGCGCGGTGGTGGGCGCCGCCCTCGCCGCGTCCCCGGCGACCGGCACCCCGGTGCCCGTCCACGGCACCCCCGAGGCCCTCGCCGCGAGCGTCGCCCCCGACCCGGCCAAGGCCCAACTCCCGATCGACTGCGGCCCGTTCCCGGTCGCGACGGTGCTCAGCGTGCCCGCCCGGCTGGCCGACGGTCGCCCCGGCACCGTGGTCGCCGCGCACTGCGCCGCCGAGAACGGCACCCCGCCGGACGCCGTCTTCCTGCTCGGCTACGGCCCCGGCGACCGCCCCGCGGTGCTGGCCACCCTGCTCACCGAGCGCGAGAACCTGACCGTGAGCCGGCTCGCGGTGCGCTCCGACGGCGCCATCACCGGCCACGCGCAGGGGTATTCGAGCGAGGACGTGCCGCGCTTCCGGCCCGACATCTCACTGGACCTCACCTGGACGCCGAAGGGCGGCGGCTGGGAACGCTCCCAGACCACCGCCCCGGTCGGCCAGGCCTGACGGGCCCGCGCGGCTACTCCGCGTCCGGCCCGTACACCTCGACCCGGTCCGCGGCCCGGCGCACGTGGATGCACTCGCCGGGGCAGTCCTTCACCGAGTCCACCACGTCCTGAAGGAGCGTCAGCGGCACCGGGACGGTCTCCCCGGGCTGCTGGCGCAGCTCGTCGTCCGGCCCCTTCACGTAGGCGAGGCCGTCGATGTCGAGCTCGAAGACCTCCGGTGCGTACTGGACGCAGATCCCGTCGCCGGTGCACAGGTCCTGGTCGATCCACACCTCCAGCTCTCCGGTCGCCGCGGCCGTCTGCTCGGTCACCGACATGGTCCCCTGCCGTTTCTGTCCCGGGTCGCCCATTTCTGGGTGCAATCCCGCCATTCGTACAACGATCGGACCTCGGGTAGTGGTCGCGATCGGATATCACTTCGCTCGACGATACATCTGGCCCGCTTTGGGTGGTGCGCGGTGGGTATCCCCCTTAGCAGAGGGGAAGCACGCTGGGGCGAAGATCGGACACGCCCGTTCCATCTTTCTTGATCTAGGGGTTTACGGACCCCTGGTCCCAGGTAGGGTCTGGAAGCGTCCAGCTCCCCGGAGGAGGTGAGGACCGTGGCAGCCCACGATGACGACTACAACCGCAGCACCGGCAGGCCCGCTCGTGGTTCCGACGAGGCCGCTCAGGTCTCGTACCTTGAGCAGGAAATCGCCGTGCTGCGCCGCAAGCTCGCCGACTCGCCGCGCAATTCGAGAATCCTCGAAGAGCGGATCGTCGAGCTCCAGACCAACCTGGCCGGCGTGACCGCCCAGAACGAACGGCTCGCCTCCACCCTGCGAGAGGCCCGCGACCAGATCGTGGCCCTCAAGGAGGAAGTGGACCGGCTGGCACAGCCCCCGGCCGGTTTCGGCACCTTCCTCGAAGCCAACGAGGACGGGACCGCGGACATCTTCACCGGCGGGCGCAAGCTCCGCGTGAACGTCAGCCCCAACGTCGCCCTCGACGAGCTGCGGCGCGGCCAGGAAGTGATGCTCAACGAGGCCCTCAACATCGTGGACGCGATGGCCTTCGAGCGCATCGGCGAGATCGTCACCCTCAAGGAGGTCCTGGAGGACGGCGAACGCGCCCTGGTTCTCGGCCACACCGACGAGGAGCGGGTGGTGCGCCTCGCCGAACCGCTGCGCGAGCTCACCATCCGGGCGGGGGACGCCCTGCTGCTGGAACCGCGTTCCGGCTACGTGTACGAGGTCGTGCCGAAGGCCGAGGTCGAGGAGCTGGTCCTCGAAGAGGTCCCGGACATCGACTACCGCCAGATCGGCGGCCTGAGCAACCAGATCGAGCTGATCCGCGACGCGGTCGAGCTGCCGTACCTGCACGCCGACCTCTTCAAGGAGTACGAGCTGCGCCCGCCCAAGGGCGTGCTGCTGTACGGCCCGCCCGGCTGCGGCAAGACGCTGATCGCCAAGGCCGTCGCCAACTCGCTGGCCAAGAAGGTCGCGGAGGTCACCGGCCGCCCGCAGGGGAAGAGCTACTTCCTCAACATCAAGGGCCCCGAGCTGCTCAACAAGTACGTGGGCGAGACCGAGCGGCAGATCCGCCTGGTCTTCCAGCGGGCCCGGGAGAAGGCGGGCGAGGGCACCCCCGTCATCGTCTTCTTCGACGAGATGGAGTCGCTCTTCCGCACCCGCGGCTCCGGCGTCAGCTCGGACGTGGAGAACACCATCGTCCCCCAGCTGCTCGCCGAGATCGACGGCGTGGAGGGCCTGGAGAACGTCATCGTCATCGGCGCCTCGAACCGCGAGGACATGATCGACCCGGCGATCCTGCGGCCCGGCCGCCTGGACGTCAAGATCAAGATCGAGCGCCCGGACGCCGAGGCCGCGAAGGACATCTTCTCCAAGTACCTCAAGGACTCGCTGCCGTTCCACCCGGACGACCTCAAGGAGCACGACGGCTCCGTCGAGGCCACGGTGGCCGCGATGATCCAGTCGGTGGTGGAGCGGATGTACTCCGAGACCGAGGAGAACCGCTTCCTGGAGGTCACCTACGCCAACGGTGACAAGGAGGTCCTGTACTTCAAGGACTTCAACTCCGGTGCGATGATCCAGAACATCGTCGACCGCGCGAAGAAGATGGCCATCAAGGACTTCCTCGACCACGGTCAGCGGGGCCTGCGCGTCTCCCACCTGCTCGCCGCCTGCGTGGACGAGTTCAAGGAGAACGAGGACCTCCCGAACACCACCAACCCGGACGACTGGGCCCGCATCTCCGGCAAGAAGGGCGAGCGGATCGTCTTCATCCGCACGCTGGTCACCGGCAAGCAGGGCGCCGAGTCCGGCCGCTCCATCGACACTGTCGCCAACACGGGGCAGTACCTGTAGGGAAGCACGCGGTTACCCGGGCCCGAAGCGGTCCCCGGAGCTGTACGCACACCGTCCGGCTGTGGCGCCTCGCGGCCCCGCAGCCGGACGGCGCGTCTCGGGGCCCGCCGGTCGGCGCCGGGTTCTAGGCTCGACCCACCGTCCGCGGGCAGATGGCCGGCGCCGGTGTTGTTCAGCGGTACGTCAGCGTGTTCCGCCCGCCGGGGGCGGCGCACCGGGCAAGGAGGGCCGCATGACCGTACGGCGCGTGATGGGCATCGAGACCGAGTACGGGATCTCCGTGCCCGGGCACCCCAACGCCAACGCCATGCTCACCTCGTCCCAGATCGTCAACGCCTACGCGGCGGCGATGCACCGGGCACGGCGGGCCCGCTGGGACTTCGAGGAGGAGAATCCGCTGCGCGACGCGCGGGGCTTCGACCTGGCGCGCGAGGTGGCGGACGCCAGCCAGCTGACCGACGAGGACATCGGCCTCGCCAACGTCATCCTCACCAACGGGGCCCGGTTCTACGTGGACCACGCGCACCCCGAGTACAGCTCGCCCGAGGTGACCAACCCGCGCGACGCCGTGCTGTGGGACAAGGCCGGCGAACGGATCATGGCGGCCGCCGCGCAACGCGCGCTGGAGCTGCCCAACGGGCAGAACATCCACCTGTACAAGAACAACACCGACAACAAGGGCGCCTCCTACGGTACCCACGAGAACTACCTGATGAAGCGGGCGACGCCGTTCGCCGACATCGTGCGCCACCTCACCCCGTTCTTCGTCTCCCGCCAGGTGGTCACCGGCGCCGGCCGGGTCGGCATCGGCCAGGACGGCTCGGCGCACGGCTTCCAGATCAGCCAGCGCGCGGACTACTTCGAGGTCGAGGTCGGTCTGGAGACCACGCTCAAGCGGCCGATCATCAACACCCGGGACGAACCGCACGCCGACGCCGAGAAGTACCGCCGGCTGCACGTGATCATCGGGGACGCCAACCTCTCCGAGATCTCCACCTACCTCAAGCTGGGCACCACCTCGCTGGTCCTGTCGATGATCGAGGACTCCTTCATCGCCTCCGACCTCGCGGTCGACCAGCCGGTGCGCACCCTGCACCGGGTCTCCCACGACCCGACGCTCAAGCACCTGATCACCCTGCGCAACGGGCGCAAGCTCACCGCCGTCCAGCTGCAGCTGGAGTACTTCGAGCTGGCCCGCAAGTACGTCGAGGACCGCTTCGGGACGGACGCGGACGAGCAGACGGTGGACGTGCTGGCCCGCTGGGAGGACGTCCTGGGCCGGCTGGAGCGCGACCCGATGTCGCTGTCCAGGCAGCTGGACTGGATCGCCAAGCGGGAGATCCTGGAGGGCTACCGCAGCCGGGACGCCCTGGAGTGGTCGAACCCGCGGCTGCAGCTGGTCGACCTCCAGTACAGCGACGTGCGGGCCGAGAAGGGCCTCTACAACCGCCTGGTGGCCCGCGGGCGCTTCGAGCGGCTGCTGACCGAGGACGAGGTCGAGCGGGCCGTCTCCAAGCCCCCGGAGGACACCAGGGCCTACTTCCGCGGGCGCTGCCTGGAGCAGTACGCGGACCACGTCGCCGCGGCCTCCTGGGACTCGGTGATCTTCGACCTGCCGGGCCGGGACTCGCTGCAGCGCGTGCCCACGCTGGAGCCGCTGCGGGGCACCCGCAACCACGTCAAGGAGCTGCTGGACCGCTGCCGCACGGCGGAGGACCTGCTCCGGGTGCTGTCCGGCGGGTAACTTTTCGATCACCACGGGTGAACGTCCGCCGAATGGGAATCATCCGGGGTGGCAGCGGGTGTTGGACAGGAAGCGCCACCGGCAAACCGGGAGCGGCAGTCGCACCTTGTGTATAGGGTCGGTGCCAACCGGCAACGACCCAACCGACCAAACCGTGCCAGACGAATCGAGCGGGGTGAGGGAAATGGCGAGCAAGGACACCGGCGGCGGCCAGCAGCGGGCAAACCGCTCCTCCGAGGAGGTCGAGGAGCAGGCCGCGGAAACGCAGAATTCCGACGACCTCAAGGAACGCCAGGAAAAGCTGAGCGACGACGTC
>NZ_JBITTM010000075.1:0-36460 GCF_044541955.1 Kitasatospora sp. NPDC085464
TGGTCACGGTGTAGGAACCCCGATCTTCTCAAACCGAAAGCGCACCTGTCGTCGTATCAGCCGCCATCCTCCCCCACTACCTGCGGATTCAGGTCAGAGCCCGCCGTCCTGACCGAACCGCAGGATGACCCGATGATCACTCGGACCAGCGCGGTGACCACTGCTTCGGCGGTCAACCGGCGGTGGTTCCGGCCTCCGGTCCGCCCTTCGGTCCGGCCTCCGGTCCGCCCTTCGGTCCAGACTCGGGGCCGGAGGCCGTCGCAGGAGGCTCGGGCGCCCCGGCGGGCACGTCGGCGAGCGACCCGGCGGGCGCGTCGGCCGGAGCTGCGGTGGCGAGCGCGGTGACCGCGTCGAGGATCCCCGGGACGGCGAACAGCCCGGCGAGGTCCCGGACCAGGCGTCCGGTCGGGCCGTCCGGACGTTCGGCGGCGAAGAACGAGGCCAGTTCGGCGGCGAGCGCCGGCTCGCGGGCGGCGATGAGGGTGAGCGCCGCGACGAACTCCTGCACCAGGTGCAGTTGGAGTTCCTCCAGCGGCACCGAGCGCTCGCCCAGCCACTCCAGCGAGGTGATCTCGGCGTTGGCGATCCAGGCGCGCACGGTCAGCCGCAGTCCGGGGCTGGGCGAGGGGAGTGCGAGGTGGGCCAGGATCTGCTCCTGCGCGGCCCGGCGCACGTCGTCGATCACCGCCGAGGTGCCCGCGCTGGCCGCCACCGAGCCACCCCGCAGCAGCGCCGCGAAGCCGGGCCCGTGGCTCTGGACGAAGTCCAGGTAGCGGCCCATCACGCGGAGGAGCCGCTCGGACAGCGGCCCCTCCATGGGCTCCTCGAAGCGGGCGGCCAGCTCCCGCCCGGCCCGCCGCAGCGACTCCTCGTACAGCGCCTGCTTGCCGGGGAAGTAGTGGTACACCAGCGGCCGGGAGGCGCCTGCGGCGGCGGCGATGTCGTCGATCGACACCTCCTCCGGCGGCCGCCGGCTGAACAGCTCCAGCGCCACGGCGATCAGCTGCTCCCGCCGCTCGTCCACGCTCAGCCGTCGGCGGGGCCGTTCACCCGCCGGGGCCCGGCCGGTTGCGGAGGTCCGTGCTGCGCGGTCGGCCGTCGGGGACGGCGTACGGGAGGCCATGCGCGTCACCCTATCCGGCGCTGGTCCGGCGGCCCACGCTGTCCGGTCCCCGGTGCTGTCCGGCGGCCCAGGAGGCCCGGGCGGCCCACGCTGTCCGGTCGCCCGGTGCCGTCCGGCGGCCTATGCGCTCCGGAGGTCCAGGTAGCGGCGGTAGGCCTCGCGGCCGTCGGGGACGAAGGTGTCGCGGGCGAGGCGCTCGGCGAGCTCGTCCGGGGTGAGCCAGGTGTGCCAGGCGACCTCGGACTCCTGCGGGCTGACCGGGCCGTCCCACTTCGCCTCGTACATGTCGCACCACCAGTTGAGCTTGCCGCCGTCGGGCTCCCGGTAGTGGAACTTGAACATCGGGCGCGGGGCGATGCCGTGGACGCCGAGCTCCTCCTCGGCCTCGCGGACGGCGGCCTCGGCGTAGGTCTCGCCGGAGCCGACGACGCCGCCGACGAACATGTCGTACGCGCCGGGGGCGAACAGCTTGGTGGCGGTGCGGCGGTGGACGAAGATCCGTCCGGCCGGGTCGCGGACCAGGATGAAGACGCAGCGGTGCGTCAGGCCGCGCCGGTAGACCTCGCCGCGCAAGGCTGTTCCGATCACCCGGTCGTGCTCGTCGACGACGTCCAGCAGTTCCTCGGCAGGGTTGGTCATGACGAACAGGTTAGGGTTTCGGGGCCCGGTTCGAACGGATCTCCACGAACTTTCGAACGCGGGCGGACGACGGCGATCGGAACGGTCTGAAGGCGGCGCGCGGTGGTGGAGATCTGGGGCGAGACGGCCGAGGGGTTCGGGCCTGTGCGGGCGGCCTTCGCGCGGAACTTCGTCGAGTACGGCGAACTGGGCGCGGCCTTCGCGCTGTACGTACACGGCCGCAAGGTGGTCGACCTGTGGGGCGGCGACGCCCGGCCCGAGGTCGGCGGGCGGCCCGCGCCGGCGGTGCCGTGGACGGCGGACACCGCGCAGGTGCTGCGCTCGGTCACCAAGGGCCTGACCGCGACCACCGCGCTGCTGGCCGCAGAACGCGGGCTGCTGGACCTGGACGCGCCGGTGGCCTCGTACTGGCCGGAGTTCGCGGCTTCCGGCAAGGCCGGGGTGCCGGTGCGCTGGCTGCTCTCGCACCAGGCCGGGGTGCCCGCGTTGGACGTGCCGCTGCGGCTGGAGGACGTGCTCACCTGGGAGCGCGCGGCCGCCGCCGTCGCCGCGCAGGCGCCCGCGTGGGAGCCCGGCACGGCGCACGGCTACCACCCGTACACCTTCGGCTGGCTGGTCGGCGAGGTGGTGCGGCGGGTGAGCGACCGGACGATCGGGCAGTACTTCGCCGAGGAGATCGCCCGGCCGCTCGGGCTGGACCTGTGGATCGGGCTGCCCGCCGGGGCGGCGCCGAGGGTCGGCAAGCTCGTCGACCTGCCCGCCCCGGAGGCGGCCCGGACCGGCCCGAGCGGGCTGCGGCTGCGGCCCAAGCAGGCCGTCCGGGACGCCTACCAGGACCCGGGCTCGCTGACCGCGCGGTCCTTCGCCTCGGTGCGTCCCGGGGTGGACCTCAACGACCCGGCGGTGCAGGCCGCCGAGATCCCCGGAGCCGGCGGCATCGGCACCGCCCGTTCGCTGGCCCGCTTCTACGCGGCGCTGATCGGCGCGGCCGACCGTCCGGACGGCTCCGGCGCGGTGCTGCCGCCGCTGCTCGGGCCGGAGGTGCTGGCCCGCGCGGTCGGGCCGGCCGTGAGCGGGCCGGACCGGGTGCTGATCGTCAACTCCACCTTCGGCCTGGGCTTTTGGCGGCACGGCCCGACCGCGCCGATGGCCTCCCCGGCGAGCTTCGGGCACCCGGGGCGCGGCGGCTCGCTGGGCTTCGCCGATCCGGAGCTGGGGCTGGGCTTCGGCTACGTCACCAACGGCATGCAGCCGGGTGTCACCGGAGACGTCCGCTCGCGGAACCTGATCCGCGCGGTGCGGGGGTGCCTGGGGCTGTCCTGATCCCCGGCGGTCCGGTTCAGGCCCGCCGGTTCAGGCCTGTCCGGCTCAGGCCTGTCGGTTCAGGCCTGTCGGTTCAGGCCTGGCCGGTCTCGAAGCGGCTGATCTTGCCGTCGTCGACGGTGAAGCGCCAGGCGGTGCGCATCTCGCCCCAGGTGTCGTTGGTGAAGTTGGCGACGAGTGCGTGGCCGCCGTCCGACTCGGTCTGGACGGCCATCCGGCCGCCGGCACCGAAGATCTCGCGCTCCGTCCAGTCCGCCAGGTCGCGGTCGGAGCCGTCGTCGGACATGGTCGCGCCGGGGGTGAGGGTGGCCTGGAAGGCCTGGCGGTCGCCCGCGTTGATCGCGGTGACGAAGTTGCGGACGGCCGGGTCGGAGAGCTTGGAGACGGCGATGGTCATGCGGGACTCCCGGGGGTGAGGGGTGTCGGGGAGTCCTGTTCTAAGGCGTTCGCGGGGTCCGTCCGGGCATGTCGGCGGCGCGTCGGGAAAATGGCAGGATTCATGTGCTTAGATCCCGAACCAGGTGATTTGCCCGAAAAGCCCGCCGCGGGGAGTGGCGGTGGAGCGGGAGGCCGGGGCCGGTCTCCCGCTCCGCCTTTCGGCCCGGAGCCTTTCGGTCTAGAAGAAGCCGACCGCGTCGGTGGAGTAGCTGACCAGCAGGTTCTTGGTCTGCTGGTAGTGCTCCAGCAGCGCCTTGTGGTTCTCCCGTCCGATGCCGGAGTTCTTGTAGCCGCCGAAGGCCGCGTGGGCCGGGTAGGCGTGGTAGCAGTTGGTCCAGACCCGGCCCGCCTGGATGGCGCGTCCGGCCCGGTGGGCGGTGTTGAGGCTGCGGGTCCACACACCGGCGCCGAGCCCGTACTGGGTGTCGTTGGCGAGCGCGACCGCCTGGTCGAAGCCGTCGAAGCGGGTCACCGAGACGACCGGGCCGAAGATCTCCTCCTGGAAGACCCGCATCGAGTTGTCGCCCTCGAACACGGTGGGCGTCACGTAGTACCCGCCGGCCAGGGCGCCGCCGAGGTCGGCGCGCTCTCCGCCGGTGAGGACCTTGGCGCCCTCGGCCTGGCCGATCTCGAAGTAGGAGAGGATCTTCTTCAGCTGTTCGGCGCTCGCCTGGGCGCCGACCTGGGTCTCGGTGTCCAGCGGGTCGCCCTGGCGCATCGCGCGCACCCGCTGCAGGCCGTCGGCGAGCAGCCGCTCGTAGATCGAGGAGTCGATCAGCGCCCGGCTGGGGCAGGTGCAGACCTCGCCCTGGTTGAGGGCGAACATCGCGAAGCCCTCGATGGCCTTGTCGTAGAAGGCGTCCGAGGCGTCGGCGACGTCCGCGAAGAACACATTGGGGCTCTTGCCGCCGAGTTCCAGGGAGACCGGGATCAGGTTCTCGGCCGCCGCGCGGGAGATCAGCCGGCCGGTGGAGGTCTCGCCGGTGAAGGCGAGTTTGCGGATCCGCGGGCTGGCGGAGAGCGGGGCGCCGGCCTCCTCGCCGAAGCCGGTGACGATGTTGAGCACGCCGGGCGGCAGCAGGTCGGCGGTGAGCTCGGCGAGCAGCAGCACCGAGGCCGGGGTCTGCTCGGCGGGCTTGAGCACCACCGCGTTGCCGGCCGCGAGCGCCGGCGCGAGCTTCCAGATCGCCATCAGGATCGGGAAGTTCCACGGGATGATCTGCCCGACCACGCCCAGCGGCTCGTGGAAGTGGTACGCCACGGTGTCCTCGTCCAGCTGGGAGAGGCTGCCCTCCTGGGCGCGCAGCGCACCGGCGAAGTAGCGCAGGTGGTCGACGGCGAGCGGGAGGTCGGCGGCCAGCGTCTCGCGCACCGGCTTGCCGTTCTCCCAGCTCTCCGCGACGGCCAGCTTCTCCAGGTTGGCTTCCATCCGGTCGGCGACCCGCAGCAGCACCTGGGCCCGCTCGGCGGCCGGGGTGCGGCCCCAGGCGGGGGCGGCGGCGTGGGCCGCGTCCAGGGCGGCCTCGACGTCCTCGGCGGTGCCGCGGGCGACCTCGGTGAAGACCTCGCCGGTGACCGGGGTCGGATCGCCGAAGTACTCGCCGCGCACCGGGGGCGTCCATCCACCGCCGATCCAGTGCTCGTACCGGGACCGGTAGGCGACGATGCTGCCGGGCGCGCCGGGGGGCTGGTAGACCGTCATGCTCTGGTGTCTCCTCGCGACGTCGGGCGCCGCCCGGACCGCACGGCCGGAGGCGGCGCGCCGGACCGCCCGGTCGGGGCGGCCCGGCGGGAGGGTATGGACACGCACACGGGCCGGGCGCCCGGGGGCGCCCGCCGTCGAGCACGATAACCGCCGGGCGCGCGGTGCGGCTACGGTCCGTGCGACCCGTCCGTACGGAGGGTGGGCGTTCCGGCCGTTCTCGCAGGCGCGGTCGGGGTCGGTGCGGTCGCCGTGGTCGATGCGATCGCCGTCGCCGTCGCCGTCGCCGTCGCCGTCGCCGTCGTGGTCGATGCGATCGCCGTCGCCGTCGCCGTCGTGGTCATCGGCGTCGGCGTCGGTGCGGTCGTCCACCTCACCGCCCCCTGGCGGGGCGGGTGCGGTGGCCGTGCCCGGCAGGCGCACGGCCGGGTGCCCGGCGGGCGGGTGTCAGACCGCGTGGTACCGGCCGGTGCGGGCCTCCCAGCTGAGGTAGCCCGCCAGCCAGGTGAGCAGCCCGTCCGCGTACCGCTGGGCGATCGCCCGCTCTATCCGGGACAGGCCCAACTCGCGGTAGACGTCGGGAAGTCGTCCGTGCAGCTCGGCGCAGCGTTCGACCATCAGCTGGGCCTCCGCGATGACCGCCGCGCACGCCTCCTCGGCCGAGCAGCGGCGCTCGCGCTGGACGATCATGACCAGGTTGTTGACGTCCCCGCGCGGCGCCTCCAGCGGGTAGGACCGGACGTCGTTGCTCAGTGACGGTATGTCGGCTGCCAGCTGGCGGAGTTGACGGAGCACCGGGTGGTGCAGGACGGCGGCGGGGACCTCGAACAGGCCGATGCGTTCGACCATGTCGAAGATGGTCTCCATCGCCGCGGTGCCCCGTCTGAGCTCCAGGTAGCCGTCCCGGTCCGGCGGCCGGGCGGAGATCCGGCCGGCCGCCTCGGCGGGGTGACTGGCCAGGTAGTACTCCCAGTTGTACGCGGCGCGCGCCTGCCAGCGCGCGGGCATGCCCTGCACGCTGCGGCTCCACAGGTCGGCGAACGCGGTTTCGACCGGGGAGCCCTGGTCGGGGCGGGCGCCGTGCAGGACGGCGATCAGGCGTTCGCAGATCGGAGCGACTTCCGAGGGGCGGCGGCCGAGCGGGCCGTCGAACTGGTCGTCGAAGAGGAAGTAGAAGCCCATCAGGTCGGCAGCCAGGGCGAGTTCGGTCGGCCCGGCGTCGGGGTAGCCCAGCGCGGCGAGGTCGACCACCTCCCAGTGCGCGTAGCCGGGGTGGTCGGCGTCGGGCAGCAGGGGGTGGCGGATCAGCCAGTCGCGGTGCAGTGCGGTGGCGAGAGGGCCGTGCGGACTGCGGCGGTGCGGGAACGGAATCTGAAGTGAGGTGTCGTCAGACATCGGACTCCCGGTGCAGCGGAGGGTGGGGGCGCTTGTGGTTCGAGCACTGTCTGTGGGGGGAGTTGACACGGCGAGGCTGAGATGGTGAGGGTGGGGTTCGCAAGATCATCTTTGCCTGAGGGCCGTAGGGTATCTGATGTAATGATCGGGCGTTAGGGATATAGGGCAATTGCCCTTGGCAAGCTCTCCGAACCCTCACCGTCCGTCCCAGCCTGCACGAATGGCGCACAGTGAGGCCCACGCAGCGCTAACCTCGGCTCCACGCAGTGATGGAGCTGTGACGCGATCGGGCGAGGCGGAGGCGCGACGGTGACCGAGCAGGAGAACGAACTTCGGGCGGGGGCCGGTTCCGGGCGCGACGGTGACGGTACCGCGCCCCGCGTCCGACTGCGCGACCGGGACGCCGAACTGCGCTCGGTGGAGAACGCCGTCGACCGGCTCTGCCGCGAATTCGCCGCCGGCGGCACCGAGATCGGCGACCTGCTCGCGTTCTCCGGCCGCCCCGGCATCGGCAAGACCAGCCTGCTGCAGGAGGTCCGACGGATCGCCAAGCTGCGGGACGGCGCCACCGTGCTGTTCGCCCGAGGTGGCGAACGCCAGTTCAAGGAGCCGTACCACGTGCTGCGCCAGCTGCTCCAGCCGGTGCTCACCGACCTGGCGCCGGACGTGTTCCGCCAGGTCATGGGCACCTGGGAGGAGGTCGTCGGACCGGCCATGGGCCTCAAGCAGCCCAAGGCCGGCGCCCGCCGCCTCGACCCGCAGGGCGTGCGCGACGGCCTCGACTACGTCCTCACCCAGCTCGCACCGCGCCGCGCGCCGATGGTGATGATCGTCGACGACCTGCACTGGGCCGACGCGGAATCCCTCTCCTGGCTCGCCAAGTTCGCCGTCCGCTCCAGCGAACTGCCCGTCCTGCTGGTCTTCGCCTTCCGCGAGGACGAGAACGACTGGCCCGTCGCGACCCAGGAGTTCCGCCGGGACATCATCGGCCTCAAGGGCCGCAAGCACGAGCTCAACCGGCTCAACCTCAGCTCCGTCACCGACATGATCCGCGCCGAACTCGGCCCCAAGGCCGAGGACGCCTTCTGCTACGAGTTCTGGAACGTCGTCAACGGCAACCCCTTCGAGGTCGTCGCCCTCCTCGACCAGGTCCGCGACCAGGAGCTCGAACCGGTCGAGGAGAACTCCCGGCAGCTGCGCGAACTCGCCGTCGACGCCACCGGGATGACCCTCAAGAGCTGGCTGGACCGGCTCGGCGCCAGCACCCTGCGCTTCGCCTGGGCCTGCGCCATGCTCGGCACCGACATCAGGGTCGACCTCGCCACCCGGATCTCCACCCAGAGCACCGAGGGCGCCCGCGACTCCATCAAGCAGCTGCGCAAGCAGCGCGTGCTCACCCAGGCCCCCAACGGGAACCTCGAATTCGTCCACCCGCTGATCGCCAGCTCGATCTACAACACCATGCCGGACGCCACCCGCCTCGGCATGCACGGCATCGCCGCCGTCGAGATCGAGAACGCCGGACTCGGCCTGCTCGCCGCCTCCCGCCACCTGGTCGAGACCCACTCCGGCGAGGGCGACGACCGGATCGTCAAGAAGCTGCGCCGCGCCGCCGTCGAACACCAGCTGATCGGCGCCCCCGAGGCCGCCCAGCGCTGCCTGCACCGCGCGCTCAACGAGCCGCCCGCCGACGAGATCAAGGCCGAGGTGCTCTACGAACTCGGCTGCTCCGCCCTGCTGACCGACCCCGTCGCCACCGTCAACCAGCTCAAGCTCGCCCTCGACCCGGACGAGGTGCCGCTGCGCCCCGAACTGCGGGTGGACGCCACCTTCCGGCTCTCCGAGGTGCTCGCGCACAGCGGTGAGCTGCGCCAGGCCGCCCTGGTCTGCCAGGACGAGGCGCAGATCACCGACGACCCGGCCGGGCGACAGCGGCTGCAGGCCGCCTCGTTCATGTGGCACGCCTTCCGCAAGTCCGAGGAGGACGGCCCCGGCCGCTCCGCCCGGCTCGGCGCGATGTGCGGCAGCCTGACCGGCCAGGAAGCCGCCGACCGGGCAGTGCTCGCCATGCGGGCCTGGGACCTCACCCTGCGCGGCGCCCCCTCCGCCGACGCGCTCGCCCTCGCCGACAGGGTGCTCGACGGCGGCCGGCTGCCCAAGGGCCTCGGCTGGACCGACACCACCTGGGGCTTCGAACTGCCCTCGATGCTCGGCCTCACGTACATCTACAACGACCGCGTCGCCCAGGCCGAGCGACTGGCCGCCGACGCCATCATCCAGTTCGAGGTGGCCGGCTGGAGCGGAGCCCACCGGGGCTTCGCGTACTTCCTGATGGGCCTGGCCCGGTTCCGCCGCGGCCTGCTCGCCGAGGCCGAGGACTTCCTGCGCCGGGCGTACCGCATCTCCGAGCGGATCGGGCAGAGGCTGCCGCTGGCCTGGGACGCGGTCGGCGTGCTGGTGGACACCCTGATCGCCCGCGGCCGGGTCGACGAGGCCTGGGAGCTGGCCAACGAGTTCGGCTTCCACCCGCCGTACCACGCGACCGCCATGGTGCTGCCGGACGCGGCCTCGCTGTACGGGAAGCTGCTGATCGCCAAGGGCCGGCACGCGGGCGCGGCCGCCGCGCTCACCGAGGCCGGCACCCAGCTGGAGATCCGCGGCTGGCGCAACACCGTCTGGGCGCCCTGGGCCGGCCACCTCGCCGTCGCGATCGCGGAGGACGAGCCCGAGCGCGCCCGCGAGTACGCCCAGACGGCCGTCCGGCACGCCCGCACCTTCGGCACCGCCTCGGCGATCGGCAGCGCGCTGCGGCTTCAGGCGTACGTCGAGGACGGCCAGCAGGCGGTCGAGCTGCTGGAGCAGGCCGTGATGCACCTCGGGCAGTCCCCGGCAGGCTACGAGCACGCCGTCGCACTGGTCGACCTCGGCGCCGCGCTGCGCCGGGTCGGGCGGCTGGAGGACGCCCAGGAGTACCTGTACCAGGGCATCGAGCTGGCCCAGCACTGCTCGGCGGAGGGGCTGGTCGAACAGGCGCGGCGGGAGCTGGCCAACTACGGCCTGCGGCCCAACCGGCTCGGGCTGCGCGACTTCCGGGACACCCTGGACACGCTCAGCGGCCCGGAACTGGAGGTCGCCCGGCAGGCGGTGCAGGGCCTGCCGCCGCAGCGGATCGCCGAGGAGCTCGGCCTGCACATCAGCCTGGTGAACAGGCGGCTGGCGGCCGTCTACCGCAAGGCGGGGAGCGGGCCGGACGGGCTGGCCTCGGCGCTCGGGCTGCAGCAGCAGCGGGAGGCGAGCCGGGTAGAGGACGAGGAGTAGGGGCGGCGGTCCGCGCGGCGGTGGCTTGTCGTGCGGCCGCTTCTCGTGGGGCGGCTTGTCGTGCGGTGGTGGCAGCGGCGGGCGGTGGCGGCCGTGGCAGGTGGCGGCCGGTCAGGGCGGGTGCAGCGTAAGGGCGGAGCGCGCCGGTGCCGCTGCGCCCGGGTGGCCGCCGCCGTCGATAGGCTGACGGAGACGGGGCTGCCGAGGCACCCTCGACGGACCAGGAAGCGGCCGGGCGCGGAGTGCTCCGGCCGACAGTGAGGAGCAGGCCATGGCGAGCGAGGCCACCAGTGTTCGACACGAACACCTCGAACCCTCGGGCGCGGGCGCCGCGATCGAGCGCTGGACGCTCACGGCCGGTCCGTACGAGGCGAGCGTGCTGAACCTCGGTGCCACCCTGCACACCCTGAGCGCACCGGACCGTTCCGGCCGCTCCGCGCAACTGCTGCTCTCCAGCGACGAGTTGGCCCAGCTCCTGGGCCCGGCCCGGCACTACGGCACGGTGGTCGGCCGGTACGCCAACCGGATCGACCGCTCGTCGGTCACCGTCGACGACGAGGAGTACCCGCTCGCCCCCACCGGCGGCGGCATGACCATCCACGGCGGGCCGGACGGCTTCGCGCACCGGATGTGGGAGGCCGAGGCGGTGGAGGGCGGGGTGCGGCTGCGGCTGCACAGCCCGGACGGCGACCAGGGCTTCCCCGGCGCCCTGGACGTGACCGTCGACTACACGCTCGACGCCTCCGGCGAGCTGGTGATCGCCTACCGCGCGGTCACCACCAAGCCGACCGTCGTCAACCTGACCAACCACGCGTACTTCAACCTCGCGGGTGAAGGCAACGGCGACGTCCTCGGCCACCTGCTGACCCTGGACGCCGACGAGTACACCCCGGCCGACGAGCGGCAGGTCCCGACCGGGCGGACGGAGCCGGTGGCCGGCACGCCGTTCGACTTCACGGTGGCCACGCCGATCGGCAAGTCGGTGCACGACCGGCACCCGCAGCTGGTCGGGCCCGGCGGCTACGACCACAACTGGGTGCTGCGGGAGCGGCCCGCGGACGGCAGTCCGGCGCGGGCGGCGCTGCTGGAGGACCCGGTCAGCGGCCGCACCCTGGAGGTGCTGACCACCGAGCCGGGCGTCCAGGTCTACACGGCGAACAAGTTCCAGGGCGCGGTCACCGGTGCGAGCGGCGTCCCGTACGGGCCGTTCGCCGGGGTCGCGCTGGAGACCCAGCACTTCCCGGACTCCCCGCACCACCCGGCGTTCCCGAGCACGGTGCTGCGGCCGGGGGAGGAGTTCCGCTCCACGACCGTGCTGCGGCTGGGGACGAACTAGCCCGTCACGGTCAGGGCCGGGGACCTGCCCGCAGCTGTGGCCCCGGCCAACGGCAGGGCCGCGGGCAGGATCACGGCCGCAGGTCCCGGCGCATGCAGAGCCGGGGCCAGCGGTCCAGGCCGTGCTCGGCCTCCTGGCGCCGGATCTCGCGCAGGCCCGGGGTGACCTCGGCGTCGCTCAGCGGGCGGAAGCCGCAGCGCGCGTAGTAGGGGGCGTTCCAGGGCACCTCGGCGAAGGTGGTGAGGGTGAGCGCCGGGGCGTCGGTGGTCCCGGCGAGGTGATCGATCAGCGCCCGCCCGATGCCGCGGCGGGCGTGGTCGGGGTGGACGGAGACCTGCTCGATGTGCATCGCGCCGTCCACGGGCTCGGCCAGCAGGTAGGCGGCGATCGTGCCGTCGGGGGCCTCGGCGACCAGGGCGACGCCCCGTTGCAGGTAGTGCGCCAGCTCCTCCGGGGCCGGGGGCTCGTCCTCGGCGACCTCCGGCATGCCGATCGCGGCGAAGGGGGCGCCGGCGGCCCGTTCCAGCTCGGCGAGCAGCGGAAGTTCGTCCTCGGTGACGGTCCTGATGCGCATGCGTCCAGTCTGCGCCAGGCGGCTTTCAGCCACGCACGGTGGTTCCGTCGGCCACCCGGCAGCGGTCGGAATCGGACGAACCGGGGCAATCGGCGTGGGCGTCAACTACCGAGTGGCAACGTCCAGGACACGCGGATGTAACGATCCCCGTTTCTTGCAGAAACTTGCTGCAAGGACTTTCCGTCGATCTTTCACCGCTGTTAACTTCCTTCCAGCCCGACGGCAGCAAGGATGCGGTCGGCACGAGGCAGCCATTATGCGCCTGTCTCCGAAGATCTCGGGCACCCCCACCCTCCCAAGGAGTTCTCATGCGGCGTGGCATCGCGGCCTCTGCCCTCGTTGTGGCCCTCGCGGTCTCGATGGCTGCCTGTGGCAGCAGCGGCTCCAGCTCGGACGGCAAGGCCGACGGGCCGGTCACCCTCACGTACTGGGACACTTCGAACGCCACCAACGAGGCGCCGAACTACCAGGAGCTCGTCAAGAAGTTCGAGGCCGCCAACCCGAACATCAAGGTCGACTTCGTCAACGTCCCGTTCGACCAGGCGCAGAACAAGCTCCAGACCGCCATGGGGGCCAAGGGCGCTCCGGACGTGTTCCGCTCCGAGGTCGGCTGGACCGCCGCCTTCGCCAAGGCCGGCTACCTGGAGCCGCTGGACGGCACCCCGGCCGCCGCCGACACCTCCGCCTTCCAGCCCAGCCTGATCCAGCAGGCCAAGTACGAGGGCAAGCTGTACGGCGTCCCGCTGGTCACCGACACCCTGGGCCTGCTCTACAACAAGGAGCTGTTCGCCAAGGCCGGCATCACCGAGGCGCCGAAGACCTGGGACGAGCTGAAGGCCGACGCCGCCGCCGTCAAGGACAAGGCGGGCGTGGACGGCTTCTGGCTGAAGGCTGCCGACGGCTACTACGCGATGCCGTTCCTGTTCGGCGAGGGCACCGACACCGTCGACGCCGCCGGCAAGAAGATCACCGTCACCTCGCCGGAGGCCGTCAAGGCCGTCGAGACCTACAAGTCGATGTTCACCTCGCCCGGCACCGCCAAGGCCGACGTCACCACCGACGCCTACGCGCACATGATGGACGCCTTCAACAGCGGCAAGGTTGCGGCGATCATCCAGGGCCCCTGGGAGATCACCAACATCTACAAGGGCTCGGCCTTCGCCGACAAGGCCAACCTCGGCATCGCGGCCGTCCCCGGCGGCTCCGCGGGCAAGGCCGGCGCCCCGACCGGCGGTCACAACATCGCCGTCTACGCCGGTGCCGACAAGGCCCACAAGGCCGCCGCCGAGAAGTTCGCCGCCTTCATGACCTCGGCCGAGAGCCAGGCGTTCATCGCGCAGAAGAACTCCACCCTGCCGACCCGCTCCGACGCCTTCACCGCCGACGTCAAGGCCGACCCGGGCATCGCCGGCTTCCAGGGCATCCTGAGCAGCGCCAAGCCGCGCCCCGAACTGCCCGAGTACAGCTCGCTGTTCGCCTCGCTGGGCACCAACCTGGGCAAGGCCGTCCAGGGCACGGGTACCCAGGACGCCCTGAACACCGTCGCCACCGACTACGCCAAGCTCCTGCCGGGCTTCGCCAAGTAGTCCCCGTGCCCGGTCCGTCGGATGACGGCTGACGGATGACGGCGAACGGATAACAGAGAACAGATTTCATCATCTGTCAGTTGTCCGCCGTCATCCGTCGCCTCCCCGACGGGCCGGGCCGTCGGCCTCCCCCGAGAATCCCCCCGAGAAGGTGCAAACGATGTCAGTCGCCGTGCAGGGCGCCACCGGCAAGGGCAGCCGGGAGCGCGAGCAGCGTCCGGGCCTGCTGGAACGCGTCAAGCGCTCCTACGCCAAGCACTGGTACGCCTACGCGATGATCGCCCCGGTCGTCCTGGTGCTCGGCGTGCTGGTGCTCTACCCGCTCGTCGAGGGCATCTGGCTCACCCTCACCGACGCCAACAGCCTCAACGTCGCCCGCACGATCGGCGTCAACGAGATCCCGGCCAGCTACAACTTCGTCGGCTTCCACAACTACGCCGACATCCTGTGGGGCCCCGGCTCGTACGACCGCTTCTGGTCGCACTTCGTCTGGACCATCGCCTGGACGGCGATCTGCGTCTTCCTGCACTACACCCTCGGCCTGGGCCTCGCCCTGCTGCTCAACAAGAAGCTGCGCGGGCGCGCCTTCTACCGGATGATGCTCATCCTGCCCTGGGCCGTGCCCACCTTCGTCACGGTCTTCTCCTGGCGCCTGATGCTCTCCGACGGCGGCGTCGTCAACGGGATCCTCTCCTCCCTCCACCTGCCCGAGCCCGGCTGGCTCACCGACCCGTGGGCCCAGAAGGCGGCCGCGATCCTGGTCAACACCTGGGCCGGCGTGCCGTTCATGATGATCTCGCTGCTCGGCGGCCTGCAGTCGATCCCGGCCGAGCTCTACGAGGCCGCCGAGATGGACGGCGCCACCCCCTGGCAGCGCTTCCGCCACGTCACCATGCCCGGGCTGCGAAGCGTCTCCTCCACCGTCGTCCTGCTCGGCGTGATCTGGACGTTCAACCAGTTCAACGTCATCTTCCTGCTGTTCGGCACCGGTGCGCCCGACGCCCAGCTGCTGGTCACCTGGGCCTACCGCCTCGGCTTCGGCCAGATCCCCCGGGACTACGCGCAGTCCGCCGCGTACGGCGTGATCCTGCTGTCCATCCTGATCGTCTTCACCGCCTTCTACCGGCGCTGGCTCGCCCGCAACGAGCAGGCCAACGGCTGAGGCCCCGGACCCAGTTGACCCACGAAGGCAGGTAACCCCGATGAGCACCACCACCGAACGCCCGGCCCCCGCGGCGACCGCCGCCCCGGCCGCCCGGCCGGCCGAGGTCCGCCGCCGCGGCGAGAGCAGCCCGCTGGTCCGGGCGCTGTCCCACGGCACCCTGATCGTGGCCAGCCTGATCGCGCTGTTCCCGGTCGCGTGGATCCTCTTCGTCTCGCTCGGCCCGGACAAGACCGACTACCTCCACCCCGGCCAGATCTTCGACAAGCTCACGCTGTCGAACTACCAGCACGTGCTGTCCGACACCGACTTCTTCACCTGGTTCGGCAACGCCCTGCTGGTCTCCGGCATCACCACCGTGTTCGGCGTCATGCTCGCCGCCACCACCGGCTACGCCGTCTCCCGGATGAAGTTCCCCGGGCACAAGCCGCTGATGTGGTCGCTGCTGGTGACCCAGATGTTCCCGATCGCGGTGCTCATCGTGCCGATGTACACGATGCTCTCCGAACTCGGCCTGCTGGACAGCTACACCGGTCTGATCCTGGTCTACTCGACCACCACCGTGCCGTACTGCGCCTGGCTGCTGAAGGGCTACTTCGACACCATCCCGGTGGAGATCGACGAGGCCGGCCGGGTCGACGGGCTCACCCCGTTCGGCACCTTCTGGCGGCTGGTGCTGCCGCTCGCCCGCCCGGGCCTGGCCGTCGCCGCCTTCTACTCCTTCCTCACCTACTGGGCCGAGGTGCCGTTCGCCTCGACGTTCATGCTCAGCTCGGACAAGTACACGCTGGCCGTCGGCCTGCAGACCTTCGTCAGCGAGCACGACGCCCAGTGGAACCTGATGGCTGCCACCGCCGTGCTGATCGCGATCCCGTCCGCGGCCTTCTTCTACCTGGTGCAGCGCCACCTGGTCACCGGCCTGACCGCCGGTGCCTCCAAGTCGTGACGCCTGCCGCGACACACCTCGCGCGCAAGGCCCCCCGCTCCTCCGATCCCCAAGGGATACCGTCCATGACCCAGAACCTGGCCGACACCTCCCGGCCCGTCGCCGACACCGCTCACGAGGCGGCCACCCCGGCTCCTGCGGCGGGCGGCGTGCACAGAGACTGGTGGCGGGACGCGGTCATCTACCAGGTGTACCCGCGCAGCTTCGCCGACTCCAACGGCGACGGCATGGGCGACCTGCCCGGCATCCGCAGTCGCCTGCCGTACCTGCGCGACCTCGGCGTGGACGCCGTCTGGCTCTCGCCGTTCTACGCCTCGCCGCAGGCGGACGCCGGCTACGACGTCGCCGACTACCGCGCGGTGGACCCGATGTTCGGCACCCTGCTGGACGCCGACGCCCTGATCCGGGACGCCCACGGGCTGGGGCTGCGGATCATCGTCGACCTGGTCCCCAACCACTCCTCGGACCAGCACGAGTGGTTCCAGCGCGCCCTGCGCGAGGGCCCCGACTCCCCGCTGCGCGACCGCTACCACTTCCGTCCCGGCAAGGGCGAGAAGGGCGAACTGCCGCCCAACGACTGGGAGTCCATCTTCGGCGGCCCGGCCTGGACCCGCACCGAGAACCCGGACGGCACCCCCGGCGACTGGTACCTGCACCTGTTCGCCCCCGAGCAGCCCGACTTCAACTGGGAGAACCGCGCCGTCGCCGACGAGTTCCGCTCGATCCTGCGGTTCTGGCTCGACATGGGCGTGGACGGCTTCCGCATCGACGTCGCCCACGGCCTGGTCAAGGCCCCCGGCCTGCCCGACCTCGGCGGCTCCGACCAGCTCAAGCTGCTCGGCAACGACGTCATGCCGTTCTTCGACCAGGACGGCGTGCACGAGATCTACCGCAGCTGGCGCAAGATCCTCGACGAGTACCCGGGCCAGCGGATCGGCGTCGCCGAGGCCTGGACCCCGACCGTCCAGCGCACCGCCAACTACGTCCGCCCCGACGAGCTGCACCAGGCCTTCAACTTCCAGTACCTGGGCACCGATTGGGAGGCCGCCGCGCTGCGCGAGGTGATCGACCTCTCGCTCGACTCGATGCGTCCGGTCGACGCCCCCACCACCTGGGTCCTGTCCAACCACGACGTCACCCGGCACGCCACCCGCTTCGGCAACGAGCCCGGCCTCGGCACCCAGATCCGCACCGCCGGCGACCGCGAGCTCGGCCTGCGCCGCGCCCGCGCCGCCACCCTGCTGATGCTCGCGCTGCCCGGCTCCGCGTACGTCTACCAGGGCGAGGAGCTCGGCCTGCCCGACGTCACCGACCTGCCCGACGAGGTGCGCCAGGACCCGTCGTTCTTCCGCCAGGCCGGACAGGACGGCTACCGCGACGGCTGCCGCGTCCCGATCCCGTGGTCCGGCACCGAGGCCCCGTACGGCTTCGGCCCGGTGGCCGGCGGGCCGTCCTGGCTGCCGCAGCCAGCCGCCTGGGCCGAGTTGAGCGTCGAGGCGCAGACCGGCGACCCGTCCTCCACCCTGGAGCTCTACCGCAGCGCGCTGGCCCTCCGCCGGGCGACGGCCGACCTCGGCGCCGGCACGGAGGTCGAGTGGCTGGACGGCCCCGAAGGCACCCTCGCCTTCCGCCGCGGGTCCTTCATGTGCACCGTGAACACCACCGGCGAGCCGGTGCGGATCGCGTCCCCGGGCACCCTGCTGCTCGCCTCGGCCGACCTCGTGGTGGACGGCGGCGAGACGGTGCTCGCTCCGGACAGCACCGGCTGGTGGGCGGTCTGACGTGGTTGCAATAGGCTCTGGGACCGTGACTACGGCGCGACTCTCAGACATCGCGGCACAGGCGGGGGTCAGCGAAGCCACCGTCTCCCGCGTGCTCAACGGCAAGGCGAACGTCTCCGCCGCCACCCGGCAGACGGTGTTGGCCGCGCTCGACGTGCTCGGCTACGAGCGTCCGACCCGGCTGCGCCAGCGCAGCGCCGGGCTGATCGGGCTGATCACACCGGAGTTGAGCAATCCGATCTTCCCGGCACTGGCGCAGGTGATCGAGCAGGTGCTCAGCCGGCACGGCTTCACGCCGGTGCTGTGCACCCAGACACCGGGCGGATCCACCGAGGACGAACTGGTGGAGATGCTGGTCGACCGGGGCGTGGCGGGCATCGTCTTCGTCTCCGGACTGCACGCCGACACCACGGCCGACCACGACCGCTACGCGCGACTGGCCGGGCGCGGGGTGCCGTTCGTGCTGATCAACGGCTTCAGCGAGAAGATCGACGCGCCGTTCATCTCGCCGGACGACCGGGCCGCGATGTGGATGGCCGTCCAGCACCTGGCCGAACTCGGCCACGAGCGGATCGGGCTGGCCGTCGGGCAGCGCCGGTACGTGCCCGTGCTGCGCAAGATAGAAGGCTTCACGGCGGCGATGCGGGAGGTGCTCGGGCGCACCCAGGAGGAGGCCGAGAACCTCGTCCACCACACGCTGTTCAGCGTGGAGGGCGGACACGCGGCGGCCGGCGCGCTGCTCGACAAGGGCTGCACGGCGATCGTCTGCGGGAGCGACATGATGGCGCTCGGGGCGATCCGGGCGGTGCGGCAGCGCGGCCTGTCGGTGCCGCAGGACGTGTCGGTGGTCGGGTTCGACGACTCGCCGCTGATCGCCTTCACCGAGCCGCCGTTGACCACGATCCGCCAGCCGGTCGAGGCGATGGCCACGGCGGCGGTGGACGCGCTGCTGGAGGAGGTCGGCGGGAACGCCGTCCAGCGCGGCGAGTTCATGTTCCAGCCGGAGCTGGTGATGCGCGGGTCCACCGGGGCCTGCGCGCGCTGAGCGCCGGCCGCAGGGCCGAGGGAATGGCCCCGGAGGGCAGTTGCTCTCCGGGGCCCTTCGGCGTGCCTGTGCTCGGCCCTGCTCGGCCCCGCTCGGCAGATCTCGGCTGCGCTCAGCCGTGCTCGGTGTCGGTGGTGCGGTCCTGGGCGAGGCGGTTGCCGTCGGCCGGGTCGCCGGTGCGGGCCTCGGTGCGGCGGCCGCGGGCCAGGTAGTCGCGCAGGACCAGTTCGACGGCGTCCTGCGGATTCTTGGTTCCGGAGAGCATCATCGCGTCGATCGCGAGGTTCGCGTCGAGCGTGACGGTGACCTGGGCCATGTGACTCCTCCTCGGGTGCAGAGCAGCAGCATGCCCGTTCGGGTCCGGTTCCACCACGGGGATACGCCGCGACCCCCGGGGAGGAGCGACCAGACTCTTCCCCGGGGGTGGCGGGTGATCAGTGTTCGGTTGGCGGCCGACGGCCACGGCCCGCGGTCTGCGGACGACGGATGACAGCTGACAGATATTGAAAGCTGTCTGCCGTCAGCCGTCTCGCCGTGCTCAGACCCGGCCGGCGAAGTCCGGGGCCCAGTTGGCGACGGTCTGCTCGCGCACACCCGCGCTCGGGTTGGCGGCCTCGACGTACTTGCCGCCACCGACGTAGATCGCGACGTGGTAGACGCCCGAGTCCTTGCCGTTGTTGGACCAGAACAGCAGGTCGCCCGGCTGCAGGCTGTCCAGCGAGACGTGGGTGCTGGCGGCGGCCTGGTCGGCGGCGACGCGCGGGACGGAGATGCCCGCGGCGCGCAGGGCGGCCTGGGTCAGGCCGGAGCAGTCCCAGCCGCCGTTGCCGGTGCCGCCGTAGACGTACGCCTGGCCGACCTTGGACTCGGCGAAGGCGACCGCGGCGGCCATGCTGCCGCTGGCGGCCGGGGCCTGCGCCGGGGCCTGCGCCGGGGCCTGGGCGGCCGGGGTCTGGGTCTGGGCGACCGGCTTGGCGTTCACGGAACCGCCGTTCGCGGACTGACCGGACTTCTGCGAGCGGTTGAACCAGGTGAAGTCCGAGCCGGACTTGTCCGAGGAGGCGGACTGCTGGGTCTGGCCGTGGTCACCGAAGGTCAGGTGCTGGCCCGGGTAGATGGTGTTCGGGCCGTCGGCCAGGGTGCTGCGGTTGAGCTCGTACAGCCGCTCCCAGCCGCCCTGGACGTTGTGCTTGTCCGCGATCGAGGACAGCCAGTCGCCCTCGACCACGGTGTAGTCGTCGCTCTGGGCGGCCTGCTGGTGCTTCTGGGCCCAGGTGTCGGCGGCGGAGTCGGCGGCGTCCTGGGCGGGCGCGGCCGGCTTGGCGGGCTTGGCCGCCGGGGCCGGGGTCTGGGTCTGGGCGGCGGGCTTGGCGGCCGGGGCGGCCGGGGCGGCAGCGGCCGAGGTGTCGACGGCGGCGGGGGCGCCGCCCTTGGTCAGGCCGGCCTTGACGGAGCAGACGGGCCAGGCGCCGGGGCCCTGCGAGGCGAGGACCTTCTCCGCGACGGCGATCTGCTGGTCCTTGGTGGCCAGGTCGGCGCGCGAGGCGAAGGCGGTGCCGCCGAAGGCGGACCAGGTGCTCTGGGTGAACTGGAGGCCGCCGTAGAAGCCGTTGCCGGTGTTGATGCTCCAGTTGCCGCTGCTCTCGCACTGGGCGACCTTGTCCCAGGTCGCGACGGAGGCGGCGGAGGCGGTGCCGGAGACGAGGCACGGGACGGTGAGGCCGACGCCCGCGACGCCGATGGCGGCGATCACGCGGCGGGTGCGGCTGGACAGACGGGTGCCGTTGGTGGGCAGCATGAAGACGCGGTCCTCTCCCACGCCTGCGAGGTGAGCTGTCGGATTCGGGCCGGAGTTGCCCGGCCGCGCGTGAGCGCGGCTTCACCCCTAGCCCTGAACCGTTCCTGGGAGCGGTCCGGGGCGACTTACCTGTGGGTCCCCCGCTCCTGCCGTGGTGCGTTTTCGCGCTGCCAGGACATCCGACGGCAGGACTCGGCGTCGCGGATGAACTGGGTCCGTGTGGTCACGAACGGGGAGCACGTTAAGCAGACTTAAGTTCAAACTGCAAATAGCTGTGACGCGCATCACGGATTAGTGGGAAGCGCCAAATTGGCGGCTAATCATGATCGTAAATGATCGTTTCTCGGCAATGCGATTGCGGATGCCCACAACTGTCTTTGCCTCAGGAATGGCGTGACGGTGTGTCGAAGCGCGAAAAGGCGCACCGGTCGAACCGGTGGAGCGGACGTGATTCGAGCGCCCCGGAGTGCGCTCGCCATTCCCCGGCAAACAGCAGCAGAACGGACATTCCATTCATTGTTCGCTTAACTCCGGTAACTCCCGT
Source organism: Kitasatospora sp. NPDC085464 (assembly GCF_044541955.1). NCBI lineage: Bacteria > Bacillati > Actinomycetota > Actinomycetes > Kitasatosporales > Streptomycetaceae > Kitasatospora > Kitasatospora sp. NPDC085464. The sequence continues at coordinate 20,711 of NZ_JBITTM010000075.1, forward strand.
ACGCCGCAAGAGCGGGAAAGCGGGCAAAGCGAAGGGCCCGGAACGCAAGCCGTTCCGGGCCCCGTGTGCGCGCCGACGGGCGCGCGGTGTCCGCTACTGTCCGGCAGGCCCCTCGGCGGCCGCGTGGGCGCCACGGGTGCCCTCCATGACCCCCTCGGCCTCGGCGGCGGCCGCCGCCTCCGCCTCGGCCCGCGCCAGGTCCTCCGCGGACGGTGCGGGCAGCGCGGCCAGGTAGGTCGAGGCGATCAGCTGGCCGACGGTCGGGTACGCGCCCAGCGGCGCCGCCGACGGGCAGCCGGTCTCCTCGGCGGCCGCGGCGAGCAGCTCGGAGTCGGCCTCCGGCCCGATCACCAGCGGGGCCAGCGCCGGGCGCTGGGAGCCGGTCTCCTTGAGGTGGTCGACGGCCGCGGCCACCGAGCCGGGCACGTCGAGCGCGGCGGCCACGACCGGCACGGCCAGGCGGGCGGCCAGCAGCACGCCGGTGATGCCGGCCGCGGCGGCGGCGTCCTCGCCGCCGACGGTGGTCAGGACCACGCCGTCCGCGGCGGTCGCGATGGCGAAGAGCCGGGCGCGGTCGGCGCGGGCCAGCCCGGCCTCGGAGAGTCGTACGTGGACGGCCTCGGCGAGCAGCGGGTGCGGGCCGAGCGCGTCGGTGACGGGCGCGCCGTACTCGGCGGCGAGCGCGTGGAGTTCGGGCAGGAAACCGTGCGGACCGGGCACCAGCGGCACCAGGACGGGCATCGGCAGGCCGGCCTCGGCGGCCGTGGCCAGGAGTTCGGCGACGGTGCGGTCCTCGCCGCCCTCACCCTCGGCGGAGTCGCCGGGGAGGTAGCCGACCGCGGCCTGGACGCCGTTCTGCTCGCTGCGGACGATGGAGAGCAGCTCCTCGACGACCGAGCGGGACTCGGGCCCGGCGGCCGTGGGCACGGCGAGCACCAGGGCCGGCGCGCCGGTCGGAATCTCGGGGCGCTCGGGACGACGATGGCGCCCCCGCGCACGGGAGCCTGGAGTGCGGACGGGCAGTGGCGCGCCCGGAATGGCTGCGGTGCTCATGCCGGAGATCGTAGGACATCTGCCCGTCCGGCCTGCAGTCGGCTGCCGTACGGGTTTCGCGCGGCCGCTGTGCGAACCCGGTGTGTCCGCCGCATCGGGTTCGGGCGGTTTGCCTACAATCCGGACATTCCACACCCAACCCCCGTGCGGGCGCGGCTCATTGCCTGGACGTGCCGGACGGGGTGCGGCGTTGCAGTCGCGGCGCGTGAGATGTCTCACAGCCCGGAGGTCACCTGACGGAGGGTCACGGCGGTGCGACTCCCGGCATTCGAAGATCAACATTAAGCGGGGGGCCGCTCACGGCCGGTTATCGCGACCCCGGTGATTCAGTCGGCTATGTCCGTTTACGTACCGTCAGGAGAAGGCCCCGTGAAGAGTTCGGGGCTGCGGGTGAAAGGCCTCGTGCACCTGCAATGTCCCGTGCTGATGCACGTGCACTGCAGCTATCATCGCGTCAAGTGAGGCGTTGTGCCGGGCCGGTACGGGGCCGGTCCGTTCGTTCGGCGGTGCCGGGGGCGCCGCGCTGGACGACAACTCCGGAGCTCTTCGGGAGACTTCTATGCACGACTCGCAGAACACGCACGGCTCGCACGACACCTACAACGGGATGGCCGCGGCCGATCTCGCGGGGGTGGTCTGGCAGAAGAGCCGGCACAGCAACTCCCAGGGCAACTGCGTCGAGTTCGCGGCCCTGCCGGGCGGCGACGTCGCGATGCGCAACTCGCGCTTCCCGGACGGTCCGGCCCTCATCTACACCCGGGCCGAGATCGCCGCCCTGCTGCTGGGGGCCAAGGACGGGGAGTTCGACCACCTGGCGGTCTGACCGGCCGCCGTGCTTCACCATCGGGGGGCCGTCGTGGGTGCCGACACCGCGACGGCCTTTGTCTTTTCGGTCGTCTCCTCCGACTACTCCGCCTTCTCCGCCGTCGCCGACCGTACCGGTCGCCGCCGGGGCGAAGTGATGACGGGGCCTGGCGCAGGGGCCCGGGGCGTGGTCCTCCCGGGGCTTCCCTCGACCGGCCGCTCCGTCCGCCGTCCGGCCCGCTGCAGGGCCTGGTGCGGGAAGGCGTTCCGGGTCGACCACTCGACCGACCACCGCCGGACCGGTCCTCCGGCCGATCGCCGAGCCGGTCCTCCGACTGATCGCCGAGCGGGTCCTCCCACCGGCCATCGGGCCGGTTCCTCGGTCGACCGCACGGCGTCGGGCGCTGCTCGCCACGTGCCGCGGGGCGCTAGGCCGAGCGCCGGTGCCGTCCACCGATGTCGACCGGGCCGCCGAGTGCGTCGAGCGCCCCGCGTCCGCCGATCTCCGGGTGTCCGTCCAGCGGGCCGCCCGCCGGCTCCGCCTCGAACAGGGCCCAGACCACCTTGCCGCTGCCCAGCGGGTGCCAGCCCCAGGAGCGGCTGAACGACTCCACCAGGTGCAGCCCGCGGCCGGATTCGGCGACGAAGTCCGCCTCCCGCGCCACCGGGCCCGCGCTGCTCGGATCGCTCACCGCGCAGACCACCTGGGGCGCGCGGTGCACGAGGCTTATTCGGATCGGCAGCCGCCCGTCCGGGGTGGGCTGTGTGGGAAAGTCGTACTCGCCCGGGGCACCGCCCGTCGGGTCGGGCCGTGCGCCGATCGCATGCCGGAGCGCGTTGGTCACGAGTTCCGACGCCACCAGCGCCACGTCGTCGAACAGCTCCGTCAGTCCCCAGCGCTGGAGCGTGGTCCGGGCGAAGTCGCGCGCGGTTCTGACGGCTTCGAAGCGAGGAGCGAGCGTACAGGTGACCACATGGGGGTCAACCGCCAAAGCCGTACCGGTGCTCATGAAGAGCTCCTCCCATAAGGGGGCGGACACGGCTGGACCCGCCGGGGTCATGCCGGTCACCTCCGACTCGCTCGGCCGCTCGGCCGCCCCTTCGACCAGACGCACGCGCACTCGAACGCCCGATGACGCGGGGGACGCCGTCGGGCCGGTGCACGGAGTCGCGCGTGGGGTCGACGCGGAGCCCGCGGGATTGCCAGGGATGTGCAGGTGCACGTGCACCATGGTGGTGTGCGCTCACTGCAGATGCAAGAGTCGATTCACGTGCAGTCGCACTATTGGCATATGCAAGCGCCGGATGCACGTGCATCCTGGTGTGCGGAGTGCAGAACTGATAGGAACATCCGTCAGTATCGGCACCGTGAGCGCTCAACTGATGGCAGACTGTGCGCTGTTTGCCCTAGGTGGAGGTTTCGACCGCATGACCACAGTTCAGCCGGGCGGCGGCTCGATGGTCCGCCGGATCCTCCTCGGCTCGCAGTTGCGTCGCCTGCGAGAGGCGCGCGGCATCACCCGCGAGGACGCGGGCTACGCCATCCGGGCCTCCGAGTCCAAGATCAGCCGCATGGAGCTCGGCCGCGTCAGCTTCAAGGAGCGTGACGTCGCCGACCTGCTCAGCCTGTACGGCGTCGACGACGGCATCGAGCGGGAAGCCCTGCTCGGCCTCGTCCGCGAGGCCAACAAGTCCGGTTGGTGGCACAGCTTCAACGACGTGCTGCCGGGCTGGTTCCAGACCTACGTCGGACTGGAGGAGGCCGCTCAGCTGATCCGCACCTACGAGGTGCAGTTCATCCCCGGGCTGCTGCAGTCCGAGGAGTACGCACGGGCGGTTTTCGGCCAGAGTCGGCCGGTCATCAGCGAGGAGGAGGTCGAACGGCGGGTCAGCCTCCGTCTGCGCCGCCAGAAGCTGCTGACCGAGGGTGCCAGCCCTCGTCTGTGGGCGGTCATCGACGAGGCCGCGCTGCGCCGGCCGGTCGGCGGGCCCAAGGTGATGCGCGGTCAGGTGCAGTACCTGATCGACGTCGCCGAGCAGGCCAACGTGGTGATCCAGGTGATGCCGTTCCGCTTTGGGGCGCACGCCGGGGAGTCCGGCGCGTTCACGATCCTGCGCTTCCCGGAGCAGGACCTCGCGGACGTGGTCTACCTGGAGCAGCTCACCAGCGCGCTCTACCTGGACAAGCGGGACGACGTCGACGCGTACATCCAGGTCATGGAGCGGCTCTGCGTGGACAGCCTCACGCCGGAGCGCACCATAGACCTGCTCGCCTCGATCCTGAAGGAGCGCTGAAACCCCGGGGGCCCGCTCCCTCGCGGAGCCCCCGGCAGCAGACCGAAGTGAGTGAGTGAGTGGCAGGCCGCCCACCCCGCCGTCAACCGCGGGCCGGCGGCCTTTCGCGTTCCGGCGGGTCGGGCTGCGGCGGACTGCCGAGGTGCCAGGCCAGGTCGTAGCGGCGGAAGAGGTCGGCCCGGATCGGGGCGAGCGGGATCTCGGCGCCCGGCAGCAGCACCCCGATGCAGCCCCCCATCAGCGCACTGCGCAGCACCGCGTGCTCGGCGACCGGGTCCGGCGCGCCCCAGTCGTGCAGCAGTCCCTGCAGGATGGCGCCGAGCTGCTGCTGCTCCGGGTCCTGGACGAAGGCGCCGGTGTCCGGGTCGAGGATCAGCGCCAGGTGCGAGCGCATCACCCGCGGGTGCTCCATCGCCAGCGCGAGGACGGCGTCTATGGCGCGGGCCAGCCGGGCCTCGGGGGAGGAGTCGGGCACGAGTTCCGCCAGGGCGCCGGACAGTGCCTGGTGCATCATCCGGTGTGTTGCGGACTGCATCAGCAGTCGTTTGCCGTCGAAGTAGTAGGAGACCAGCCCGCGGGCCAGTCCGGCCCGCTCGGCGATGTCGGTCAGTGTCGTGCCCGCGTAACCGCGCTGGTCAACCAGCTCGACGGTGGCCCGCATGATGCGCCGGCGGGAGCGTTGCCGCATCTCCTCGTTGACCGAATCCCCGCGAGGTGCCATCGTGTCTGCTCCGAACGTTCGTTGGCTCCGGGCCAATATACTTGCGAAGCCGACAGCCGCCCCGCGCAACCGTGCCCTGACGGGCGTCGCCCGGGCGGCCGGTACGAAGACGGCCGGCTCCACCAACACGGGGGTTTGGTGGAGCCGGCGCCACTGCCCGACGGCCGGGGGTCGGCCGTGGGCGGGGCTCACGGGATCAGTGCTCGGTCAGGACTTCGGTCCGGGCCGGCGTCGGCCCGACTGACGGATAATCATAGTCAGGCAACGTCGCGGGGGCGGCACTCCGGCGTCGGTCCACCAGCGCTCCGATCGTCGCGACCAGCAGTCCGACCAGTGCGACCGCCGTGACGAACACCAGCGCCGGACGGTATCCGTCCAGCTGGGCCTGCGGGCTGTCGCCGCCGGCGCTGCCGGCCGTGATCATCGCGGTCGCCCCGGCCAGCACCACCGCCGTGCCGACCTGGATCGCGGTGTTCACCAGGCCCGAGGCCAGGCCCTGCTCCTCGTCGGCCACGCCGTCGGTGGCGGCGATGTTCACCGAGGGGAAGGCGAGCGCGAAGCCGACGCCGAGCAGCAGCATCGAGGGCAGCACCAGGGCGACGTAGGAGCTGTGCTCGTCCAGCCGCAGGAAGAGGGCGAAGGCGCCGACCAGGGCGAGCACGCCGATCGGCAGCAGCCGTCCGGTGCCGAAGCGGTCCACGATCGGGCCCATGAACGGCGCGGAGAGGGCGATGAACGCACCGGCCGGCAGCAGTCCCAGGGCCATCTGCAGGGCGGACCAGCCGAGCAGGTGCTGCAGGTAGAGGGTCACCACGAACTGGAAGCCGCCGTACGCGCCGGTCATCGCGAAGGCGACCAGGTTGGCCCGGGCGACCGAGCCGTTGCGGAAGATCCCGAGCCGGACCAGCGGGTGGGCGGTACGGCTCTCGACCAGCAGGAAGGCGGCGGCCAGCGCGGCGACCGCGACCAGCGAGCCGACCGTGCGCAGGCTCAGCCAGCCGGCGCCCTGTGCCTCGGTGACGGTGAACACCAGCAGCAGCACGGTCGCGGTGCCGGTGATCGCGCCCAGTACGTCGTAGCCGCCCTTGGCGGGCTCCTCGACCGGGCGGGGGAGCAGGCGGACCGCGAACACCAGGGCGAGCAGCGCGACCGGGACGGGCATCAGGAAGGTCCAGCGCCAGCCGACCGAGGTGAGCAGGCCGCTCAGCACCAGGCCGAGCGAGAAGCCGCTGGCGCCGCAGGTGGTGTAGATCGACAGCGCGCGGTTGCGGGCGGGGCCCTCGGCGAAGGTGGTGGTGATGATCGAGAGGCCGGCCGGGGCGGTGAAGGCGGCGCTGACGCCCTTGAGGAAGCGGGCCGCGATCAGCAGCCCGCCGTCGTCGACCAGGCCGCCGATCAGCGAGGCGGCGGCGAAGGCACCCAGGGCGACCAGGAAGACCCGGCGGCGGCCGAGCAGGTCGGCGGCGCGGCCGCCGAGCAGCAGCAGGCCGCCGTAGCCGAGCACGTAGCCGGAGACCACCCACTGCAGCGTGGAGGTGGACAGGTGCAGTTCGGAGCCGATGGACGGGAGGGCGACGCCCACCATCGAGACGTCCAGGGCGTCCAGGAACATGGCGGCGCAGAGCACGATCAGGGTGCCCCAGAGGCGGGGAGTCCAGTGCGGCCCGCTGGTTGACGGGGCGTCGGGTGGCGTGACGGTCGCGGTGGTCATGGGGAGGACAGTACATGCGTATGCATTCAATGCAAATGAATTAGATGTGAACGCAATAATTTACGGCGTAGGTGCTAGGGTGGCGGCGTGGCAGAACTCGACTCCCCGGCGGAGGCCGGTCTCGTCGCGCAGTGGCGCGACCTGCTGGCCAGGCACGCTGCGGCCGCCTGCATGCTCGACCGCGAGCTGGGCGACCGGTTCGGGCTGGGCATGAGTGAGTTCGAGGTGCTGGAGCGCCTCGTCGAAGGGTGTGACGCCGGTGGCGGCCACGCGCTGCGGGTGAGCGAGTTGGCGCCCACCGTCCACCTGAGCCAGAGTGCGCTCTCCCGGCTGATCGCCCGCCTGGAGAAGGCCGGGCTGGTGACCCGGGCGATGTGCGAGAAGGACCGGCGGGGCATCGTGCTCACCCTCACCGAGGCCGGTCGGGAGCGCTACGAGCAGGCCCGGCCGCTCCACCGTGAGGTGCTGGAACTGACCCTCGGCGACGGGCTCGGCAAGCCCTGCGAAGCCGCGTCGGGCTGATCCGCCGTCACTTTCTCTCCGGCCTGGTCGGAACGGGTCTGGTCTGCTCGGCGCGAGCCCGGGTCGGATCGAGCGGACCGGGCCGTCCGCGCGGGCCCCAGGAGGCTCAGAGGAGGGAGTGCAGCCCCGGGGCGACGGCCAGCAGGACGGCTGCGGCGGGTGCGGCCAGGGCCACCGCGGTGAGCCGGAGCCGGTGGGACACCGGGAGCCGTGGACGGCCCGCGAGGAGCCGGTCCACCCGCTTCGGGGACTGCGCCAGACCGGGCGGACAGGAGCCGAACACCCCGCGGTCGAGGTTGAGTTCGGCCAGCGCGAGGGCGGTGGTGTGCCGGCCGTGCCGACGGGCGGCCCGGTCGTCGGCGGCCAGCTCGACCAGCTCCGCCACCTGGTCCCGGAACGCGCTGAACACGCCGACACCGGGGAAGCCGGAGGCGAGCGCCTGCGCGAACTGCTGCAGCCAGTGGTGCCGGGCCCGCACGTGGCCGCGCTCATGGCTCAGCACGGCCGCCAGCTCCCGATCGGTCAGCTGCTGGAGGGCGCCGGTGGTGACCACCAGGCGGGAGTTCGGGCCCGGCAGCGACCAGGCCTCGGGGCGGATGTTCTCCAGCACCACCAGCCGCTCCCGGCGGCTCCGGGCGGTCTCGATCGACTCGGGCAACTCCGGTGCACGGGTGGCGAGTTGCGCGTGCCGCCGGTCGCGCAGTGCCTTGGCCGTACGGACCTCGCGGGTGAGCGCCAGCACCGTCTGGACGCCCCCGGCCGCCAGTACCGCGGCGCACAGTCGGCCCCAGCCCTCGGCGTCCTGCAGTCCGTACGCGGCCTCCACGCCGTGCGGCGCGCCCGAGAACACCAGCGCGCGCAGCTCCGGCAGGGCGGCGGAGGCGGCCAGCAGCAGGCCCAGTGCGCAGCACAGCAGCACCGCCACCACGAGGCACTGCCACACCAGCAGGGCCAGCACCGGTTCGCGCTCCACCCAGGCGGCCCGGGCCAGCAGCCGGGGCGCGACGGTCGAGAGCAGCAGTCCGAGCAGCAACAGGCCGATCAGGGCAGTCATCGCATGGGCTCCCCGAGTACGCACGGAACGCGACAGCGCGCTCCCTGCCAACCTATGTGCCGGCGACGCCCGGTGGAACGGCTTTCGACGGGCCAGTGACCAACGCCACGCGCGCGACGGGGTCTTGGCGCAGGCGGGCGGGCGGGCGGGTAGGCGTCACATGGTCAGGAGCATGGCGAACATGCCGATGCCCATGGTGAGCCTGCAGGCCTGGGGGAGTCCCGCGGTGCCGACGGCGAGGGTGCCGGCCGGGGTGCGCAGCAGCCGGCTGCCGGCCCAGACGGCGTACCCGCCGAAGTAGAGGAGGAGGCTGCCGGTCAGCAGCGGCACGCCCAGGCCGCCCTGGTGGTGCTGGTGGCCGGGGGGCCCGGCCATCGTGAGGGCCGTGTACGTCATGGCGAGCGCGCCGACGGCGTGGTGCAGCCGGTGGCCCCGGCCGGCCGGGGCGTGGGCGGCGGCGAGCAGGAAGGCCGCGGCGGGGAGGCCGAACAGCGAAGCCCAGACGGCGGCCGGGACGGTGGCGCCGGTGACGGCCATCGCGGCCATGCCGAGTCCCATCAGGGCTTCGGCGGCGTCGGACTCCCGGGCGCGAGGGCGGTGCGTGCCCGATGCGCAGGGGGCGGGGGAGTGGCGCAGTCTGATCAGGCAGGTGGCGCCGGCCGTGGCGGTGAGGAGGGCGAGCAGCCAGTTGACCAGGGTGGGTCCGTGCAACGGCGGCCTCCCGGGGCGGCGGGCGGCGGAGGGCGGCGAACGACGAACAGCGGTCGGCGAACAGATGACAGCTGACAGATTTCAACATCTGTCAGCTGTCATCTGTCATCCGTTCGTCGTTCCTCGCCGCCGTTCGCCGCCCCCGTCCGCGGTGACGGTCGTCCCGTCCACGATCACCGGAGTCACCTCGGTGCGGCCAGGGCGCGTACGGGGGCGCACGGTTGTGACCGTCGTTGCGAAGCTCCTGGCCGCGCACCCCCGCCGGCTGCCCGGCTTCAGCCCTGGAGCCGCCCCGAGGCGACCACCCGGCTGAGGAACTGCCGGGTCCGCTCCTCCCGCGGATCGCCGAACACCTGCTCCGGCGGACCCTGTTCGAGCACCACTCCGTCGTCCAGGAAGCAGACCTGGTCGGCGACCTCCCGCGCGAACCCCATCTCGTGGGTGGAGAGGACCATCGTCATCCCCTGCTCCTTGAGGTCCCGCACCACCGAGAGCACCTCCCCGACCAGCACCGGGTCGAGCGCCGCCGTGATCTCGTCCAGGAGCAGCAGCCGCGGCCCGGTGGCCAGCGCCCGCACGATGGCGACGCGCTGCTGCTGCCCGCCGGAGAGCCGGTCCGGGTACTCCTTCGCCTTGGCCGCGAGCCCGAGCCGGTCGAGCAACTCCAGCGCCCGCGCCTCGGCCTCGGCCCGCGCGACCCCGTGCACCCGGCGCGGCGCGAGCGTGATGTTCTCCAGCACGGTCATGTGCGGGAACAGGTTGTAGGACTGGAACACCACCCCGATCCGGCGCCGCACGGCGTCCTCGTCCGCCCGCGGATCGGTGATCTCCTCGCCGTCCAGGAAGATCGCGCCGTCGTCGATGCCCTCCAGCAGGTTGACGCACCGCATCAGCGTGGACTTCCCGGAGCCGGAGGCCCCGATCAACGCCGTCACCGAGTGCTCGGGCACGGCGAGGTCCACGTCGCGCAGCACCACGTGGGCGCCGAAGGTCTTGCGCACCGACTCCAGCTGCAGCACCTGCGCCGTCACACCGCACCTCCCTGGAACTGCCGACGGTTCATCCGCGCGGTCAGCCAGTCGGCGAACCGGGTCAGCGGAACGGTCAGCACGATGAACACCAGACCCGCCAGCAGGTACGGCGTGAAGTTGAAGGACCGGGACGCGATGATCTTCGCGGCGTACACCGCGTCGATCGCACCGCCGATGGACACCAGTCCGGTGTCCTTCTGCAGGCTCACCAGGTTGTTGAGCAGCGGCGGGACCACTCGCCGGACCGCCTGCGGCAGCACCACGTACCGCATCGCCTGCGCATTGGTGAGCCCCAGCGACCGCGCCGCGGCCCGCTGGCTCGGGTGCACCGATTCGATCCCGGAGCGGAACACCTCCGACACGTACGCCGAGTACGTCAGCACCAGCGCGGCCCCGCCCAGCAGCAGGGGATCGGTGGTGACCCCGGTCAGCCGCAGCGCCGGCACCCCGGTGATCATCACCAGCAGGCAGATGATCATCGGCAGCCCGAGGAAGAAGTCCACGTACGCGGTGGCCAGCAGCCGCACCGGCAGGAAGACCGGCCCGCGCAGCGTCCGCAGCACCGCGAGCAGCAGGCCGAACACCAGGATCAGCACCCCGCAGCCGAGCATCAGCTCCAGGTTCACCCGCAGCCCCTTCAGCACCTCGGGCAGCGCCTGGCGCGCGTAGTCGAGGTTGAAGAAGGTCCGTCGGGTCACCTGCCAGCCGGGGGAGTTGACGATCAGCAGGTAGAGCGCGACCGCCGTCGCGAGGGTCGAGGCCGCGGCGATCAGCGCCGACCGGCGGGCCCGGGCCCGCCGGTACGCCTCGTGCGCGAGGCGCCGCTCGGACGGGCGGTACCCTTCGTCCCCTTCCCCGTCCACGGGCTTCGCGAGCTCCACGGCTCCGGTCGCCGTCGCGTCCCCGGCCGTGCCGGGGCTGGTGTCAGCGCTCACTTCAGCACCGGCGCCGAGACGGCGTCGGAGAGCCACTGCTTCTCCAGCTTCGCCAGCGTGCCGTCCGAGCGCAGCGCGTCCACGGCCTGCGACACGCAGCCGGTCAGCTTGGAGCCCTTGTCCAGCACCAGGCCGAACTGCTCGCCCCGCGAGGCCGCCTCGAACTGGCCCACCACCTGGGCCTCCGGCACCTCGGCGCCGGTGATGTAGAAGGCGGTCGGCAGGTCCACCACCAGGGCCTCGACCTGGCCGTTCTTCAGCGCGGCCTTGGCCAGGTCGTTGGAGTCGAAGACGGCCGGCTGGCCGGTCGGCTTGATGGTGTTGGTGATGGTGTCCAGGCTGGTGGTGCCGATCTGCGCGCCGAGCTTGGCGCCCTTGAGGTCGGCGATGCTCTTCGCGCCCGCCGCCTTGGAGTTCTTCAGCGCGATGACGGCCTGGCGCACGTCGTAGTAGCCGGAGGAGAAGTCCACCGCCTGCTTGCGCTCGTCGCTGATCGACACCTGGTTGATGTCGAAGTCGAACTCCTTGGCTCCCGGTGCGGTGGCCTTGCCGAACGGCGCGACCACCCAGCTGACCTTGGACGTCGGGTATCCCAGCTTCTCCGCCACCGCGTAGGCCACGGCCGACTCGAAGCCCTTGCCATTCTCCGGCTTGTCCTCGGAGAACCAGGGGTCGTAGGCGGGCTTGTCGGTGCCGATGGTCAGCGTCCCGGCCGTGCGCGTCGCCAGCGCCCCCGGCGCGCAGCCCGCCGCCGTGCCGCCCGTGCCCGGGGCACCGGAGGCGGCGTCGGACTTCGAGTCCTGCGGCGCGCACGCGCTCAGCGTGGCCGCGGCGGCCACCAGCGCGGCGAGGGACAGTACGGCGGACGGCTTGCGGAGGGTCATGGCGGGACTCCAGAGGAAGGACCGGGCAGGACGGGGGCGGGACAGGCAGGACGGGCGGGAGGAGCGGGACGAGCGGGGCGGAACGGGTACGACGGGCGGGACGGGTACGACGGCTGGGACGGGCGGGACGAACGGCCGGGACGGCAGGGCGTGGCGTGGCGGGCGGGTTCCCGGCGGGTCACTTCCCCGGTGGCGGCGCCGGAACACACACGGCATGGTCGGCGTACGGGCCCATGTCCGCGGTGCCCCCGAGCCGGATCCGCCGCGGCCGGGTCGACGGCAGCCGGACAGCGGCCGGAGGCCGGCTCAACAGCAGCGGCAACAGCGGCGGCGGAGACCGCGCGCGCGACACCGACGGCAACAGCAGCCGTGTCGACGGGTGGGCACCCGGAACGGGCTGTCGTGGCGTACGGCCACCGTGATCACCGCCGGGAACATGCCGGGAGGTTCGCATCAGAACAGCGCATCTGTCCAGAACATCCAGATCAGTGTCCACATGTCGGACAACCGCCTTCCCGCACAGGACTTCGGGCCGGAGCGGCCGGGCGCCGCAGCTTTGCCGGTCCGGACCCCCTTGAACGGGAGAACCTTTCGTACTTATGGTGTCCCCGTTGAAATAACTCCTGTCGAAGTGAGTCCACGATGCAGAATCTTTCGCCAAGGCTCGCTGCGGCGGCCGACGCCCCGGTCTCGACCCTCGCCGGCCACCCGGCCTGGCTGCGCCTGAAGGAGGCCGTCGAGACGCTGCGCCCGCTGCAGTCCAAGGACGGCTCGATCGACCTGGCCGCCGTCCAGCGGCACACCGTCGACCCGCTGGTCGCCACCGTCCGCGCCGCCGTCGAGGAGCTCGCCCCGAACTTCCCGCACGACGCCGCGTACCTCACCGCCGTCGACGCGGACCTCGCCAAGTGGGCCGACACCGGCTACCGCGAGCCCGACTTCCTCGACTCGCTGCTCGCCTTCCAGCCCGCCGACCAGCGCGAGGACGGCCTGGAGCACCTCGTCGTCTTCCCGATGTACACCCAGAACGGCAACCCGAACCGCAACCTGGAAGCCGTCCTGCTGCGCGTCGTGTGGCCCGACTGGCTGGCCGAGCTGGAGCGCACCCGCTTCGACAACCCGATGTTCGTGCCGATCACCTTCACCGACTTCACGGCCGGCTACGACACCAACTCCGCCGTCCTCTTCCCCGAGACGGTGTCCGTGCGCAAGGCGCCGGAACGTTTCACCTGGGGTGGCATCTTCTGCGACCGCGAGGCCGCCCGCTTCCGCGCCGTCTCCACCAGCGCCGTCCAGCAGCTCGGCCTGGAGATCCCGGCCGACGCCGAGGGCCTGCTCCAGGACCAGCAGCGCGCGCAGGAGACCTTCGTCCTGTGGGACCTGGTCCACGACCGCACCCACAGCCACGGCGACCTGCCGTTCGACCCCTTCATGATCAAGCAGCGCAGCCCGTTCTGGATGTACGGCCTGGAGGAGCTCCGCTGCGACCTCACCACCTTCAAGGAGGCGGTGCAGCTGGAGTCCGAGGGCAACCCGCACGCCCGCGACGTCCAGTACGCCGTCCTCTTCGACCGCATGTTCCGCTTCCCGGTCAGCGGCGACCGCGTGCGCAACTACGACGGCCTCGGCGGCCAGCTGCTCTTCGCGTACCTGCACAAGCACGGCGCGCTGAGCTGGCGCGACAACCGCCTCTCCATCGACTGGGAGCGCGCCCCGCAGGTCACCAACGCGCTCTGCGCCGACATCGAGAAGCTGTACCGCGACGGCATCGATCGACCCAAGCCGGCCCACTGGATCGCCGCCTACGAGCTGGTCTCCCAGTACCTCACCCCGCACCCCGCCTCCACCTGGGCGAAGGGCCCGGAGGCCCTGCCGCTCGACATCACCGACGGCAAGGCCCTCAACAAGGCCCTGTGCGACGCCGTGCTCCCGGACGAGTTCCCGCTGAGCATGTTCTACGAGGCCCTCAACAAGAAGCTGAGCGGCGTCATCGCCTCCACCACCGGCATCACCGGCAACACCATCCAGGGAGCCGCAGCGTGACCACCTCCACCAACGCGCCGCTGGCCGGCAAGGTCATCGCCGTCGCCGGAGCCAGCGGCCCCGCCGGCCGGGCCGTGCTGCGCCGCCTCGCCGCCGACGGCGCCACCGTGATCGGTGCCGACATCGACGCCCAGCGCCTGGAGTCCGCCCTGGACGCCACCCGGGTGGCGGTGCGCGGAGCGAAGATCAGCGGCCAGGTCATCGACCTGCTCGACCCGCAGGAGGTCCACGACTGGGCCGACCACCTGGAGTCGGAGCACGGTCACGTCGACGGCCTCATCCACCTGGTCGGCGGCTGGCGCGGCAGCAAGACCTTCTTCGACAGCCGGCTGGACGACTGGGACTTCCTGCACGACACCGTCGTGCGCACCCTCCAGCACACCTCGCTGGCGTTCCAGCCCGCGCTGGTCCGCAGCGAGTCCGGCCGCTACGCGATGATCTCCGCCTCGGCCGCGCACAAGCCCACGGCCGGCGGTGCCGCCTACGCTGCGGCCAAGGCCGCCACCGAGGCGTGGACCCTCGCCATGGCCGACTCCTTCAAGAAGGAGACCACCGCCCCGGACGGCGAGCCCACCGCGGCGGCTGCGATCCTGGTGATCAAGGCGTTGGTCAGTCCCGAGATGCGGGCCGAGAAGCCGGAGGCGAAGTTCGCCGGCTTCACCGACACCTCGGACCTCGCCGATCACCTGGCGGGCCTCTGGGACCGCCCCGCAGCAGAACTGAACGGACAGCACCTGTGGCTGACAGCCCGATGACCGACCTCACCCGTACGGACGCGGTACGGCGGCACGACCCCGCCGTCCGCGGCTTCGCCAGCGACAACTACGCCGGCGTGCACCCGGAGGTCCTGGCCGCGATCGCCCTCGCCAACGGCGGCCACCAGGTCGCCTACGGCGAGGACGACTACACGGCCCACCTCCAGGACGTCTTCCGCCGCCACTTCGGCGAGACCGCCGAGGCGTACCCCGTCTTCAACGGCACCGGCGCCAACGTGGTCGCCCTCCAGTCGCTGCTCCCGCGCTGGGGCGCGGTGGTCTGCGCCGAGACCGCCCACATCCACGTGGACGAAGGCGGCGCCCCGGAGAAGATGGGCGGCATCAAGCTGCTCACCATCCCCACCCCGGACGGCAAGCTCTCCCCCGAGCTGCTCGACCAGCAGGCCTGGGGCTACGGCGACGAGCACCGCGCGCAGCCGCTCGCGGTCTCCATCACCCAGAGCACCGAGCTCGGCACCCTCTACACCGCCGAGGAGATCCGCGCGATCACCGAGCACGCCCACGAGCTGGGCATGCTCGTCCACGTCGACGGCTCGCGCCTGGCCAACGCCGCCGCGTCGCTCGGCCAGCCGCTGCGCGCCTTCACGACCGACGTGGGCGTCGACGTGCTGTCCTTCGGCGGGACGAAGAACGGCCTGCTGTTCGGCGAGGTCGTGGTGGTGCTCAACCCCGAGCGGGTCCGCAACATCAAGTACCTCCGCAAGACCTCGATGCAGCTGGCCTCGAAGATGCGCTTCGTGTCGGTCCAGTTCGAGGCCCTGCTCTCCGGCGACCTCTACCTGCGCAACGCCGGCCACGCGAACGCGATGGCCAGCCGCCTGGAGGCCGCCGTCCGCGGCATCGACGGCGTCGAGATCGTCCGCCCGGTCCAGGCGAACGCGGTCTTCGCGATCCTCCCGCGCGAGGTGAGCGAGCGGCTGCAGAAGCGTTACCGCTTCTACTTCTGGAACGAGCACACCGGCGAGGTGCGCTGGATGTGCTCCTTCGACACCACGGAGGCCGACATCGACGCCTTCGCGGCGGCCATCGCCGAGGAGATGGGCCGCGCCTGACGGTGCTCGACCGACGGATCGCCCCCGCCCGGACTCCCGGGCGGGGGCGATTTGCATGTGGTGGGTCGGTCCCCGTACAGTTCCGGAGTCGCCGCGGGAGACCGGGGTGACAAAGCGGAAAGCGAATCCGATGAATGAAACTCCGGAACTGTACGGGG
>NZ_JBITTM010000076.1:0-35848 GCF_044541955.1 Kitasatospora sp. NPDC085464
TAATCCGGGCGGTCCCGGAATCTAAAGATCCGAATATGGCGCTCCATTTAATGTGGCAGGAACAACCATTTGATGCGATTGCGGCACGTGTTACTCGGCCACACGAGGAACTGCCCGGCAGGCGGCTCGTGCTGGATCGCGATCCCGGTCCGGGCCGCCGGCCTCAGCAGCGCAGCCTCCCACCACCAGCCGCCCAGCGACCCACCACCACAGCCAAGACGCCGGCTTCCCAGGACCGTGACCGGCACCCCGGTCTCGGGATCGGGCTCGACAGGCCCCACCACGCCTCAGCAACCGGCAGCAGGGCGCAGCCCGGCACGGGACCCGGCCACCCGTACGATTCCGGTCGCGGGCAAGCAGACGACGGGTGAAGGCGGCCTGTTCCGGGGTGTCGTGGAGCATCGCCTCTTGGGTGTGGATGTCGTCGATGAGGTAGCCCTCGTACACCGCCACCCGACGGTCGCCGATGCCGGTCAGGCGGCGTTCGACCCAGCCGATCCGGTGGCCCTCGCCGGTCACCGGATGGACGTCGGGGTTAACCGTCCAGCCGGCGGGCGCCCACCGGTCGCCGAACCGCCCTGCGTGGAGGGCGATGCGCATGTCGCTGGTGGGCGGGCGGCGGTGTGCCGGTCGTCGCGGCCGGGACGGGCGTGGCCGCCAAGGCAGGCGCATTCGTTTTCGAGGGGCCGTCGGACGAGGCCGTTGTTTCGCCCCGGGGTGCAACGAGGGGATCCGCGTCGGCCTGGTCGGGGCCCGCGGTCCGGGTGGGGTGGGCGTCGAGTACCTGCACGGCGAGCTCTCGGCCGTGTGATCGCGCACCCGCTGCCACTCGGCGTGGATGGCGGCCGCGGTGGCGAAGGCGGTCTCGTCTCCGGCGTCGGCTTGCCGGTCCGCGGTGCGCTCGTCGTCCCGGGCCCTGTGCACCGTCACCCAGCGGTTCCGCCCCATGACGGACTCGACGGTCCCCGCGCAGCTTGGTCAGGCAGAGTGGACGGCTCGGTCGCAGTCCCGGCAGATCTTCCCGACTTGTGCGAGAAGGTCAATCCCGGGGTGGCGTCGGTGACATGGGACTCCACGACGGCCGCCGGAACCTCGGGCACGCGGTGCAGCGCAGCTCCCCCGTAGTCCTGGACCCGCTGATCGGCCGTGGTGGCGGGCGTGGCGCGGACCGCTCAGTGAACGTCGACGGTGAACTGCCGTTTGGTCTGTTGTGGGCCGCCGGAGAAGGTGCCACCGAGCCCGTCGCGGTAGGCGACGTGCAGGGTGATGGTGGTGCTGCCGGGGCTTTGGGCGCGGAAGGTGACGTAGTAGTGGCCGCCGGTGCCGAGGTTGCCTGTTCCTCCGAGGACGGGCGTGTCCTTGAGACCGAAGTTGTCGACGTATTCGTCGCCGGTGGCCTGCACGATGGCCGGGTCCGGGGCGGGGGTGGCCATGGTCCAGTTGTCGCCCGCCTCCCACCACCACACGGACCCGGGCACCCTGCCCTTCGCCTACCGCATCGCCCCCGCGAATCCGCCGGCTGACCGCTGACTCCTGGCCCCTGCTCCCGGCCGCCGGCACCGCGGGCGGCCGGGAGCACTGGCCGGTCCACCTTCAGGAGCGGTCTCAGCGACGGACCTTGGTGAAGCAGAGCGTGAAATCGGTGCTGCGGCGGGAGGAGTACCGGATGCCGTAGTCGAACTCCTTGCCGCAGTGCTTGTCCGCGCCGATCAGCCGGGCCGCCGTCTTGTACTGGGCCTCGGGGGAGGTGCAGTCCACGATGGTGGGCTGCGGATCCCCCTCCGGGTCGGCGATCTTGACGCAGTCCCCGATGTTCGGATCGTGCGTCTTCGCCTCCGCCGCCTGCGCGGAGCGCGTCGCCTCCGCCTTGGCCTTGCCGCCGGTGGGGCTGGTGTTGTAGTCCCACACGTACCAGGCGACGCCGCCGAAGACCGCCAGCACGATGCCGACGGACAGCAGCGAGTGCAGCGGACCGCGCCGCCGCGGCCCCGACGGCCCGGCCGGCGGACGCGGCCCGGGCGCGGGCGGCTGACCGTACGGCGGCTGCGCCTGCGGCACGGGCGGCGGGCCGTAGGCGGGCTGGCCCGGGTAGGACTGACCGCCGTGGGGCTGGCCGGCGGACGGCTGTCCGCCGTACGGCTGCGGGGCCGGCGGCTGCCCGTACGGCTGGCGCGGATAAGGCGGCGGTGCGGACATGAGCGGGTGACCCCCCGTAGCTGACGAATGCGAACGACCACCTGAACGGTGATCACCGAAGAGTAGTCAGTCGACGCACCCCGTCGAACCGCCGATCGGCACTCCGAAGAATCCCCCCACAATTCCTGCACTTTGCCCGGCCTTGACCTCCACGGGTGTCGCGGTCGGCGCCGCAGCCGCCAGCCCGGGCGCAGCGGTGGCGAGGGCGTTGTGGAGCGCTTCCTACCCCACCCACTGGCCCTACGTCGTCGCCCGGGACCGAGGCCCCGAGTGCGGCGTCCGCGACGGGCAGATCACCCGCTGCACCGACCAGTCACTCGCCCCCGCGCCGCAGCCGGCCCCCCAGCCGTGGAGGCGCTGACCACCAACCCGCCAGCCACCACCAGGCGGTGGCTGGGTCGCGGCTGCGGGCCGCCCGCACACTGGTCGCCGCCGGAGCGGTCCGCCCGCAGACGGACGGCGGCGCACTGGTGCACGTGGGGGATCATGTGCAGCGGGTCCGCCACGCGGCGGACGGCTCGCGGGGGTGCACCTGCCTCTGGTGGGCCGAGTACCGGGGCGGGCGCGGGCCGTGCAAGCACGTGCCGGCCGCGGGGTTGGCACCGGCGACCAGCTGAGCGAGGACTGGCGCGCCGCCATCCTCGGGCTGATCGAGGCCGGGGTGGTCGAGCGCGACGAGACTCCCATGCCGCGAAGCGCCGGAAGTGACCGGGGAGCCGCGGGAGCGCGGGGCGCAGGCGTCATCAACCGCTGGTCGCGGCCCGAGTCCTCGGGCCGCGACCAGCGGTTGATCAGGCGGCTCCTAGCAGGGGCTGAGCCACCCGACCCAGCCCCAGGGGGCGGCGGGGTCCGAGCTGTAGCCGCCGGGCGACGTCCAGCCGAGGTTGCCGTTCCGGTCGTAGAACTTGGCGTGCAGGGCGGCCCGTTGGTTGTTGATCCACGAGCCGGTCCCGTACCAGGGAATGGACACCCGGAAGTTGCAGGTGAAGAGCGTCAGGACGTCACCGGTGTAGTCGGGGCCGCTGTAGGCGCACACGTACGTGTACGGGCAGGAGGCGGCCAGGCTCATCGCGTCACCCGCCGCTGTGACGCTGCGAGCCTTCTGCTCCCCGGGGAGGGCGAGCAGCAGCTCCCCGCCGTTCAGGGCGATCTTGTTGGCCGAGACCTGGGTGCCGCCGGTGGTGGCCAGGTAGGCGTCGACGCGCTCCTGGAGGCTCTTCGCCTGGGCGTCGGTCAGGCCGAGGTGGTGGGCCTGAGCCGAGAAGTCCGGGGTGGTGGCGCCGGCCGCACTCGCGGTGCCCACCAGTGCGAGGAGGGTCATGACCAGCGCGGCGAGAATCCTCGCGGGCGAGCCGGAGCCGGGGGTTCGGTGCTCTGTCACGGTGTCACCTCTGGGAATCGAAGGATCGTGTCGCGTGCTGGTCACAGCATTGCCGCGCACCGGCGCCCGGGTCTTTGGCGCTGCGTGCGGACTTCCTTGGCACCGGGCGCAGTCGCGTCCGGCATGGCCGACAACCGCCTGGACGCGGCCCGGCTGCGACCCGGACCATCTCTCTGTGTTCACGTCAACTGAAGCAGGGGCGGGCGGGTCGGCACCCGAGGCGCTGGTGTCGGTCTCCACCGACGGGGTGGTTCCACCGGACCGGCTGGAGTGGTGGAGCTGCCTGATGGAGACCGACGTCATGCCCGTGGCGCTCACCAGCGACCACGAGGGCGGCTTCCGCGGGAGTGCGAGGGCGGTCGACCTGCCCGGCGCCCGGGTGGCGGAGTTCGCGTTCTCCCCGATGTCGGCCCGTCGCGGATCGGCCCAGATCAGGCGCTTCGACCCGGAGCAGTACTACCTGTTCCTGGTGCAGGGCAGCCCGATCCAGCTGGAGCAGTCCCGCAACGTCGCCGGCCTCACGACCGGCGGCCTGGCCGTGTTCGACACCTCCCGCCCGCTGGCGGCCGACTTCTTCACCCGGGACGACCGCGGGCACCGGGTCACGCTGATGCAACTGCCCCGGACCGCCGTGCCGCTGAAGGCCGACCGGATGGAGCGTCTGCTGGGCCGTTCCCTCGCCGCCCGATCGCCCGCCGGGGTGCTGCTCGGGCACTTCCTGTCCGGCTTCCTGGAGAGTGCCGGCCACGGCGGCCCGGCAGAGCTCCGCCGGACGGGCGCCATCGGTGTCGATCTGGCCGCCGCCTACTTCGCGGGCCTGCTCGACGCGCACGACGCGCTGCCCGTGGAGACCCGGGAGCAGGTACTGCTCGCGCGCATCGACACCTTCATCGAGCACAACCTGGGAGACCCGGAGCTGTGCCCGGCCGTCATCGCCGCGCACCACCACATCTCGCTGCGTACCCTGCACCAGCTGTTCCGGACGCAGCCCGAGACCGTCGCCGCCACGATCCGCCGTCGCCGTCTTGAGCGCTCCCGTGTCGACCTCGTCGACCCGCGGCTGCGCCACCGCACGATCGGGGACGTCGCCGCCCGCTGGGGATTCCGCGCGCACGCGAACTTCAGCCGTGCGTTCCGCACCGCGTACGGCGTGGCACCCAGTGATGTCCGAGGGCCCGATCCGCAGGGACGGGGCGTCGAGGGCGTCAGTCGCCGCGGAGGCGGATGAAGGTGGCAGTGGGTGGCCGGCCGGTGAGGGTGAGTTCGACGTGCAGGGGGTGAGGGCCCCAGCCCTGCCCCATCGGGGGCCTGCCGGCCCCGCCGGTAGATGTACGGGCCTGGGCCTGACTGCCCCGCCAGTGCCGCGCGTGTGGCGCGACGCACCTGGTCCCGGCCGCCCCTGCGAACGGAGGCAACCGGCTGTCGGCGCCGGGACCGCTCCGTGCGGGGCCCGCCTGGGCCGTGCGTCGGCCCCGGCGCCGCAGGATGCGGTGCCGGGGCCGTTGTTCGCGGGGGGTCAGCTCTCGTGGGCGGAGGTGTCGTCAATCAGGAAGGCGGTGGCGGGGGTCGTTCCGGTCTCGTGGGAGACGAGTTTGAGACCGATCGTGGTGCCCCAGCCGGCCTGGGCGATGACCGGGGAGAGGTCGACCGCCTGGTACTGGTATCCGTGGGTCGGCGTCTGGCTGGTCCAGGTCCTGAGCGTGCCGATCGGCTGCCCGGTGTACTGGTTGACGGCCACCAGGGAGAGGGTGTCGGGTGCGGAGGCGGAGGTGTTGGTGGACTCGACGTCCAGCCAGAAGGAGAACTGGGCCTGCCCGTAGCCGGGGTAGGTGTTCAGGTAGGTGGTGACGGAGTCGTCCGTCCCGGTGTTCTGGCCGAGCCAGGCGTACCACGAGCCGGAGTGCGGCGCGTGCAGGCTGGAGGGGGTGACGATGTTGTACCCGGACGGGTTCCAGGTGTCCGTCATCACCGTGTGGTCGACGTTCGCCGAGCCGTTCTCGAAGCCGGCGTCGGTCAGCTGCTCGATGGAGCCGCAGCCTGTCCCGCCCGAGGTGCTGACGTTCTCCCAGAAGCCGGTGGAGGCCGTGTTGCCCGCGCCGTCCGTCGCCGTCACGGTGATCCGCTGGTAGTTGCCCGTCGCGGCGGCGGTGCCGGAGATCACTCCGCTGTGCGCGTCGATGGCCAGCCCCTGCGGCAGCCCGGTGGCGCTGTAGGCGAGGGCCGCGCCGGTGGTCGACACGCCCACTGCCGGGATCGACAGCGGCTGCCCGGCCTTGTCGATGCGGTCGCACATCGTGCTCACCGAGACCGGCGGGCTCGACACGACAGGGTCCGAATCGACGCACAGGTGGTCGGAGTTGGACCACAGGGTCTGCAGCGGGAAGCTGCCCGTGGACAGGTTCTCGAAGAACAGCCCGCCGTTGGCGCCCTTCGGGATCCAGGCGCACTTGTCGCCGATCTCCTGGCCGGTGGCGTCGGTCCAGCCACCCGGGGTGTTCGGGTCGGTCACCGTCTCCGCGTACTCGTGGCCGCCGATGATCCCGTAGCCGTCCAGCCGGCCCCGCGGGGTGTTCTCGCCGAACCAGTTGGTGCCGCAACCGGCCACGTCCGTCAGGTACGGCATGTTGGTGTAGGCGAGCTGGCCGTACGGTGAGCGCTGGAAGTCGTGCCAGGCGCAGTAGCCCAGTTCCTTCCACTTGTCCGGGTCGGTGCCCTGCGGCGAGTCGATGACGTACTGGACGTTGCGGTTCTGCGCCTCGGTCAGGTTGCCGAAGTGCTTGGCGGCGGCCACCGCCTCGGCGCCGATCTGCGGCTCCGTGGCGGCCTGCGGCGCGGGGGCGGTGTTGTCCACCCAGACGCCGGCGAGCACGCTGCCCGCCTGCGGGTAGGGGATGTGGGCGGACCCGGCCGGGCACTGGACGGAACCGGCGGCGATGCCCTCGCAGTACTGGGTCAGCACGGCGCTCCAGCCGTCGCCGGCGCTGCCGAGGCCTTTGAAGAAGTCCTGCTGGTAGGGGGCGGCCTGGTCCGGGTCGCCGCTCGCCGTGACATCGCCGGCCGGGTTCGTCGACGGGGTGCCCCACTGGGAACCCCAGAGCACCAGGTAGACCTTGGGTGCGCCGATCACCACGCCGGTCGACTCCTGGCCGCCCTTGTAGGTGACCTGGAGGTCGTACTCGTTGGCGACGTTGCCGTCGCCGTTGCTGCCGGTGCCCGGGTCGGCACCGTCGACCAGTTCGGGGGCCTTCTTGCCCTTGGTGCTCGCTGCGGCGACCGGGCCGGTGCGGGCGGCCTTGGCCCGGTGCGGGCCGGGCTTCTGCGGGGCGGCGGCCGTCTTCGGGGTGCCCGGCTGGGCCACCGCGGTGACGGCCTGCGGCGGGTGGCTGTCCGCCATGGCGGACAGTGGGGCGCTCAGCCCGGCGCCGGCCAGCGCGGCCGCGAGCGCCACCAGGGCGGTTCGCCGGCCGTGCCGGGCGCGTTCGGACAGGCGGGATCGGAATCTGGACACAGGTCGGCTTCCGTCTCTCGTGGCGTGAGGGTGGGGGACGCACGGTGCGGCGCGCATGCGGAGCTGACTGGTCGCCAGCGGGTCGCGGCGGCGGACGGGGAACCGGGTCTCACCCGGGCACCGCTGTGCAATGCGCCATATGATATTTCACTCACCCGCGCACACAAGGTCCCGCGCACGGCGCCCGCCGGCGCCCGCGCGGCTGCGGCACGCCGCCCAGCCGGGCCCAACGGCACCCCGCTACGCCGCCGCGCCCGCCCCGCCCGGCCCGGTCGCCCACGCACCGACGCCGCCGCACCGGCGGGCGGGCTCGCGGGCCGGGCGCGGATTTTAACTGCGCCTTACCCAAGCCGGCCTCGTCTTGGCGCTGGGGCCTCGGGGCTCCGGCCTCCGGCCCCCGGCGTGAGGCCCTGTCAGGATGCGCCCGTCGGACGTCACGGCCGCACGGGCGATGGCTTATGACGTGGCCGAGAACGTCGTCCTGGATGGTGAAGAAGGCCAGCGCGGTCTCCGTCTCCGGTACTCCGGCGGCGGCGAGGGCCTGGACGGCGGCCTCGCCGAACCGGAGGGTGTTGGGCCGGCGGACGTACGTGCCGGACAGGACGCGGGCACCGTCGCGGCGGGTGAGCAGGGCGAGCCGCAGCCGTCGGGCGAGTTCGGCGGTCCGCTCGTGCGCCGGCAGTGCGAGGTCGACGTCGGCGACGCCACTCATGATCTCTTCGGCGATGGCCTCCAGCAGCGCCTGCTTGTCCCGGTAGTGCCAGTACTGGGCGCTGGGGCCGACACCCAGGGACGTGGCAAGGCGGCGCATGGTCAGCCCGTCCAGGCCGTCCTGGTCGAGCAGGCCGAGCGCTCCGGCGAGCACGTCCTCGCGGCGCAGGCGCACACGGATCTCCTTGCTGGGCGGGCGGGTTGGGTCGCCGTCGTGGCCCGGTCACCCGCGTTGACACGTCGTTGAGCCGGGCCACCCTCCGGGCAGGCCTGTTGCTCTTCACCGCCGCCGGCGCCCTCGGCGGCCAGGCCGACGGCGGCCAGGCCCTGATCGCCGCCCGCGCCGCCCAGGGGCTGGGCGCCTCGGCGCTGGCGACCTCGACCCTCGGCATCGTCCTCGCCGCCACCTCAGACCGGCCGGAGCTGCGCCGGCGCGCCATGTCGGCCTGGGCCGCGTCGAGATCCTCTTCCCGCAGATGCAGCAGGGGGCGTCGCGGAGCCGGGCTGGGAGCCGTCCTCCCCGGACTACCTGTACGTGGCATTCACCAACGCCTGCGCCTTGAGTCCGACGGACACCATGCCGCTGTCGGTCTGGGCGACGCTGCTGATGATGACGCGGTCGGCGGTATCGCTGATCACGGTGGTGCTCGTGGTGGCGAGGGCGGTCGGCATCCTGCAGTGAGGGCCCCGGGAACCCGGCTCGTCACTGGCCCCCTGCCCCGCCACGCCCCGCCCCGTCCCGCCCCGCCCCGCCCCGCCCCGCCCTGCCCGATGATGAGCTCGATCAGCGCCTGGGTCGCGTCGTCCTCGGAATCGCTGCCCGGAAACGTGGTGGCGCCCTGCGCACAGCGGGGGAACATCGCTTGCTCAGCGGGCGAGTTCGATGACGAGTGAGGCGTAGGAGGGGATCATCACCTTCCGGGCGTAGCTGCGCGAGACGATCCGGTACGGGCGCCCCGGTGCGCAGACCGCCGCGACCATGCGGGCGATCTCGGCCCGGGCGACGGGTGCGCCGAGGCACAGGTGGCGGCCGGCGCCGAACCAGAGCTGGCGCGAGCGCGGGTCGTACGGGCGGGCCAGGTCGAAGCCGCCGGCCAGGTTGTCGGCGGCGTAGGTGACGAGGAGGATCCGCTCGTCCTTGCGCAGCCGGCGCCCGGCCAGTGTGACGTCCGCGCTGACGTGCCGTCCGATCACCGGTGCGGGCGTGGTCACCCGAAGCCCCTCGCGGACGGCGTCGCCGGTCAGTCCGGGATCGGCGAGCAGCAGTTCCTGCTGCCCGGTGTCGTGGATCAGGGCGACCGTGCGGGCCATCGCGCTGGCGGCGGTCTCGGTGCCGGCGACGAGCAGCAGGGAGGCGAGGCCGCTGGCCTCCTCCAGCGTGATCCCGGCCTCGCGGCAGCGGCCGAGCAGGGTGTCGGGATCGGCGCCGGCGTACGCCGCCGGGACGCCGCTGGTCAGTGACGTGACGATGTTCTTGGCCGCTTCGATGCGCTCGGGCGGCAGTTCGGTCGAGGCGGTCGTGTCAAGTGCGAGCGCGGCCAGCCGCTCGCCGGCGGCGAAGGTCTCCAGGTAGGTGGAGTCGGGGGTGTCCGGCGGGAGTCCAAAGCCCAGCAGGTCGGCCATCAGCCGGCCGACGACGAGCCGGGCGGCCGCGGCCACGTCGACCCGCTCCCCGTCGGAGAGGCGCTTGGTGACGTCGGCGTAGACCGGTCCGGCGGCGCGTTCGACCAGGGCGGCGGAGTTGTCCTCGGTGAACAGGTCCCGGGCGCGTCGGCGCAGGTCCGCGTGGCCGGCGCCGTCGAAGAGCCGGGTGACGTACGGCCCGAGGATCTGTTCCCACAGGTGACCGACGCCGCCCTCGCCGAGCAGGGTGAAGTGCTGGTGGTCGTTGAGCACGGCCCGGATGAGGGTGGGTTCGCTCGCCACCCAGCCCAGCCGGGGCACCCGCCGCAGCGGTCCGAACGGCCGGGCCATGGTGATCCTGGTCAGCGTCCACAGGGCGGGCCGGCTGGCCCACAACAGTCCGCTCTCGTGCCGCTGCGCCGTTGTCGTACCCATCGCCGTACCGCCCCCACCGCTGCCTCGGTTGTCCGTGCGGGGAACCGTACCGCGGCAGGCCACATCACGGATCATCGTATGATCGGGCGGCTCGGGGGAAGCTTGAGCACGTGTCGGAGGGCAGTGGGCAGTTGGTGGGGCAAGGCGGCGGGGTGCGCGCGGTGATCGCAGCGGTGGCGGTACACCTGCCGGAGGGCGCCCTCACGTCGCGCGAGGCGGAGCAGCGGATCGCCGACAGCGGCCCCTACCGGCCGCGCCCCGGGCTGATCGAGGCGGTCACCGGGATCGGCGCGCGGCACGTCGCCCCTGACGACTGGCAGGCCTCCGACCTGGCCGCGGCAGCGGCCCGCAAGCTGCTGCCCGACGCAGGCCTCGATACGCGCGACGTCGACCTGCTGATCTTCGCCAGCGCCTCGCAGGACATGGTCGAGCCCGCCACCGCGCACATCCTGGCCTCGAAGCTCGGAGCGCGCTGCCCGGTGTTCGACGTGAAGAACGCCTGCAACAGCGTGCTCAACGGGATCCAGGTCGCCGAGGCGCTGATCGCCGCCGGGCAGTACCGCAGGGTCCTGGTCTGCACCGGGGAAGTGCCGTCGCGTGCGGTCCGCTGGTCGGTGCGGGACCGGCTCCAGTTCGCCGAGTCGTTCCCCGGCTACACCCTGTCCGACAGCGGCGCGGCCGTGCTGCTGGAGGCGGGGGCGGCGCCGGCCGGGATCTTCCACCGCGCCTTTACCGCGGACTCCACGGCCTGGGAGGTCGGCACCCTGCCCGGCGGGGGCACCGCGTACCCGCGGGACCCGGAGGCGGGCTACTTCCGGATGGACGGCGCACGGCTGCACGCGGCCTTCGAGGCGCTCGGCCCCGAGCTGATCCACCGGGCGCTGGCCGAACACGGCCTGACCTGGGCGGACTTCGCGGCGGTGGCGGTGCACCAGGTGACCGTGCCACTGCTGGACGCCTTCCTGCGCGGAACCGGCTTGCCCGCCGGGCTGCTGGTGCCGGTGCTGCCCGAGCACGGCAACCTCGCCTCGGCCTCGCTGCCGTTCCAGCTCGCCCGGGCGCTGGAGCAGGGCCGCTGCGGGCCGGGCGACCGGGTGGCGCTGATCGGACTGGCCGGCGGGGTCTCGCTCGGCGTCGTCTTCGCGCAGCTGTGAGCCCGACCGTGCGGCCGTCCGTGGCCCTGCCCGTACGTCCGTCCGCGACCCTGCCCGTGCGCCCGCCCGCGACCCTGCCCGTGCGCCCGAATGTGAAGGAACACCAGTGACCGACCTGTGGGTGGTCGTGCCCGCCTACAACGAGGAAGCCTCGCTGCCGGCCACGCTGCGCGCACTCGCGGCCCAGCGCGACGCGGACTTCGAGTGCGTGGTGGTGGACAACGCCTCGACCGACCGGACCGCCGAGGTGGTAAGGGAGTTCGCGCTCACCGCCGGCTTCCCGCTGCACCTGATCACCGAGGCGCGCAAGGGCACCGGCGCGGCGGCGGACACCGGCATGCGGTTCGCGATCGCGGCCGGCGCCCGGTACCTGGCCCGCACCGACGCCGACTGCCTGCCGGTGCCCGGCTGGACGGCGGCCGTGCGCCGCGGCCTGGCCGGCGATCTGGAGCTGGTCACCGGTGAACTCCTGCCGCGTACCGACGAGTTCAGGCTCAAACTGTGGGAGAGCCGGCTACTGCCGGCGGTGGTCGCGCTGGCCGCCTGGTTCGGCAGGTTCCGGCCCGGCAACCGAGACCCGCAGTACCTCGGCCCGTACCTGATGTGCCCCGGCTGCAACCTGGCCATCACCGCCGACCTCTACGAGCGCAGCGGCGGCTTCCCGCGCACCGCGATCGAGGAGGAGCACGAGGACCGCGCCCTGGTGAACCGGGTGCGCAGGCTCACCGCCGCCTACGGGCAGGTCCCGGGCATGCGGGTGCACGGCTCGGTGCGGCGGCTGCGGGCGTTCGGACTGCGCAACACGCTGGCCTGGTACGCGGACCACCGCTACCGGCCCGAGGTGGTCGACATCCGATGACGCGACCGAAGCGGTGGGAACACACCTGGGAGCAGCGGGTGCAGCTGGCCGCGCACCCGCTGGCGTACCCGTTCATCGCGGCCGTGGCCCGGCGCGGCCCCGCCGTGCGGGTGCCGGGAGTCGGCGTCGTGGTCGGCGATCCGGAGCTGGCCCGGCAGGTGCTGCTCGACCACGAGGGGTTCCGCAAGGACGGCCCC
Organism: Kitasatospora sp. NPDC085464; assembly: GCF_044541955.1. Taxonomy (NCBI): domain Bacteria; kingdom Bacillati; phylum Actinomycetota; class Actinomycetes; order Kitasatosporales; family Streptomycetaceae; genus Kitasatospora; species Kitasatospora sp. NPDC085464. The sequence goes on from NZ_JBITTM010000076.1 coordinate 12,065, forward strand.
GGGTCCTCGGGCGCGCTGTGGACGCCGGTGCTGGGGCCGGCCGTGCTGCTGAACATGGAGGGCGAGGAGCACCGGCGGCTGCGGGCCGCGCTGGCCGGCCTGTTCACCCGGGCCCAGGCCACGCAGTTGTGCACCCGCGTCCTCGGACCGGTGCTGCACGAGGCCACCGACCGGCTGGACGCGGGCGGCGCGGTGGACCTGGTCGCACTCACCAGGACGGCAGCCGGCACCGTGATCGGCGACCTGCTGGGCGTGGCCGACGCCGCGGGCGCGGAGGTGTTCGAGCACGGCGAGCGCATCGTCCGGATGGTCGGGCTCCGCACCAGGGAACTGACTCTACGTCAAGTCGCCAAAGCGAAGGCGGTGTTGGCCGACCTGACGGCGGCGGCGGGCGAGGCATACGACCGCGACGACCCCGGCTCGATGATGGCGCGGCTGCGCGCCCACGGGCTCGACCGCGAGCAGGCGCTCGGGCTGGCGGCGGCGTTCCTGCTCACCGGGACGGAGACGGTCACCACCACGGTCCCCCGGGTCTTCGCGATCTGGCACGACTCCGGGCTGCTGCCCGCGCTGCAGGCGGACCTGGAAGAGGGCGGCGAGGCCTTCGACGCGGCGATCGACGAGGCGATGCGGGTGATCACCCCGAGCCCGGCGATGCTGCGCCGCGCCGCACGGCCGGGCCGTCTCGGCGCGACGACGGTACGCGAGGGGGACCGGGTGGTCATCGCCACCGCGCGCTGCGACCTGGCCGCGGGCCCGTTCGACCGGGCCGCGGCACTGGGCCGGTGCCCGGCACACGATCCCAAACGCCTGTGGTTCGGGGCCGGACCGCACTACTGCATCGGCGCACCGCTCGCCCTGGCCGAGATACGGGTGCTGCTGCATGCGCTCCTGACGGCGGGAGCCGAACACATCGTGCGGCGACGAGCCAAGCGACGGGTCCTGATCCCGACCTACGCACACTTGGAAGTGACGACGTGAACGGCACGCCCGACCCCGAAGGCACCGCACCGGCCGGACCCGCCGCACCGACCGGACCCGCCGCACCGACCGGACTCGCCGGCCGGATCGCCGACCACGCCCGCCGCACCCCCGACGCCGCCGCCCTGCTCGACGCACGCGGCACACTCACCTACGCCGAACTCGCCCAGCGGATCGCCTCCACCGCGAACGGCCTGCGCGCCGCGGGCATGTCCGCCGGCGACACGGTGCTGTTCGCCGTCCGCCCCGGCCGGGACGCCCTGGTGCTCGGCCTGGCCGTCATGACGGTCGGCGCCGCCGTGGTGGTGGCCGACCCCGGCGCGGGCGCCGAACTCGACGCCGCGCGCGGACACCTCGTCACCGAACGCCTCACCGCACCGCGCTGGCTGGCCGCCGAATCATGGCTCTGCGCACTCGCCGCCCGCACGGCGGGACGCACCCTGCTGCGCCGCCTCGGCCTGAACCTGCCCGCGCTCTGCGACCCGGCCCTGCGCCTGGTCCACACCGGCCCGCGCCTGCCGGGCCTGCCCCCGGACGCGCTGTGCGCCGCGGCCTTGGCGCGCACCGCTTCGGAGCCCGCGTACGAGGGGGACCCGGACCGTCCGGCCCTGGTCGTGTTCACCTCCGGCACCACCGCCCGCCCCCGCGCGGTCGTGCACAGCCAGGCCACGCTGCTCGCGGGCGCCGACCTGCTCGGCGAGAGCCTGGGCCTGAACGCCGTCCCCGGCCCGGTGGTCGTGCACTCCGAGCAGCTGATGATCGCCTTCGCCTTCCTCGCGGCCGGCGCCACCTGGTCGACGGCGCCGCTGCCCGTGCGCCCGAAGCGGTTCCTGCGGGACCTGCGCCGCCGCCGGGCCACCCACACCTTCGGCACCCCGGCCTCCCTGGCCCGCCTGCTCGACGCCGGCCGGCTCCCGGACACCCTGGGCACGGTGCTGCTAGGCGCCGCTCCCGCGCCACCCCCGATCCTGCGCCGCCTGCAGAACGCGCTCCCCTCGGCCCGGATCGCCGTGGTCTACGGCGCGACCGAGATGCTGCCGATCGCCATGACCGGGGCCGGCGACAAGCTCGACCACGCACCCCACGGCGACCTGGCCGGCCACCCGCTGCCCGGAGTCACCGCACGCCTCAACGACGAGGGCGAACTCCTGCTGCGCGGCCCCCACCTGGCGATCGGCTACCTCGGCGACGGGCCGATCGGCGAGCTCAACACCGGCGACCGGGCCCGCATCGACGCCGAGGGCCGGATCGTCCTGCTCGGCCGGACCAAGGACATGCTGATCCGCGGCTCCTTCAACCTCTACCCGGGCCTGTACGAACCGGCGGTGGCCGCTCTGCCGGGCGTCGCCGAGGCCGTCATCGTGGGCGTGCCCGACCCGCAGACCGCCGACGAGGCGGTGGTGCTGGCCGTACGCCCGGACGGCTCGCTCCCGCAAGCGGAACTCCTGCGCTCCCTGCGACGCGAACTGCCCCGCACGATCGACCACGCGGCACTGCCGGACCGCATCCACTGCCTCCCGGAGATCCCCCGGCGGGGACGGACCGAGAAACCCGACCGCGAACGGCTGCGCGCGCTGGTCGCGGAGGAGGCGCCGTGATCACCGTCGTCACCGGGGCCAGCGGATTCGTCGGCAGCGCCCTGTGCCGCGCGGCACGGGCCGCCGGGCACCAGGTGCTGGCTCTGGGCCGCCGTCGCACCGTCCCCGCCGACCTGATCGGCGGCGCGCCCTACCTCTCCTGGGACCTCGCGGACCCCGCCGCCCGCCCCGCCCTCCCGCCCCCGTTCACCCGCCCCGACGCGGTGATCCACTGCGCCGGCCTGGCCACCGACTGGGCCCGCCCCGAAGCCTTCCACCGCGGCAACGTGCTGGCCACCCGGGGCGCACTGGCCGCGTTCCCCGAGGCGGCGCGCTTCGTGCACCTGTCGACCGCGAGCGTCTACGACCCGCGCCGGCCCACCGTCATGGCCCGGGAGGACGAGGCCGACACGGTCCGCCACACCGACGCCTACGGGCGCTCCAAGACCCTGGCGGAGCAGTGGGTGCGCCGGACCCGCCCCGACGCGGTGATCCTGCGCCCGCACGCCGTCTACGGCCCCGGGGACACCACACTGCTGCCCCGCGTCCTGCGGGCGGTACGCCGAACCCCCTATGGGCCAAGACTGTTCGCGATCGGCGACGGCCGGCAACGGCTGAGCCTGACCAGCGTGGCCAACCTGGTCGACGCCTGCCTGCTCGCCGCCCAGGGCGAGGCCCGCGGCACCTTCAACATCACCGACCGCGACCCGGTCGTGCTGGACGACGTGCTGCGCCAGGTCCTGGCCGCCCACGGCCTCCCCACCACCCCCGTCTACCTGCCGCTCGCCCTCGCCCTGCCCCTGGCCCGCACCGCCGAACTCCTCACCCGCACCACCCGGTCCACCCGCGACCCCCGCCTGACCGTCTACGCCGCCCGCCACCTGGCCCACGAACGCACCCTCGACCTCACCGCCGCCCACACCCACCTGGCCTACCACCCCGCACCGACCGACCTGGCGCCCGCCCTGCGCCGGGCATCCGCTCCCCGACGCCGAGCAGGCCACGCCGCGCCCCCGCCTTGGGTGGGGCCAACAAGCGTGCAGGTATGGGGTGCCGGGTCGCGGGAACCGGCCGGGGGCAACTCTGCCGCGCGACCTGGTCCCAAGCGACCACGGTGACGGAACGGCCGGTCGATCGACCACCCCCCGCCCGCCGAGGATCATCAACGACAGGACGCCCCATGCCCGATACCACCAAGCGCATCCACAATCCGGCCTACCTGCTCAACCGACCCGGCCTGATACCCACCGGCACCCCGCTCCGTCTGACCTGGGCCCGCACGACAGCGAAGTACGCGCAGACCCTCGACGCGTGGGTAGCGGCCGACCCGCTCCGAAACGCCATCACCTTCGCCGCCGACGGCGACCGCTCCGGCTACGTCCGGTGGGGATACGACCTGTCGCAGCTGTTCACCGGGGCCGCTCTGGTCCGTCGCATCACGGACGAGGCCGGGTGCACGATGACCGGAGACGACCGCTCCGGCCGCTCCTTCGAAGGGACGGCCCACCTTCTGCTCCCGGAGAAGGAGCCCTACTACGGGCTCAGTCTGCGCGACTACGCCTTGGCGCTCCGTCACGCCGACGAGCACCCCGAGCGCGCCTGACATCCCCCTGGCAGCGTGATGGCGCCCACCGCGGTGGGCGCCATCACGCTGCCAGGGCGGTTCGGCTCGCCGAGTCACCGGACTCACCGGCATCGGCAAGAGCCGGTTGCTGGACGAGCTGCGGGGGCGGGCCCTCGCCGCCGGGCGTCGGGCGGTCGCGGCGCGGGCCTCGGCCGCCGAGCGGGAGACGCCGTACGGGCTCCTGCTGAACCTGCTGTGGGCAGCCGGGGCTCGGCAGCTGCTGGACGAGTTCACCGCCGAGTTCGAGCCGGCGCGGCCCGGTCCGTTGGGACGCCACCGCTGGTACGGCCGCCTCCTGGACGCCCTCACTGGGCCGACCGGGAGCGCGCCCGCCGCGTCCCTCGCCCCGGGCGCCACCCCCGCCTCGCCGCCGCGAGCATCCCCTACGACCACCAGCAGCTCAGTGACGACTGCGAGGCGGCCTCACTGCGCACATGGTCCTCGCCGCGAACGGTGTCCGGGCCGACGGCCAGCACATCCTCGACCGGATCGGCGTCGACCGGGACCACCCCGAGTTCGGGCACTCCGGACCGAAGTCCGGCGACCCCTACGTCGCCTTCGTCGGCGACCCGGACGGCTCGGAGACCTACGGCACCGGCTCCGACGTCCACTCCCCGCCCGTCGAGCCCCCGCACGTCCAGCACGGACGCAACAAGGCGTTCGCCGTGCGGGCAGCTTCCAGCAGTTCCCCGGCCTCCCGTTCCAGCCGCTCCTCGCGTTCCTGGTGGCAGGACCAGCAGCAGCCACCGGGACGGCGGATCCGCTGGCGGCTGCCGTACACCCAGGTGCTCTCCTGCCCGGGGACGTCGCCGCAGTCGACGCAGGCCAGGAAGCCCACCAGCTCCCGTCTCACCGGGGTCTGACCGGCTGCCGACCTGCGATCAGCCCTCCGGCCGGAGGAGTTCCGTTTCCTCGCCCGGCGGGAGGAAGTGTCGGCGCTGTCCGCGTTCTCGACATAGCCGTACGTGTCCACTGTGGAGTAGGTGCGGGGGCCGTGACAGTGTGCACGGCCCCCGCACCGGGTGTGGGCACCCCGTTCCCGCCCTCGTCGTCCGGATCTGCACATGGTGGTGAGCTGTGCAGTGTGCCCTGTCACCTGTACGCGATGCTGAGCTGCACTGTTGGTGGGGAGTCGAACCCCTGCGTTGCTCTTCACGCGCCAGGGCCGGATTAACCGCCGGCCGCGGTGTGTGCACGCCTCCATGACGACTACCTGCTTCCCACACCCAGCTTGTGGGGTCAGTCCTCGATCAGGTCGATCTCCCAGTTGGTGCGCTGGATCAAGGTGTCCACCTCGCGGATCTCCTTGGCCAACGCATCCGCCTGGGCGCGGAGCTCGGCGACCGGCAGCGCGGAGAGGATCCTGAGTTCGGACCGCAACTGCCGTACGGCTCCGCGCTGGTCGCGTCCGGAGGCGGCGTCGGCGGCCGCCGTGGTCACCGAGTGGCGCAGCCGCAGGACGTCCCGGCGGGCGAGGGCGTCGGTAAGAGTGCCGCCACCCTCGATGAGCACGGTGGAGTTGGTCCGGTTGATCTGACGGATCAGCCTCTCCAGCTCATCCAGCACCTCCCCGGCCTGGGCCAGGACCTCCGCCGCGTTCTCGGCCGGCTCTTCGCCCTCCTGGTAGCGGGCACTGCCGACGACGCGCGCCCGCAACTGCTCCACCTGCCGCACCGCCGCCGCGCGCTGCGCGAGCGCTTCAGCCAGTTTCACCGCGTCATCCACCTCTACCTGCCATTGACCGTCCGGCAAGTATGCCTGTCGGTGCCGTTTGATCTCTCGACTGCCACAAGACGGGTCCGGGTCGTTTTCGGGGACGACGATGCCCGCGAGTACACGAACCGGATCATCTCGCTCATGGACTACCTGTGTGAGATGAGGGGTGCGATCGTCTTCGATCCTCAGCAAGCCGATGTCCTGCAGTGATTCCCGCGCGAAGCCCCTCGAAGACGAGGTCGGAACTCCCCGACACCGTTCTCGCCGTCATCGCCGCCCGTCCCGCGCCGGCTGCCGAGGCCCGGCAGATCCCGGGCAGACGAGCACACCGCGCCGCAGAGGAGACCTCGTGCTGACCCTGTCCACCTCGCGGACCCGCTTTCAGCGCTATGACACCGACCCCGCCCACGCCTGGCTGCGCGACCTGGCGCGAACCGCCCTGGCCACGAGCGCAGCGCCGTCGTGACCGGCGCCGTCCGGCCGCTTCAGCCAAGCTCAGGGGGCCGCCGCGGGAACGAGGTGGTCGAGTCCCTTCGCACTGCCCGTCGCGGCCTCGATCGAGCGCGGCAGCATGATGCTCTCGTAGGCGCGGACGGCGTCGTCGAGCCTGGATCCGGCGACGACGGCTCGGGCGAGGTCGCAGCCGTCGAGCATGGCGAGGTTGGCGCCGAGGCCGACCGGGGGCATCAGGTGCGCGGCGTCGCCGAGCAGCGTGACGCCGGGAACGTGGTCCCAGGTGTGCGGGGCGGGCAGGACGAACAGGGACCGGTGGGTGAAGCCGTGGTCGCCGTTGCGCAGGATGTAGCGCAGGCTCTCGTCCCAGTCGTCGAACATCCTCAACAGGTGTGTCCGCAGGGCCCGCTGGTCACCGAGGTCGACGCCGGCGGCCTCATGCCAGTCCTGGGGCACGCGGAGCGCGATGTAGGCGCGGATGTGGCCGTTGCTGTTGCGCTGGGCGACCAAGGTCCTGCCGGCACCCTTCGCCAGCATCGATCCGTTGCCGACCAGCCGTGCGAGATCGGGATGACGGCTGTCGCAGTTGTCGAATCCGGTCTCGATGAAGGTGACACCGGTGTAGCCGGGGGCGGCGGGCGACAGAGCCGGGCGCACGCGGGACCAGGCGCCGTCGGCACCGACCACCAGGTCGAAGCCCTCGACGGCGCCGTCACCGAGGAGCAGCCGACAGGTGCCGTCCGCCGACGGGGCGACACCGGTGACGGCGTGGCCCCACCGCACCGTGCCCTCGGCGAGCGAGTCCAGGAGCAGGCCGCGCAGCTGGCCCCGGTCGATCTCCGGCCGTCCTCCGTCGGCGGAAGGGCCCTGCTGCGCCAGGAGGGCGGCGGTGGCGAAGTCGATCACGCGCCACTCGTCCCCTTCGGGGCGGGCGAGGGCGTGGAACCGGTCGAGGAGCCCCGCCGCGCCGAGGGCGGCCTGGCCGGTGCCGGGATGCATGTCGAGAGAGCCGCCCTGCGGGCGGGCGTCGGCGGAGGCCTCGCGCTCGAAGACGGTCACGGAGCGGCCGGACTCCTGGAGGATTCGGGCGCAGGTGAGGCCGCCGAGGCCGGCGCCGACGATCGCGATGCGGGGATCACGGGAAGTGTTCACGGGAGGGTCCCTCGGTCGGGAGGTGGGTCGGTCACCGGAAGGCCCGGCGGCACCACGAAAGCACACTCGCTAAATAAGTGCAATGACTACACTTTCACAGCGAATGCACATCGCGGTACGGTGTGCGAGTGACCGAACCGACCGGACGCCGCGAGCGCAAGAAGGCCCAGACCCGCCAGTCCCTGGCCGACGCCGCACTTGAACTCTTCCTCGAACGCGGCTACGACCAGGTCGGCGTCAAGGACGTCGCCGACCGCGCCGACGTCTCGGTGACGACCCTGTTCAAACACTTCTCCGGCAAGGAAGCCCTGGTCTTCGATCAGGACGACGAACTGGAAGCGGAACTCGTCGCCGCCGTGCGCGAACGCGCCCCGGGCCAGTCGATCCCGCAGGCGCTGCGCGAGCACCTGCTGCTGAAGCAGACCCAGCTCGCCGTCCATGCCGAGGACCCGCGGTTCGCCGACTTCACGCGCATGGTGGAGCAGACCCCGGCGCTGCGCGAATACGCCCACCGCATGTGGATGCGCCACGAAGCGGCCCTGGCCAGAGCCGTCGCGGAGGCGGTGGGCGCGCCCGAGGACGACGTCAGCTGCGCAGCCCTGGCCCGCTTCGCCCTTGAGGCGCGCGGCCTCGTCCTGCGACACGCCGACCCGCGCCGGGCCGCCGACGAGGCCTTCGCGCTGCTCGAACACGGCTGGGCAGCCGCCCATCCGAGCGCCTGACCGGGCGGCCGAGCACCCCGGTGCGGGCCCGGTCGCGGACAACCTCGCCGAGCCGGACGAGCGCGCCCACCGCCGCCGTCGGGGGGCCCGAGGCCGAAGGGGGCAGGCTCAGGAGAGGGGCAGCCGCAGAGGGACGACTCAGGAGGCGGACGGTTTGATCTCCCCCGCGAAGACGATGACCTGGTCGATGAGGCTCCGCCGCAGATGGACGACGTCCGTGCCCGCCAGGCGGGGACCTCCGTCCGGCATGGTGAAGACCCACTGGTACCGGGCCCACTCGTCGGGCATGTCCACCTCCGAGCAGCGCACCATCGTGCCGGTCCCCGCCGGATGGCGCCGGATGTCCAGCACGAACCGCTCGACCGCCGCGATCCCCTCGCTGCGACCCAACGGCCCCCAGAAGACCACGTCCGAGGTCAGAGCCTGGGAGAGCAGGGCAGTCACATAGCTGTCGTCCGAGGCGTTGAACGCGGAGATGAACGTGTCGATCGCGGAGCGTGCAATCTCTTCCTGCATCCCCTAGTAATACCAGCCGTCCCGCGGGGAGCTCGTCCCGCCGGGCGCCGCTGCCGCCGCTTCGACTCCGGGTGCCGGCGGGCCGCGACCGGCAGCAGGCCCTCTGAACCGGCCGGTGTCGTCCGACCGTCGAGCCTGACGAGCCCTGATGGTCGGGGAGCCGAGTACGAGACGGTCCGGTCGGACCGGGAGGTGGCGATGGCGGGGAACGGGTACGTGGGCGTGTCGCGGCGGCAGCTGCTGACGGCGGGGGCGCTGGCCGGGGTGACGGTGCTGGGCACGGGGCTGGGTGCGGGGAAGGCCTCGGCGGCGGCCCCGCCGGCGATCTTCTACTCGCCGCACCAGGACGACGAGGCGCTGGGCCTGGCGGGGTCGATCCTGGAGCACAAGGCGGCCGGCCGGTGTACCTGGTGCTGGTGTCCAAGGGCGAAAACCCGGGCCTGGCAACCGTGATGAACACCGACCCGTGCCCGAAACTCCCCGCGCACCCGTGCGCGGCCCGCGGCCACCACGGGGTGAACCGGCCGACCGACGGCACCAGCATGATCGTCCCCGGACGGACGAGCGAGTTCATGGCCTCCGCCGCCGCCATCGGGGTCGACAAGGTGATCAACTTCCAGATGAGCGACTCCGTCTGGCAAGGGGCCGATCAGTTCAAGCAGTTCACCGCGAACGTCAAGGCGAAGATCGCGGCCCTCGCCGCGAAGTACCCGGGCGCCTCGCACAAGTTCACCGCGGGATGGCTGGAGATCACCGCCACCTACAAGGCGATCACCGATGCGGCCGTGCAGCTGTACCGCGCGGGCACGCTCACCGACGTGCGCTTCAACTACGTCTACGCCTATGACCAGCCGCTCTCCTCCCGTGCGGACGGCGCGGCGTACGTGCTCGGCTACCACAGCGTCCCGGAAAAGATGGAGGCCGCGCACGCCGACCCGCACGAATACGTGTTCGCGATGCCCAACTCCTCGTACCGGTACGGGCCGATCGGCGACGACCGGCCGCGCACCGAGTGGTCGTAGCGCACCGGGTCCGCCAGGCCCTCGGCCGACCCGACCCGGCCCCGACCTGACCCGACCTGACCCCGGCCGGGCACTCCATGGGGTGAAAGCCGGTCAACCCGGCGCCGGGACGTCGCCTCCCCCGGTGAACACCGCGCCACCGGTCCGCCATGATCATCGTTCTTCGCATATGCCGAAGACCGATGACCGACCTCCCCAGCCCGACGCGGCACACCGCCCGCCCGCCTGGCCCGGGCGGGGGCACACCCGGGTCCCCCGGAACACGGGCGGACGAGGACCTGCGGCGGGGGCCGGGCAACCGGGCGCGGCGTGCCGCCGGAGGCAGCCGGGAGTGCGCGCGTGATCCCCCTGCCGCAGGGCCGCGGCCCCGAACGCCGGTTCACCGGGCCGTCGTGCGCCGTGTGCTGCATCGGGCAGGCACACGTCGCCCGGGGGGTACTCGCCCCGGTGACGGTCCGACTGCGCCATCACATCGAAGACCCGTACGCCGCCTACCTCGACCTCCACATCGACACGCCGGACCCGATCACCTGGGTCTTCGCCCGCAGCCTGCTCGCCGACGGCCTGTACACCCACGCCGGCCTGGGCGACGTCACCGTCCACCCCTCCCCCTGGGGTGCCTTCCCCGCCGTCGTCGTGAACCTCCACCCCGAAGGCGACGGCCCCGCCTGCCGGATCAGCCTGCCCACCGCCCCCGTCCGGAACTTCCTCGACTGGAGCAGGCAGATCACCGCCCCCGGCTCCGAACACCTCCACCTCGACATCGACGCCCTCATCCACCGGATCCTCGCCGACCCCTGACGATCGCCGGGTCGTCGCGCGCGGCCGCGTGACTGTGCCGGCCGGGACCGCCAGGACCCCCCTGGCCACGACCGCATGCGCTCCCTGGCCGAGGGTGAGCGGGGCTCCCGCCGTGTTGCCGCCGGCGTCCGGGCACGCGGTGGTGGGGAGCCGTCCGGGTCGGCGGACGCCCCCCGTGCCACGAGGTCTGACCCCCGCCACGTACGACCGGTCGGGCCGCGGCGGGGGTACGACCGCCGCCGCGCTCGGCGACCGGTGGCGGGCCGTCGCCGAGCAGTGGTTTGCCCCTTCGACGTCCGGGCACGCGCAGGAGCAACGAACGGCGACGGCGGTTCAAGGGAGGCCCAGGTGTACGCGGCCAAGGTGATGGGCAAGCCGTTCCGGCTGGTGGCGGGCCCATGGGCCGGCGGACCGGCCGGGTGGGTGACCTGGCGCCTGTGGCGGAGGTTCGCCGGCCGTCCCCGGGCCGGGAGCACGACCGGAGGCAAACACGTCTGGCGTCGCTCGCTGGCCGCCGCCGCCCTTCCGACGGCGGCGTTCGCGCTGGCGAGGGCGGCGCGGGCCGGGCGCGCCCGGAATCCGGCGTGAGCGGACAAGCCCGCCCGCGCCGGGGGCCGCCGGGCCGGAGGTCAGACGGAAGCACTGCCCCTGCCGCCCGGCTCACCCGGTACCCGACGGCGCACGATGACGCCGTCGGCGAGGTCCGCAACCACCTCGGCACCCACGCCGACCTCCTCCCGACCGACGAGCACCGGATCGCCGCGGCCTCACCCGACGGCGCCTTCCTCATGCTGACGTCGGCACGGGCCCGTCTCCACCTCCGGGTCGAGGGGCCTGGAGTCCGGGCTGACGACCTGTTCGGTAGCGGCCCGGGGTCGTTCCGATGACGGCGGTGAACGCTGCTCGGTCAGTTCGCGCGGTGCGGCCTGTGGCCCGGCGGGTGCGTAGCCGCCGAGCAGGAAGAACAGGTCGAGCCGGGTGAGGCGGGCGCTCCGCTCGTTCTCCTCGGCGAGGCACAGCGGGGCGACGTCACACGACCCCGACGTGCTGCGGACCGCGGTCGCCCGGTGGTTCACCCTGGCCGCCGGCACCCTGGTGCCTTCCTGCCCCCACGGGCACGAAAGGGTGTCCGACTCCGGCGCGTAGCGGTCACGAGGGGGACGACCCGGCGCTCCAGCCGCTCAGTTCGACCGGGATCCACAGCTGGGAGTCGGCCTCCGCGCCGATCTCCACGGGGCGCGTCCGGAGCAGCTCCGGACCCGGCCGGCTCGCGTAGGGGTTCGAGGGGAACCACTGGGTGAACACGTCCCGCCACAGTTCCTGGAGGGCACGCGGATAGGGCCCGCGGTTGTCGAAGACCGCCCAGGTCCCGGCCGGTACGTCAAGGGCGTCGAGATCCTCGGCAGCCGCCTCGGGACCGGTCACCACGCCGATCCAGTAGTCCGCCTCCGCGCCGTCCTCCCGGCTGTCGGTCAGGTGAACCGCCGCCGACAGGACTCCTTCCGGCTCCCGGTCGGACAGCTCCTTCATCCGGGCGACCGCCCGCTCGTCCAGGCTCTCCAGATGCGCCGCGGCGGCCGCGTTGACCCCCTCGTGCACGAGCGGGACCCGGGCCTTCCTACCGACGATCCGGAACCGCTCCTTCTCGACGATCCGGTACCGCATCGTCGTGCTCCCCTCGACGACGACGCGGAAGGACATGCGCGGCTGCGCCGTGAGCACCGCCCCCGTGCGCCGGGCCTCGCCCGGCCCGATGCCGTGCACCGACCGGAACGCCCGGGCGAACGCCTCGCCCGAGCCGTACCCGTAGCGCACCGCGACGTCGAGCAGCGTCGGCTCCCCGGACAGCACCTCGGCCCCGGCGAGCGTCATCCGCCGGCGCCGTACGTAGACCGTGAGCGGCATCCCGGCGAGCGTGGAGAACAGCCGCCGGAAGTGGTACTCGGACATCGCGGCGATCCGGGCCGCCTCGGCGATGTCGACCTCCCGCTCAAGGTGGGCCTCCAGATGGTCCAGCGCCTGATTGAGCCGCTCCAGCACGCGTGTCCGCCCTTCATCCGATCGCGACGCCCGACCGAACCGGTGCGGGAAGTGTCAGGCAGCGAGCCCCTCCGTCACCCGAGGCTTACACCATGACCGATATCAAGGGAGCGTGCGAGCCCCGCTTCGCCGCAGTCCGTGCGGCCCTCGCGGCGTCGCTCGACAAGGACGACGTGGGCGCCTCCGTCGCCGTCTACCTCGACGGCGAGCCGGTGGTCGACATCTGGGGCGGCTACGCCGATGCGGACCGCTCGGTCGGCTGGGAGCGCTCCACCCTCACCTGCGTGAACTCCACGACCAAGACCATGACCGCCCTGTGCGCGCTGATCCTGGCCGACCGGGGCCGGCTCGACCTGTCCGTGCCAGTCGCCGACTACTGGCCCGAGTTCGCCGCGGCCGGCAAGGAGAGCATGCTGGTGCGGCACGTGCTGTCCCACACCGCCGGGCTGCCGACCCTGACCGGGCCGGCGGCGGTCGAGGACCTCTACGACTGGGAGAAGGTGACGGCGGGGCTGGCCGCGCAGGCCCCCGCCTGGGAACCCGGGACGGCCGCCGGCTATCACGCGCTCACCTTCGGGTTCCTGATCGGCGAGGTCGTCCGCCGCATCACCGGCCGCAGCCTCGGCGAGTTCTTCGCCGAGGAGGTGGCCGAGCCGCTGGGCGCGGACTTCCACATCGGGCTCTCCGCCGCGCACGACCACCGCGTCGCACCGCTCATCCCACCGCCGTCGTTGACCGACGAGTACGTCGCCGCCGCACCGCTCGGACCGGACGGCGCACCGCCGGAGACCCCCGGCGCCGCGATCCGGGTCAGGGACGTCAACTCGGCGGCTTGGCGCCGTGCGCAGATCCCCGCGGTGAACGGCTTCGGCAACGCCCGGTCCGTCGCCCTCGTCCAGTCGGTACTGGCGGGCCGGGGAGCCGTCGGCGGCGTGCGGCTGCTGTCCCCGCAGGGCTGCGAGCCCGCGTGGCAGGAAGTGTTCCGCGGCGAGGACCGCGTCCTGGGAACACCGATGTGCTGGACGGCCGGCTTCGGCAGGTTCGGCAGCACCTTCGGCTGGGGCGGCTGGGGCGGCTCGCTGGTCGCGAGCGACCCCGACGCACGGATGACGGTGGCCTACGTCATGAACCGGATGATCGACCGGGGCCGGCAGGAGGACAACCGCGGCATGGAGATCGTCATGGCGGCGTACGGCGGACTGCGCTGACAGGCCTCAGCTGTGCTGGGCGACCGCGTCGGCGTGGGAGCCCGGTGAGCAGGCCCGGCCGAGGAGCGGTGAGACCGTGTCCGCGCCCGGGACGTGCCCGAGCACGGCGGCGCAGTACTGGACGCCGGGTACGGGCAGCGGGCGGAGCCGGGTCGCCCCGGCCCGGGGTGGCGGAGACCGCCCCGGCCAGGGCGAGACAGCCGACGAGGGCGGGGCGAGGAGTCCGCGCGGGACGCGCATGGGATACCTCCCTCACAGCCCACCCCACGCGCACCGGTCCCGATCAGGAGGCCGACCGGCACGACCGGCCCGAACGGCGCGCTGGCGGCCGTTCAACGGACGGGCTCTACGACGCTCTCAGCGACGGCCGTATCGATGGTGCCCGGCCGCGGCGGATGCCGGCCGCGCTGCCCCGGACCGGGCCGCCGACGACCGGCTGCTCCTGGCCGTCGACGCGGCATCTCGGGGCGCAGCGTGCTGCCGTCGGTCATGGCGTCCCGGAGCAGCGCGATGCACGCGGCGGCGTCCTTCGGGCGCTGGGCGGGGTCGCGGGCCGTGAGCCGCTGTATCACGGCCAGGTACGGCAGAGGTGCGAGGCGTGCGTCGTCGTCGTGGTGCAGCATGGCCACCAGGAGGAGGCGCGGGACCCGTCCGGCGCGGCGGTCGTGCCGCTGTCGTGGCAGGTGACGATGGTGGGCGACGGCTGCGACAGGATCCGGACCCGTTCCTGGAAGCGCTGTGCAGCGTCGGTGCCGACCGCGAACCTGATGGCGAGGGGCCGCTGCGCGGCAGTGTCGACGGCCTGCCACACCCCTTCCCACCCCGCTCCGGCCCCGCCCGTCCCCAGGCGCCGCTCCACGCGGTAGCGCCCCTCGACCACCCACCCCTGCTCCACGGATTCCCCCTCCGATGCCGGGCGTTGACGTACGTTCCCTCTCCCGCGCCAGGCTATGCGCGTTGCAGAGGGCGGTGCCGGCCCGGCACGCGACCCGACGGCAAGCCCAGGACGGGGGCACCCGGCCCGGACCAGCAAACCGAACACCCACCCCGCCACCACCCCGCCCCACACATCCGACCTGATTGCTCGGCTTCCGCCTTCAGCACCGAGGACAACAGCCGGCCAGTGTGCCGGTCGAGAGCTGCGGACAGGGCGGCCATGACGGTGTCGAGCATCTGCTGCGCCTGCTCTTCGACGTGGCCCTCGGGAACTGCGGACGACAACGGCGGTGGGCCGAGGAGGAACTGATGAGCGCGCCCGCGATCGCCCACGTCAGGCCGGTGGAGTTCGGGCCCGACATCGTGGAGTACCCGGAGCGCATCGACGCCACCTTGGAGCCGTTCGGGGGCCGGTTCGTGGTGCACGGCGGGAACGTCGAGGTGGTCGAGGGCAGTTGGGGCTCGGACGTGATCGTCATCGAGTTCCCCGACCGGGAGCGGGTGCGCGCGTGGTACGACTCCCCCGCGTACCGGGAGATCATCCCGCTGCGCACCCGCCACATGGTCGCCGACGCGGTCTTCGCCGACGGGGTGCCCGCGGGTTACCGGGGCGCGGACTCGCTGGCGCACTGAGCGCCGGCGGGGCGCTCGCGGGTGACGAGGTCGGTGCGTCCGGCGGTGGCGTCCAGCCACAGGACGCGGGTGCCGCGGTCGGCGACGGGCGAGTCCTGGGAGCCTCGGTCGCAGGAGACGCGCTCGGGGGCGCCGCCGGTGAGCGGGAGCTGCCACAGCTTGGCGGTCCGGGCGTTGGTCCAGTCGTCGTGGACCCGCCCGGTGCGCGAGACGTAGGTGACCGCGCGCTCGGAGACGGTGAGCTGGTACGGCTCGGGGGCGGTGGAGTCGGCCGGCAGGAGGTCGGTGATGCCCGAGCCGTCCAGGGCGCCGGAGCGGATCGTGGCGCGCCCGGTGGGCGGGGTCTGGACCCACAGCATGCGGCCGCCGGCCAGGTGGACGGCGTCGGCCAGGTTCTTCGGGTCGGCGGGCACGTACTGGGCGGTGACCTTGCCCTCGGCGAGCGAGTACGCGGTCGGCGCGTTGACGTAGTCCTGGCCGGACATCCAGCTCTCGGTCCAGGCGAGGACGCCGTCCTTAAGGTCGAGGCCGCCCACGCCGTGACCGGCTGGCAGCGGGATCACCGTCTCCGGGGAGCCGTCGCCGTGGACGACGTGGATGCGGGTGGTGTCGGTGGTGAAGTCCCGGAGCGTGTAGACGATGTCGCCGCCCGCCGTGCGGATGTTCTGCGGCTCCTGCCGGGCGTCGTGGTAGATGCTGCGCACCGGGCCGGCTCCGGTCAGCGGCGCGCTCAGCAGCTCGTAGCCGAAGACGCCCTGGCCGTCCTTGCCGACGGCCTTCCACACCGCGTTCGTGCCGTCGGTGGCCGCCCAGCTGTGGTAGCGGCCGTCGTCGGGGCTCAGTCGCACCGGGGTGGCGCTGCCGGTGACGGTGCCGGTGTACAGGGCGGTGCTCTTGCGGGTGGCGTCGGTGTTGGCGAGCATCACCCAGTGACCGTCGGCGACCACCAGGGCGGCCATGTTGTTGGTGATGCCACTGAGCAGGACGTGGCTGTCCAGGCCGAGCTTGCGCTGCCAGCCGGCCTTGATGCCGTGGGCGTCGAACGCGGCGGCGACGGTGCGCAGCTGGGCGTGGGTCAGGCCACTGGCGCGGCCGGCGGCCAGGACGGCGTTGCGGCCGGCGACGAAGTCGTCGAGCGGGGTCATGTACTCGGTGAGCGCGCGGTAGATCACGCGGTCGGCGACCAGCGGGTCCAGGGTGCGCCGGATGTCCCACAGGGCTCCGCCGAAGATGGTGGAGTTGAGGTGCACGCCGCCGCTGTCGGTGCTCAGGGAGGCGCCGACGTAGTCGTCGACGGTGGTGTGGTGGTCGTCCAGGTGGCGGGTGGCGCAGGCCTGCGGGGTGCCGGTGCGGCACAGGCCCTCGCCCAGCAGCGCGGCCCTGGGGTCGTCCATCGCGATGCCGCGGGTGGTGACCTCGATGGCGTTGCCGAAGTAGTCGGCGAGCGCCTCGTCCATGGCGCCGGACTGGCCGAGGTAGGCGAAGTTGGCACTGTTGGTGATGACGCCGTGGGTCATCTCGTGGGCGGAGACGTCGAGGGCGGCGGCGAACGGGAAGTACTTGTCGTCGCCGCCGCCGTAGATCATCTTGCTGCCGTCCCAGTAGGCGTTGGGGAAGGCGCGCCCGCCGGCGGTGACTCCGGTGACGGAGACGATCGGGCTGTTCTTGCCGTCCAGGCCCAGACGGCTCAGGCGGTCGCGGTAGAAGTCGTAGACGACACCGGCGTTGACGTGCGCGTCGGTGGCGCCGTCGGTGCCGGTGGCGGCGGGGAAGTCGGGGGTCGGGGAGCTCGCGGGGTGGGCGTCGGCGGGGATGCGGTCGAAGTCGCCCACGTCGCGGCCGGCCGCGTCGTAGGTGGTGATCGCGGCGGGACGGGTGAGGTCGGTGAGCTGGTAACTGCCGTCCGCCTGGCGGGCGATGTTGACGCTCACGCTCTTGCCGTGGGCGTCGGGGGCGGTGCCGGTGGCGGGGGTGACGGTGGCCGGGGCCGGGTCGGGGGCGGCCGCGGAGGACGCGACGGCTTCGGGGCGGGCGGCGGCCGCGGAGGGGGTGCGGGCATCGTGGGCGAGGACGACGACGCCGGCGGTGGCATCCACGTAGACGTCACGGGTCAGCGGGGTGCCGTCGGCGCCGGCGCCGCGCACGGTGTAGTGGCGGGTCAGCTTCCCGGCGCCGTCGGGCAGGATCACCAGGCCGGCGTCATCGGCGGTGGCCTTGGCGCGGGCGGCGTCCGGCAGCGCGCCGAGCGCGGCGGTGCGCAGCAGCTCGTCCGCGACGGTGGGCTCGGTGGGGGCGGCGAGGCCGGTGAAGAACTTGCCGCCGACCGACTCGACGTGCTGGGCCGCGCCGTCGCCGGCAAGGTGGACGAGGTACTGGGCGCCGAGCACGGGGACGCCGCCCTCGTTCTGCTGGAACCTGACGGTGCGCCGTCCGTCGGGGCCGCTCTCGGTGCCGGCTTCGGCGAGCTGGGCGGGGTCGACCCGGTAGCGGTCGCGGTGGGCGGCCAGGTGGGCGCGGGCGGCAGCGGCCGGGTCGCCGGGGGCGGGATCGCTCAGGCCGGTGACCAGCTGCGGCGCGGCGGTGTCCTGCCCGGCGACCACGCCGGGGACGGGGTCGCCGGCGGCCTGCGCGGGCGCGGTGTCGGCGGCGGCGGGCGGGGCGGCCAAGGCAGCCAGGCTCAGGGCGGCGGCTATGCCGGCGCCGAGGGCCTTGGGTGTGCGGGCGTGACGGTGCACTGCGCTCCTCTCACGGAACGGGAACACGGGAATCGGCGGTGGCGCCCTGCCCGTCGCCGGTCGGCTGACGGTGTGCCAGGGCCACGTCACGAACATAAGCCACCTCTCGGTATATGTCGAACAACTACCTATCGGGAACTCCGGGAGCCCCGGCCCTCAGGCGGCTCTCTGCCCGTGGCGGAGGAACGGGAGGACGCGGCCGGCGAGGGCCTCGGCGACGCGGGCGGCCCGGGCGGGGGCCACGGCCCGACCCAGCTCACGGACGGGGACGAAGCGGGCGCCGGCGGGGCGGCCGTCGGCGATGCCACCGTCGAGGACAAGGTTGAGGCGGCGGGAGAAGCCGGTCTGGGACCGGCCGATCAGCGGGACCAGGTGAGCAGCGGCCGGACGGTGCGAGGCAGCCACCGGCCACAGGGCGGCGGCACCATCAGCCGGGTAGACGGCGTTGCGCCAGGGTTCGTCCAGGCAGACCCACAGGGCGTCGAACAGGTTGGGCAGGTACAGGATGCCGCCCCTGCGCAGGACCCGTCTCTCGTGCGGCATGCCGGAGACCTCGATGACGGCACCGGAGTCCTGGGGCACGCCCGCCAGTTCTCCCGTCCTGCCGCGATACGCCCCGGGCTCCGCCTCAGCCCCACTCTTACGCAGCCGGAGATTGACTCGAAGCCAAGCTTGTCACCCGACTGTTCGATTTCCCGAGCACCCACCGAAGGGCTCGGCTTGACGAGTCAGGTGCCTGAGGTGTCTGGATAGCGCCGTTCACCGGACTGGGCCCGCGAGCGTTCCGGAGGCTGATCACGATGCTGCGGCGGGAAGGAGCCGACCGACCGCGTCCTGGGCACCCGGGATCGTTGCCGCTGGAGGACCGTGTTGTTGCTGGCGGCTGCGTACTGGCGCACCGACCTGACATTGCGCCAACGGCCGCTCACCGGTCGGCACCCGCCGACGCCGGGAGCGGCCGCAGGCGGAAGCGCGGCCGGTCAGCGGTCGAGGTCGATCGTGAAGCGCCTCGTGCCCGGGCCGATCGTGTCCGCGTGGATCGAGCCCTGGGCCCGGTCGAAGTCCCCGGTGCCGCCGGTGACCGCGTTGTCGAAGGACGGGGGCGGCCCCGGCTTGAGGTTGCCGAAGACCATCCCCTGGGCGGTGATCTGGCCACGCGGAAGGGTGTAGGTCACGGTGCACTCCTCCGCGCCGTCGTCGACGGTGCGGGTGGTGGTGCAGGTGCCGTCGGTCTCGCCGAGCTGGTTGCCATCCAGGTCGAACAGGAGCGAGCGGAAGACCGTCCGGTCGCCCTGGGCGGCGGGGCCGCTGGAGTTGACGGGGAAGTTCGACTGCTGCGCGAGATGGCCGATGAGCGTGATCGTGCGGTCCTTGGCGTGGGGGGCGGGCGATCCGGTGTCCGTCACGGCGTTCGCGACGGGCGCGGAGGCGAGGAGGGTGACCAGCGCGGCGGCCGTACCGAGGCAGGCCGTTCTGATGGGACGCATCGTGTGACTCCTGATGTCAGGTCATGAGTGGCCAGGCGTCCTCTTCATAACGTCTTCCCTGGCACCGTCCGGGTAGTCCCGGCGAGGCGCACCGGGGGATTCGACCACACGGCCCACACGACCGGACCAATCGCTCAATTGCCCCAGCCCCCTGATACTCCAGAGCGAGTTCGGGACCTCTGTGGGTGTCGTCATGTCGCTGGCTCGCCCACCCCGCCATCCCGCCGAACCCCACCGCCACCGCGTACCGCAGTCCGTTCTAACCGGCCGCTGACCTGCGACGGCACCCGAAACTCACCGGCGGCCCCGGGGCGAAAGTCCCCAAGGCAGGTCAAAGGTTGGTATGCGGGGGCGACGGACCGGGGTAACGTTCTTGTCGTGTCCTTCCAGACACCGATCTACGAGTGAGAGCGTGACGGGCTCCTGCCGACGTCCTTCAACGTCGCCGACCGCCCCCTACCGATGAATCCGTAGATCACTTCGCATCATTGACCGGAGACCCTGACCATGAGCAAGAACATCAACAATCCCGTGGGCATGGGTGGCGGCCAGCGCAAGAGGCTGTCTCGCGCCGAACGGCAGAACAACGGTCCGCACCGCAACCTCGACCGCCAGGGTGCGGCCGACCAGAAGGCGGAGCTGGTGCGAAGGATGCGCGACAAGACGGGCACGGCCGAAGGCGCCGCGCAGGCCGGCGACGACACCGCACGAGGCTGACGCACCGCCGCCAGTCTGGTTCCCGTGGCCGACGAGCCGGGCGACGGCGCGTTCGACCGGGTGTCAACCAAGGCCGGTAGGCCTCCTTCTTCGTCGGTCGCCCAGTGAACGGCCGGTCGGATCCTCGGGTCCGACCGGCCGTTCCGGTTTCGGACCTGCGGATCGCGTCTCTGCGCGGGTAGGGCGAGTCAGTGGGCCGGCGGGCCGTCAGCGTTCGAGGAGGGCGGTGCGAATGGCGTGTTCCACGAGGGGGGCGGCGTTGGCGTGTTCCCTGGCGTTGGGATGCAGGAGCGTGGCGCGTCTGCCGATGGCGGCGCAGTCGAACGGCAGGCCGCGGATCGTGGCCGGCCAGAAGGGCTCGGCGTCGCCGCAGATTCCTTCGATCCACCGGGTGTCCTCGGGTGTGCACACGTCGTGGCCCACGCTGGAGGTGTAGAGGTCGACGTATCTGTCGCCGTGCTTCGCCGTCTCCGTCCGAATGATCGTGTTCATCGCCTTCAGCGCGTCCTCGCGCAGCCAGTCGATGTCGGCGGGGCTGATCGGGCCGAGTCGCGTCGGGCCGCCGCCGCAGGCGCTGCCCCGCTCCGGCAGGACGGCCGGGTAGCCGACCCTGATGACCCTGGCACGCGGTGCGGCGCGATGGATAGCGCCGAGCATCCGGTTGTACTCGTCGCGGATCCTGGCGAGTTTCGCGTCGAGGCCCTCCACGCCCTCGGGTGGATTCGTGTAGTACGCCGCGCAGGAGATGTGGGCGAGGGTGAGGTCCAGGCATTCGCCGAAGGGCAGTCCGATTGCGCCGATGCCGACCGTGACGACGTCAGTGCGGTCGCTGAGTCGGGCCCGACGGAGCTGCGGATCGACCTTGGGCCACCCGTCGGGGTCCCCGCCGGGTGGCTGCACCGGGCTGGTCGGCTGCTGCCGCTCGCGGGTGATGTTGCCGATCGCGGCGTTGTCGCAGCTGACGTCGGTCAGGTGCACGGGCTTGTCCGTCGGACGGGCGGCGAGCGCCCGCCCGATGAGGTCGGGGTAGGAGCCAGCGGTCCGGTCGCACCCGTCCCGTGAGGCGCTGCCCAGCGGGGGCCGTGGGTCTCCGATGTACAGGCCGGCCGTGTAGGAGTCGCCCAGCGCGACCCACTCGTAGCGGGCGCTCCTGCCATCGGCCGCGACCGGGGGCGGCAGCGCGGTCAGCGCCAGCACGAACAGTCCCAGCACCGGCACTCGCGCGTGCGGACGGGCTGCGGGGTGTCGCATGGTTCCTCCGTGGCACGGGACAGGACCGGACCGGGAAGCGGCTCCGGACGGTACTTCGGTGCGCGTGGGAACGATCCCCGCATCGCAGTACCCATCCCCGCACAGCCGGGCCTCTCCCGCCGGTCGGGCCGACCAGTCGGATTCATCGGGTCGCCGACGGCGGCGCCCCCGACCGTGAGACCGACGGCCGGGCCGAGTTGGTGGCCGTCGCCTCCCGCTGCCGGAAGGGCGGCCGACTGGTCGGTGGTCGGCCGGATACCCGCGACGGGCTGACCCCGCTCACCGGGAGCCGGCGGTGATGACCTCGACCCCGGCCGACATCGACGGCGTCCTCACCGCACTGCGCCAGCAGGCCATGGCCCTCGACACCGTCGACCGCCCCGCCGCCGCCCACCTGCACGAGCAGTTCCTCCCCCAGGTGAGTATCTACGCCCGCGCCCTACTCAGGGCCGGCTACCCCGCGAGCGTGTTCTTCTCCCGCGATTTCACGAACGACACCGGACAGATCGTCAACCAGGGCCGCGCCGAGCCCTGTTCCGGAGCCTGACGGCCACCAACGGCGAGCCGATGACCCTGCGCGATGAGCGCGGCTTCGGGCAGGCGAGCGGCTCCAGGGACCGCGGGCCGATCTGACGGATCACCCCGATGCCTTTCGCAGGCAAGCACCTGCCGCTGGCCCTCGCCGGAGGCAAGAACAACGGCCGAACCGCCGCGCAAGATCCACCTGATCTACCGCACCCACGTCACCTCCGAGGTCCGCGCCACACTGGCGACCCAGGAGTTCGACGAGCTGCCCGACGGCAGCCCCGCTTCGCCTCCCCGCTTCGCCTGGACACGGCCCGCGCCAGCAGGCAGGGCGAACAGAGGCCAAGACCTGCGACAGCACCAGAGACGGCCAGGAACGGACAGAGGGCCCTGATCGTGGCGATCACCGAGGCCGTGCACGACGGTGACGACCGCACCGTACGCCGGTTGCTCGCCCGCTTCGCCGAAGTGGCCACCATCGCCGACCTGTACGCCCTGCGCAACGCCCTCCTCCCCGGCGAGCGCCCCGCTTGCACCCCGCAGCAGCCGCCTGAACCGCCGACCCCGGTTCCGGCATGATCTGGCCCGGCCGGGAATCGGCTCGCCGCGCTTCCTCTTGCCGGCGAGGTCGAGGTAAGCGCGCTGAGCACTCATCTGTCTGCCCCGCGGAACTGGAACCCGCTCCTCGTATGGCGAGGCAGCACCTGATGCAACACGGAATGACCATCAGGTCCCGGCCGGACCACCCCGCACGGGGAACGGGATGGCGGTGGCGACGATTCTCGAACGAGCTCGAAATCAATACAGGAGGGGGCCTGAACCGGCTTCCCTTTCTCGGTAGGCTGCAGGTATGACGGATGACTTTCAGCAGCGGGAAGAGTGGCGTGCCGCCTTCGCCAAGCAGGTCATCACCGACTGCCTGGGCCAGTGGCTGCGGTCGGCCAATGAGGCCGCGGTGGCCGCGGTCGGCTCGGAGCACGCCGCCGAAAGTGCCCGCCTGGCCCGGCAGGCCAAGGACATATTGATCCGCTGGCGGGAAAAAGGCGACCTCGGCGGCGACACGGCAGCCCGGATCGCCGACGCCGTGGTCGAGAGAATGGAGCACGGCGAGAAATCCTCCCCGCTTCCGGAGAAGGCCGACGAGTCCTTTCCCTCCTTCGACAGCGGCTACCGGGCCGCGGTGACCTGCCAGTGGCTTCGCGACCAGGGCTACGACATCCCCACCTACCTCGGGGGCCCCGAGCTGTGAGCGGGATCCCGCGGACCTGCGCGGGTAGCCAACAGCCGGACCCCAAGAGCGTTCTCCTTGCACAGCCCGGCCGCCGAACCCGGCTCCTCCTTCTCCGCGCTGTCAGCCCGCCGCCGCGCTCACCCGCCTCGCCCCCCGCGGATCCGGTTCCGCAGTCCCGATGTCTCCCCGGGCGTCGCCGCCACTCCAACGGGCGATCGCCGCGCCTGACGCCCATCACCGCCGACGGGATGCGGTCACTCCCCCAACCAGCTTGCCCCCCAGGGGCGTTGACAGCGCTGGGGGCTCGCCACCGGCGGCCCTGGAACAGACTCCACGGAAGTCCGGGGGTGACATATCCACTCGCGGCGAGACCAGGCCTGCTAGAGTCGAATTCAGTTGCAGTAGTGGTTCCCATGAACTTTGTGTGCGCCTGCTGATGTATCGCAGGCGCCTTTTT
>NZ_JBITTM010000077.1:0-35387 GCF_044541955.1 Kitasatospora sp. NPDC085464
TGGGCAGACCAGCGGACCTCTCATGCCCACCACCCGGCCACACCAGCCAGACCCCAGACGTGATCACCCCCGAACCAGGTCGGTGGATTCGGGCTGAGACGGCGACGACCGGGCGGCTGGCCGGGGCGAGGCCCGGGGCGAGGCCCCCGGGGCGGGCGCTGAGCCTCCCGGACGGGGCGACCCACGGGGCGGACCCGCGGACGCCGAACCGGGGGTGCCGGTCCGCCGACCGGCACCCCCGGGGTCCTTCCCATGACTGCTGCCGCAGTCGCGCTCTCTCAGTCGCGCTCCCGCATTCGCGCTACCTCAGGGCGCTGCGGCCGTCGTTACGGCTGCATCTCGTACGCGCCCGAGAGCGCCGCGACCTGCTCCCACACCCGCGCGGCCCGCGCCGCGTCGGACACCGGCCGGCGCACGTTCGCCAGCGCCCAGGCAGCCTGCTCCTCGGTGGTGGAGGCCTTGCCGTGCAGCTCGGTGGCGTGCGCGGAGAAGTCGCGGACCAGGGCGTCGAAGAGCTGGTCCAGGACGTCCGCGTCCAGGCCGGTCGCCTCGGCCTGCTCCAGCACCAGCTGGCCGTAGACGATCAGCGCGAACAGCTGGCCGATCTCCAGCAGGAAGTCCAGGTCCGCCTGCTGCTCCTTGCTCGGCGCGTGGCTGAGCAGCAACTCGCAGAAGCCGTCGGCCTGTTCGCGGAAGCGGGCGACGTTGGGCAGCTGCGCGTGGCGGTCGTAGGCGGCGCGCCAGTCGTGGAAGCGGATCGCGCCGAGGCCGCGGGCCGGGCCCTGGCGGAACAGGAAGGCGTCGTCGGCCGCGTCCAGGCGGGTCGGCACCGGGGCGTAGTCGGCCGGTGCGAACAGGTAGTTGCCCATGAACTTGAGGATCAGCGCCAGGTTGACGTGGACGGTGCCCTCCAGCTTCGGCAGGCCGCGGATGTCCTTCGCCGCCTTGTCGAAGTAGGTGTCCGCCTCGAAGCCCTTGGCCGCGATGACGTCCCACATCAGGTCGATGACCTTCTCGCCCTCGGTGGTGACCTTCATCTTGGTCATCGGGTTGAACAGCAGGTACCGGCGGTCCTCGGGGGAGGCGGTGCGGAAGTAGTCCACGGCCCGCGCGCTGAACAGCTTCATCCCGGCCAGGCGGACGTACGCGTCCGTCAGCTCCCGCTTGACGTGCGGGAAGTCGGTGACCTTGCGGCCGTAGAGCACCCGGTTGTGGGCGTGCGTGACGGCCTCGTACATCGCGTGCTCGCAGATGCCGACGGAGGCGGTGCAGAGGTTGAACTTGCCGACGTTGACGGTGTTCAAGGCGGCGTCGAAGGCGGCCTGGCCGGTGTGCAGCACGTCCTCGGCGCGCACCGGGTAGTCCTCCAGGCGGAACTCGCTGACGTACATCTGGGCGTTCACCACGTTCTTGACCAGGTGGTACGCCTCGTGGCGGCTGTCGGCGGCGAAGAAGACGTAGCCCTCGGGGCCCTCGACGTCCGAGCGGCGGCCGAACACCGAGACCAGGCCGGCCACGTTGCCGTTGCCGATGTAGTACTTGGAGCCGGTCGCGGTGAAGCCGCCCTCGCCGTCCGGGGTGAGGATCATGTCGGTGGAGTAGATGTCGGCGCCGTGGGTGCGCTCGGAGAGGCCGAACGCCATGACGTGGCCCTCCGCCAGGAGCTTGGCGGCGCGGGTCCGAACGGCCTCGTTCTCGCTCTGCCAGACCGGGCCGAGGCCCAGGATGGTGACCTGCCAGGTGTACCAGTAGCCGAGGCCGTAGAAGCCGAGGATCTCGTTCAGCTCGGCGATCCGCGCGGTGTCCCAGCGCTTGTCCGGGTCGGCCGCGGACGGGGTCAGGAACTCCGCGAACAGGCCTTCCTTCGCGGCGAATTCGAGGAAGTCGGCGTACCAGCTGCGGTCGATGTAGGTGTCGATCAGCGCCTTCTTGCCGCGGGACTCGAACCAGTCCACGGTCGCGCGCAGCAGCCGGCGGGTCGGCTCGTCGAACTGTGCGGGGTCGTAGGTGCGCGGGTTGAAGAGCATCGAGGGCTCCCTGGGGTCGAGGGTGTGGGAAGCGGGTGGAAGGTGCGGTGCCGACGGGTCAGGACGGCCGGTCGGCGGCGAGGCGGCGCAGGGTGGCGAGCACGTCGTCGAGCCAGGCGAGGGTCATCCGCTCGTACTCCATGCCGCCGCGCAGCACCACGTGCTGCAGCTCCTGGCGGGCGTCGAGCGCGTCGAGGTCGGGGAAGTCCCGTTGCTCGCCGTGCAGGTAGCGGGCGAGCAGGGCGGCGTGCCCCTCGCGGTGGCGTTCGACCTCGGAGATCAGCGCCGCCGGGTCGTCGAAGGCGGCGGCCCGGATCTTGACCGCGAGTTCGTGCCGGACGGTCTCCGGTTCGACCGGTTCCCGTAGCCAGCCGGCCAACGCGGCCCGCCCGGCCTCGGCGGCCGAGTAGACCTTCTTGTCCGGGCGCCCGTCCTGGGCGACCTCCTGCGCGGCGACCCAGCCGTCCGCCTCCATGCGCCGCAGCACCCGGTAGATCTGCTGGTGGGTGGCGGTCCAGAAGCGTCCGATCGAGCGGTCGAAGCGCCGGGCCAGCTCGTAGCCGGAGCCGGGCTGCTCCAGCAGCGAGACGAGGATCGCGTGCTCCAGTGCCATGACCCGCATCCTGCTATGCAACGAGTTGCATAGGCAATGGCGCCCTGCGGGGTTGAGACGCAGGTCACCGGCGTGATCGGATGGTTATCGATCATTCCGGACTATCGGGTGCAAAACAGTAGAGAAGGGACAGAATGGGTACGGGGCATGCGCCTTCCGGGTGACGGAGGACAATGCGCCCCGCAGATTCCGGACCACAGGAGGTGGTATCGGTGGCAACCCATATCCCGACGGGCATGGAGCACCATCCGGACATCGTCGAACTACGAGAACACTACGAGCGGGTCACCTCGACCCCCCGGGCCCAGGGCGTCGAAGCCCTGGCCGTACTGGCCGGCCTCTTCCTGGCGGCATCGCCGTGGATCGTCGGCTTCACCGCGTTCAGCACCCTGACCGTGACCTGCCTGATCGTCGGACTGGCCTACACGGTGCTGATGGCCGGCTACGGCACGGCCTACGAACGCACCCACGCGAGGGCCTGGGCGGCCACGGCGCTCGGCGCCTGGACGATCATCTCTCCCTGGGTCATCTCCGGATCGGTCGCCCGGGGCAAGAACATCGTCACCTGCATCATCGTCGGCGCAGTGATGTTCCTGCTCGGACTCGCGGCGATCTCGATGGCCACGATCACGGCGAACGGAGCAGCGATGCGGCTCGGCCGGGCCGGTCGGGCCGGCGGAACCAGGGGCTGATCTTCCCCGCAGCCCTTCGTCCGGGGCGCGGCGGGACCACCTCCCACCGCGCCCCGGCGCACGGCCCACGCACCTCCCGCGCACCTCCGGGGCCGTCCCCGGGCGCCCGGGTGCCCCGGGACGGCTACGGGCGCGTCATCCGCAGCACGTCCAGCGCCTCGTCCAACTGCTCCTCGGTGAGCCTGCCCTGCTCGACGTAGCCCCGCTCCAGCACCACCTGACGGATGGTCTTGCGCTCGGCCAGTGACTGCTTGGCGACCTTCGCGGCCTCCTCGTACCCGATGTACCGGTTCAGCGGGGTCACCACCGACGGCGAGGACTCCGCGTACTCCCGGGCCCGTTCGACGTTGGCGGTGATGCCGTCCACCGTCCGGTCCGCCAGCAGTCGGGCGCTGTTGGCCAGCAGCCGGACCGACTCCAGCACGTTGCGGGCGATCACCGGGAGCATCACGTTCAGCTCGAAGTTGCCGCTCGCGCCGGCCAGCGTCACCGTCGCGTCGTTGCCGACCACCTGGGCGGCGACCATCAGCACCACCTCGGGCAGCACCGGGTTCACCTTGCCCGGCATGATCGACGAACCGGGCTGCAGGTCCGGCAGGTTGATCTCGCCGAGCCCGGTGCGCGGGCCGGAGCCCATCCACCGCAGGTCGTTCGCGATCTTCGTGAACCCGACCGCCACCGTGCGCAGTTGGCCGCTCAGCTCGACCAGGGCGTCCCGCGCTCCCTGCGCCTCGAAGTGGTCCCGGGCCTCGGTCAGCGGCAGGTCGGTGACGCGGGCCACCTCCGCGATGACCGCGGCCGGGAAGCCGGGCGGGGTGTTGATGCCGGTGCCCACCGCCGTACCGCCGAGCGGGAGTTCGGCCACCCGGGGGAGCGTGGCCAGCAGCCGCTCCCGCCCGTGCCGCACCTGCGCCGCGTAGCCGCCGAACTCCTGGCCCAGTGTGACGGGCGTGGCGTCCATCAGGTGCGTGCGGCCCGACTTGACCACCTCCGCGAACTCGACGGACTTGCGCTCCAGCGCCTCCGCCAGGTGCTCCAGCGCCGGGATCAGGTCGTGCGTCACGGCGGCGGTGGCGGCGATGTGGATCGAGGAGGGGAAGACGTCGTTGGACGACTGGCTCGCGTTGACGTGGTCGTTCGGGTGGACGGGCCGGCCCAGCCGCTCGCCGGCCAGGGTGGCGATCACCTCGTTGGTGTTCATGTTGGACGACGTGCCGGAGCCGGTCTGGAACACGTCCACCGGGAACTCGTCGTCCCAGCGCCCCTCCGCGACCTCCTCGGCCGCCGCCACGATCGCCTCCGCCGTCTCCTCGTCCAGCACCCCCAGGCGGGCGTTCACCCGGGCCGCGGCCGCCTTGATCCGGGCCAGCGCGGCGATGTGCGCGCGCTCCAGCCGCTGGCCGGACACCGGGAAGTTCTCCACCGCCCGCTGCGTCTGCGCCTGCCACTTCGCGGCGGCCGGCACTCGCACCTCGCCCATCGAGTCGTGCTCGACCCGGTACTCCTGCGGCTTCGCCTGCTCGTCACCCATCGCGCGCTGCACCTCCTGTACGGGCCGCTCGGCCCGGAACGGATCTCCGATCACGACAGCCGCGAGCGGGGCCCGGGTATTTCCGACACGACCGGTCGGGTTCTCGGCCGGTTCCGCCTTCCTGCCGCCGCCCTCGTACGCCCCGCGCCGAGGCCCCGGGCCGATCGGGCCGAACTCACTCGAACGAGTGAGTCACCGGGTGGACGCTTCAAACCGGCGTGCGGTGCTTCGTACGCTCCTCCCCGGGCCGAACCGACAGTCGGCCCGACCCGGACAGCCGTATCTCGGCCCGGGGGGGGGACCAGCGCGAGGGGCGGACGGACGGATGACCAGCGGACACGGTACGGCGGGCACAGCGGGCGGGGCGACCTCGGAGGCTTCGGCAGGCGGGGCGGCTCCGGCGGACTCGGACTCAGCGGGCGGGGCGGCCTCGGCGGGCAGAAGCGGTGGTGCACGGCACCGGGGGAGCGGCGCCGGGAGCGGCCTCACCCGCCGGCAGCTGCTCGGGGCCTCGGCCGCGCTCGGCGGCGCGGCCTGGATGCTGCGCGGCACCGTCGGGCCGGACAGCGCCCGGGCCGCCGCGCCCGTACCGCCCGGGCTCCCCGCCGACACCGAGCTCTACCAGCGGGTCTTCGAGAACTGGTCCGGCGAGGTCCGCACCGACCAGTTGTGGACCTGCGCGCCCCGCACCCCCGAGGAGGTCCCGGCCCTCGCGGACTGGGCGCACGCCAACGGCTGGCGCCTGCGGGCCACCGGCTACCGGCACACCTGGGCACCACTCACGGTCGCCGACCGGACCCCGGAGAGCGCCCGGGTCCTGCTCGTCGACACCAGCCGACACCTCACCGCCGTCACCGCGGACTCGCCCACCACCGTGCGGGTGCAGACCGGCGCCACCATGGAGGCCCTGCTCGCCCACCTGGCCGACCGCGGCCTCGGCCTGACCGCCTGTCCGGCCCCCGGCGAGATCACCGTCGGCGGCGTGCTCGCCATCGGCGGCCACGGCACCGCCGTCCCGGCGGCGGGGGAGGTGCGGCCGGACGGGCACGGCTACGGCTCGGTGAGCAACCAGGTCGTCCGGCTCACCGCCGTCGTCCTCGACCCCGCCACCGGCCGCTACGCGCTGCGCACCTTCGACCGCTCCGAGGCCGACAGCGCCGCCTTCCTGGTGCACCTGGGCCGCGCCTTCCTCACCGAGGTCGTCCTCAGGGCGGGCGCCGACCGGCCGCTGCGCTGCGTCAGTCGGCTCGACATCCCGGCGAGCGAGCTCTTCGCCCCGCCGGGATCCGGAGGTTCCGCCGGTCCCGCCGGTTCCGCGGGTTCCGCCGGGGGCACCGCGGGCACCGGGTCGGGCGGAGGCGGGGGGCTGCTCGGGGGGCTGCTCGGCGGACTGCTGGGCGGTGGCGGCCCGCGGACCTTCGCCGAGTTCGTGGAGCGCGACGGCCGGGCCGAGGCGATCTGGTTCGCCTACACCGACTACCCCTGGCTCAAGACCTGGAGCGTCGCCCCGACCGAGCCGCTCGGTTCCCTCGCCGTCGACCACCCCTACAACTTCCCCTTCTCGGACAGCGTTCCGGAGCCGGTGGCCCGACTCGCCGGCCAGATCGTCGCCGGCGCCTGGGGATCGGCCCCACTGTTCGGCCAACTCCAGTACCTCGTGGCGAAGGTGGGTCTCACCGGCGACGTCACGGACGTCCTGCTCTCCGGTGGGCTGATCCGCGGTCTGCTCACCGGCGACGTCCTCACCCACCTGCTCGCGGGCGGTTTGCGCTCCGACCTCTGGGGCCCCTCGCGCACCCTGCTGCAGTACGTCCGCCCCACCACCCTGCGGGTCACCGCCAACGGCTACGCGGTCCTCGCCCGGCGCGCCGACCTGCAGTGGGTGGTCAGCGAATTCGCCGCGTACTACCGGCAGTTGCTCGCCGATTACCAGGCCCGGGGCGAGTACCCGGTGAACGGCGCGGTGGAGATCAGGGTCACCGGCCTGGACGACCCGGCGTACTCCGGAGTCCCCGGCGCCCGGCCCCCGCTGCTGTCCGCGCTGCGCCCGCGCGCCGACCGCCCGGAGTGGGACACCGCGGTCTGGCTCGACGTCCTCGCCTTCCCCGGCACGCCCGGACTGGAGCGCTTCGCCCGGGACCTGGAGCAGTGGCTGCTGCGCACCTTCGACGGCACCCGGGCGGGCCTGCGGGTCGAGTGGTCCAAGGGCTGGGCCTACACCGCCGACGCCGCCTGGTCGGACCGCGACATGATCGACCGGGTCATCCCCGCCGGCCTGCGGGCCGGTGGCGGGCCGGGCTGGGACGAGGCGGTCGCCGTCCTGGACCGGCACGACCCGCACCGGGTGTTCGGAAACCCCTTCCTGGACGGCCTGTTGAAGTGAGGCGAGCCGGCCCGGAACGCCAACTGAACTAACTGACGCTGCGTCAGATGTGCTCCATCACGATCACCGCCAGGGTGTCCGGAGCCAGGGCGCGGAAGACGTGCGGGGAGTCGCCCGGGTAGCTCACGTAGTCGCCCGGGCCCAGCTCGACCGGCGCCTCCGTCGGCCCGACCAGGGCGCGTCCGGAGCCGATCATCACGTGCTCGACGGTGCCGGGCATGTGCGGGTCGGAGGCCCTGGTCTCGCCCGGCTGCGCCTCGATCCGGTAGATGTCGCGCCGGGCGTTGGGCGGGCAGGAGGAGAGCACGGTGGCGGCGTAGTCGGCGCGCTCGGAGTGGGTCACCGGGCCCTCGCCGGCCCGGATCACCTTGACCGCGGGGCGCGGCGGGTCGACCAGGCGGCTGAACGGCACGTTCAGTGCGACCCCGAGTGCCCAGAGCGTCTCCACGCTGGGGTTGCCCGCGCCCGACTCCAGTTGGGAGAGCGTCGACTTGGCGATCCCCGCGCGCCGGGCCAGTTCGGCCATCGACAGCCCGCTGCGCTCGCGCTCGCGCCGGATGGAGGCGGCGATCTGGCCGATCAGCTCGGTTCCGGAGCCGCCGGCGGCGATGGCCGGGGTGGTCTGGTCACTCATGCTCGCCACTCACGCTCTCCTCTGGCTCCTTCACTGCCCGCCGGCGACCCACCTGCCCGCCGGGCCGGCGGGTCGCCGGCTTCCGGGTGCCGGCGGGACCGGCGTGGCCGGTGTTGCCGGTGTTGCCGGTACGACCCGTATGACCCGTACGACCGGTGCCGTTCATGCTGCCACGACCGCCCGGGCCTGCGGGCATGCTCGGATCGACCGGCGTTCGGCCTGTCGGTCTTATCGTTCGCCTTGACGAACCCGGGGGATGGGTTCACTCTAATGGACATGCGTTCGCTACTCCGAACACTGGAGCGTGCCACTCTTCGTGACATCGCCCTGGTCTGCCTGGCCGACGCCCTCGTCGGCGCTTCCTTCGGCGCGATCAGCGTCTCCGGCGGTCTGCCCCTGTGGGTGCCGATCGTGCTCTCCGTCCTCGTTTTCGCGGGCGGCTCCCAGTTCGCGGCGATCGGCGTGGTGCTGTCCGGCGGCGGCGTGCTCGCAGCCGTCGCCACCGGCCTGGTGCTCAACGCCAGGCTGCTGCCCTTCGGCTTCACCGTCGCCGACGTCCTCGACGGCCCGTGGTGGCGCCGACTGGTCGGTGCGCAGCTGATCACCGACGAGACCGCCGCCTTCGTCCTGCAGCAGCGCGGGCCGCGGCGGCGCAGAGCCGTGTTCTGGCTCTGCGGGATCGCCCTGTACGCGGTGTGGAACGTCTCGGTGCTGCTCGGTGCCGTCGCGGGCGGGCTGATCGGCGACACCGACGCGCTGGGCCTGGACGCCGCCTTCCCCGCGGTGCTGCTCGCGCTGGTGCTGCCCTCGCTCACGGACCGCCGCACCCGTACGGCCGCGGTCGTGGGCGCGGTGGTGGCGGTCGCGGTCACGCCGTTCGTACCGGGCGGGCTGCCGGTGCTGCTCGCCCTCGTCGGGCTGCTGTTCGCCGGCCGGCCGGGAGCGGCGGAGGCGTCCGACGGGAAGGCGCCCACGGACGAGGCGTGCGCGGGCGAGGCATCCGACGGGAGGCCACCCGCGGGCGAGGCGTCCGGGGGGAAGGCTCCCGTGCCGGCCGGCCGGGTGGTTCGGGCGGATCCGCCGATGACGATGAAGGAGGCGGTCCGATGATGCCGCTCTACGCCGTGCTGTTGCTGGCCGTCGGGACGTACGCCTTCCGGCTCGCCGGGCCGCTGCTCGGCGGTCGGCTCACCCTCTCCGACCGGCTGCGGCACCTGCTGGCGGTCGCCGCGGCGGTGCTGCTGGTCGCCCTGGTGGCGACCGGGGCGCTGACCCAGGGGCACGGCTTCGCGGGGTGGGCCCGCCCGGCGGGGGTGCTGGTCGCGGGCGTGCTCGCCGGGCGCCGTGCGCCGTTCCCACTGGTGGTCGTCGCGGGCGCGGCGACGACGGCGGTGCTCCGGCTGTGCGGGGTGGGGTGAGCCGACTCAGCCGCCCAGGGCCTTGAAGAAGACGGTCGTCGGGTGGAGGACCCCTGACGGGTCCGTCGCGTAGTCCGGGACCGAACCGACCCGGGTCCAGCCCGCCGCCGCGTACATCCGCTCCGCGGGGCTCCCCGTCTCGGTGTCCAGGACGAGCAGCCGCAGTCCCAGACCGTGCGCCCGCTCCTCCAGCGCCGCCAGCAGCCGCCCGGCGAGCCGGTGCCCGCGGTCCGCCGGATGCACCATCAGCTTGGCCACCTCGCCCCGGTGCCGGCCGTTCGCGGGCGCCGCCGGACGCAGCTGGACCGTCCCGGCCAGCCGTCCGTCCGCCCCGGCCCGGACCGTCCACAGCAGCAGCCGGCCGTCCGCGACGTCCGGGCCCAGGGCCCGCCACCACGCGAGGGCCTCGCCGTGGTCCAGCGGTGCGAGGAAGCCCAGCGAGGCGCCGGCGTGCACGGTGTCCACCAGCAGCGCGGCCAGCTCCTCCGCCACGCCGGGCAGCTCCTCCGCCGTCACCAGGCCGATCGCGTACGCGTCGTCGGCCACGAAGCCGTCCATGTCGCTTTCCTCACTCGCTCGCACCCACCACGGCCCGGCCACGTGCGGAATACTCGCCGGTACTCCGCAGACCCACGCCGGGACCGGGCGCCGAGACCGGTACTCCGCCGAGACTACAAGGAGCTTCGATGACGAAGCCGACCCGGATCGACCCGTCCGACCTGCTCGCCGTCGGCGACCTCCTCACCGACGAGGAGCGGCTGATCCGCGACACCGTCCGCCGGTTCACCGAGGAGCGGATCCGCCCCCACATCGGCGACTGGTTCGAGCGCGGCGTCTTCCCGGCCCGTGAACTCGCCCCCGAACTCGGCGCCCTCGGCGTGCTCGGCATGCACCTCGACGGTTACGGCTGCGCGGGCGCCGGCGCGGTGGCCTACGGCGTGGCCTGCATGGAGCTGGAGGCGGCGGACTCGGGGCTGCGCAGCTTCGTCTCCGTCCAGGGCTCGCTCGCCATGCGCTCGATCCACGCCTTCGGCTCCGAGGAGCAGAAGCAGCGCTGGCTGCCCGGCATGGCCGCCGGCGAGCTGATCGGCTGCTTCGGGCTCACCGAGCCGGACTTCGGATCCGACCCGGCGAACATGCGCACCCGGGCGGTCCGCAAGGGCGGCGAGGGCGGCGACTGGGTGCTGTCCGGCAGCAAGATGTGGATCACCAACGGCAGCATCGCCGACGTCGCCGTGGTCTGGGCGCAGACCGAGGAGGGCGTGCGCGGCTTCCTGGTCGAGCGCGGCACCCGCGGCCTGACCACCACCGACGTGCACGGCAAGCTCTCCCTGCGCGCCTCCGTGACCAGCGAGCTCGCCTTCGACGAGGTGGTCCTGCCCGCCGACGCCGTGCTCCCCGGGGTGGTCGGCCTGCGCGGGCCGCTCTCCT
Source organism: Kitasatospora sp. NPDC085464 (assembly GCF_044541955.1). Classification (NCBI taxonomy): domain Bacteria; kingdom Bacillati; phylum Actinomycetota; class Actinomycetes; order Kitasatosporales; family Streptomycetaceae; genus Kitasatospora; species Kitasatospora sp. NPDC085464. The sequence continues at coordinate 10,730 of NZ_JBITTM010000077.1, forward strand.
CCCTCAACGAGGCCCGCTACGGCATCCTCTGGGGCACCGTCGGCGCCGCCCGCGACTGCTACACCGCCGCGCTGGACTACGCCAAGAGCCGGATCCAGTTCGACCGTCCGATCGCCGGCTTCCAGCTGACCCAGCAGAAGCTGGTCGAGATGATGCTGGAGGTCGAGAAGGCCTACCTGGTGGCGCTGCGGATCGGCCGGCTCAAGGAGGACGGCGCGGCCCGCGCGCCGCACGTCAGCTTCGGCAAGCTCAACAACGTCCGCGCCGCACTGGAGATCGCCCGCAGCGCCCGGACCGTCCTAGGGGCGAACGGCATCACCACGGAGTACCCGGTGCTACGGCACGCCAACAACCTGGAGTCGGTGCTCACCTACGAGGGGACCAGCGAGATCCACACCCTCGTCCTCGGCGAGGCCATCACCGGCGAGCCCGCGTACCGCTGATCGGCCGTCCACCCCGCCTGAGCAGGAGAAATCCGGTGGCCGGGCCCGCGGCGACCCGGCTACCGTTCCCTGCCATGACCAGTCAGCACGCCCGGACACCCCGGACCACCACCCTCTGGCGCCCCACCGGGCCCCAGGAGCTGGCGCTGGTCGAGGCCGCCGACTGGCGTGCCTGGCCGGCCCGCCTGCCCGACCAGCCGATCTTCTACCCCGTCCTCGACGAGGACTACGCGATCCGGATCGCCCGGGACTGGAACGTCCCCGCCTCGGGCGTCGGCTACGTCACCCGCTTCGAGGTCGAGACCGGGTTCCTGGCCCGCTACCCCGTGCAGCAGGCCGGCGGCCGGACGATCCTCGAACTCTGGGTGCCCGCCGAGGAGCTGGACGAGTTCAACCGGCACATCGTCGGCCGCATCGAGGTGGTCCACGAGTTCCGGCCCGCGCCGTGACGGGGCCGACCGCCGCGGGGCCGGGTGGGCAGGTGGCGGCCGCGTGGGCGGGTGGGCCGGCGGCGGCCGACCGCGTCCTGCTCACCTCGGCCCAGCCGACCAGCACCACCGCCCTGCTCGTCGAGGCGGCCGCCCGACGCGGCCTCACCACCGCCGTCCTGCACGGCCCGGAGACGGTCCGGCAGCTCGCCGGGCGGCCCGTGCACTGGTACGGCGGGCCGCTCGCCGCCGCCCGGATCGCCGCGCCGCTGGGCCTGGCCCTGCTCGAACCCGAGGACGACTGGCTCGCCCGTCTCCCCGAGGAGTTCACCCGCCGCCGGATCGAGCTGACCACGCTCGCCGAGGCCTGGACGCTGCGCCACCCGGCGTTCGTCAAGCCGCCGGCCGACAAGTCGCTGCCGCCCGCCGTCTACCCGGACGGCTCCCGGCTGCCGCGCACCGGGGAGCGGATCGGTCCGGACACGCCCGTGCTGGTCAGCGAGCCGGTGACGTTCGCCGCCGAGTACCGGCTGTTCGTCCGCGACGGCGAGGTGCTCACCGGCAGCCGCTACGCCCGCTTCGGCCGGCTCGACCCGGCGCCGACCACCCCCGAGGCCGTCGCCTTCGCCCGCCGGCTGCTCGCGGCCGTCGGCGACACCCTGCCCGGGGCGGTCGCCCTGGACGTCGGCCCGATCGCCGACCCGTACGACCCGGCCGAGCGGTGGGCCGTGGTCGAGGCCAACCTGCCGTGGTTCGCGCACTGCTACGCCGCAGACCCGGAGCGCGTCCTGGACGTCGTGCTGCGCGCCGCCGGCCCGGCCGCCGAACTCGCGGAGACCGACCGCCGTTTCGTCCGCGCGGTCGTCTGACCGCGGGGCGGTCCGGCTGGTCCTCCGGTCCCGGGGCGGTCCGGACGGCCTTCCGGCCCCGGGGCGATCCGGACGGTCCTCCGGCCCCGGGACGGTCGGGCCGGCCGTTGGACGGCCGATCGGCGATCTCCCGACACCCGGCGGACACCTGCCGTTCGACCGTGCGACGCCGGACGGTACGGCGACCGGTGAAGCATGGCGCGGTCGGCGGCGGCCCCTGACGGGCGCGGCCGAGCGCGTGCACGACCGAAAGGAACCCCCGCCATGTCCGCTGTCCAGTGGCCCCGCCCCCGGGTGCTCGTCGTCGGGATCGACGGCGTCCGCCACGACTACCTCGCGCAGGTGCCGATGCCGCGCCTCCAGGAGGTCGCCGAGGCCGGGTTCCTGGTGCCGGTCACCGTGGCGGACACCACGCCGACCATGTCCGGCCCGTGCTGGGCCACCATCGTCACCGGCGTCGAGCCCGCCAAGCACGGCGTGTGGGGCAACCACCTGGCCGGCAACCGGCTGGACGTGTTCCCCGACTTCGCCACCCGCCTCAATCGCGGCGACCGGCGCCGCACCTTCGTCGCGGCCGGCTGGGACCCGCTGATGATCAACGAGTCCGGCGGCCCGCTCTTCCGCGCCCCCGGCCGGCTCTCCTACATCGCCCCGGCCGAGGACACCCCCGAGGCCTGGGAGGTCGTGGACGAGGAGGTCACCCGGGAGGCCGTCCACGTCCTCGGCACCGCCGACCCCGAGGCCTCCTTCGTCTACCTCGGCGCCGTCGACGAGACCGCCCACTTCCTCGGCTGCGGCGACGAGTACTGCGCCGCCATGCGCGCCGCCGACGAGCGCCTCGGCCGCCTCCTGGACGCCGTCCGCGGCCGCGCCACGTACGCCGAGGAGCAGTGGACCGTCATCGTCGTCACCGACCACGGCCACGTCGACGCCGGCGGCCACGGCGGCCGCACGGTCGAGGAGCGGACGGCCTGGGTCGCCTGCGCCGGGCACGGCATTCCGGCCGGACCGCCCGCCGGGGAGATCCGCCACCCGGACGTCGCCGCCCAGGTGTACGCCTCCCTGCTGCGCCCGATCGACCCGCACTGGACCCTCGACGGACGCCCCTTCCCGGTCGCCCGCCCGGTGCCCGTGACGGTCTGACCCGTGGCGGTCCGATCCGTGGCGGTCCGATCCGTGGCGGTCCGACTCGTGGTCGTCCGACTCGTGGTCGTCCGACCCCGTGGCGCGGACCGGTGGGTCCGCGCTGATCCGCGCCGATCTGCAGGTTCGCGGCGATCCGCGGGACCGGGCCGAACGCGGCCGGACCCGACGGCGACCTGACGCCCCGGGGTCCCGATGCCCCGGGTGCAGCAGGCCCGGCTGCGGCGGTGCCGGGCTTGAGCGAGGCTCGATCGGGGCTCGGGCGGCACTCGACCCGGGTGTGCCAACCTGAGCGCCGGACCGGCACGTGCCGGTCCTCCGGAGCTCAGCGCCTCTGCCGGACGGCATACGCCTGAAGGTGGAGACGGTACCCCGTGGGTTGGAGACAAGATCGCGACTTGGTGGTGACGCTCCGCCGGAGCGGCACGGGCCACGATGGTTGCACCGGATGGCGCAGTGCGTCGGCCGGGCCGACAGAGCAGACCCAAGCGGATCCGAGCGGATCCAGATGGCTGCCGGCGGCGGACGCGGGGCGACGGAACCGGGCACGGACACCGGCCGAGAGCACCGGCCACGGACACGGACACGGAGAGGACAGTCGGGCATGAAGGGCATCGTGAGCAAGGTCGCGCTGGGAGTCGCGGGCACCGGCATGGCCGTGGCCGTGGCGGCCGTGGCAGTGGGTCCGAGGGTGTCCGACTGGTACGACGGCCGCCACCAGGAGCAGGCCTCGTACGAGACCGGCACCCAGGCCAAGGCCGACGGCCGCTCGATGCCGGCCTGGCTGCCCGACAACGCCTCCGGCGTGAAGTACCTGATGTCCACCACGGGCGACGACCGCCTGCTGCGCGCCACCCTCCCGGAGGGGCGGCTGCCCGTCGGCTGCACCACCGGGCTGCCGGGCAAGTCCGCGCACCCGGTGCCGATGACGCTCAAGGCCGGCTGGTTCCCGGAGGGCGTCGCGGCCAAGGCCAGCGGCACCTGCGGGCACTACAACGTGACGCTGACCGGCAACCAGCTCTACGCCTGGCAGGACGGCGCGGCGGTGCAGGCAGCCCTCCGCGCCGAGCACGCCGCCAAGCACTGAGCACCCACCGGGCGCCGTGCGCCGACCGGGTACTGAGCAGCCGCCGGGCCTGAGCAGCCACCGGGCCTGAGCGCCGGCAGGGTACGGAGCGCCGGCCGGCCCGGAGGCGGCGGAACGACCGATCGGGCCGGGGAAACAGACGGACCACCAAGCGGCCCGCCGGTCACCGAGAGGTGCGGGCGGGCCGCCCCCGTGCGTGTACGGTACGTCGGTGTGCGGGAGCGGCGACCGCACTCGGGTGCGCCCCCTGCTGTCGGAACCGGACCGGGCTGCGGTAGGACGGAGCGCGAACGACCCCCGTCGCCCCGTCCGTGAGGAGAGCCATGCCCGGCCCGACCGTCGGCCCCACCGATGACACGTCGACCGCAGCCGTCACCACACCCGCCGCCGGCCAGGCCGGCACCGGGTGGGCCACGATCGCCGTCCTGGGCGGCCTCACCGCACTCGGACCGCTCACCACCGACCTCTACCTCCCCGGCCTGCCCGCGATCGCCGACGACCTGGTGGCCGAACCGGCCGCCGTCCAGCTCACCCTCACCTTCTCGATGTTCGGGGTCGCGGCCGGGCAGATGCTCTTCGGACCGCTCAGCGACCGCTTCGGGCGCCGCCCGCCGCTGCTCGTCGGACTCGTCGTCTACACCCTGTCCAGCGTGGTGTGCGCGCTCGCGCCGAACCTGTCGGTCCTGATCGCCGCCCGTTTCGTCCAGGGCGCGGCGGGATCGGCCGGGCTGGTCATCGGGCGCGCCGTCTCCCGGGACCGCTTCCAGGGCGTCGCGCTGCTGCGCTTCCTCGCCTCGATCGCGCTGATATCGGGGCTGGCGCCGATCCTCGCCCCGATCATCGGCGCACAGCTGCTGCGGTTCACCTCGTGGCGCGGCACCTTCGGCACGCTCACCGCGCTCGGCCTGCTGCTCACCCTGGCCGCGTTCGGCGCGCTGCGCGAGACGCTGCCGCCGGAGACCAGGGAAGCCGGCGGGGTGGGCGCGACCCTGCGGGCGATGGGGCGGTTGCTGCGCAACCTGCCGTTCCTCGGGCTGGCGCTGACCAGCTCCCTCGCCTTCGGTGCGCTGTTCGGTTACATCAGCGGGTCCTCGACGGTGCTCCAGCACGTCTACCAGGTCTCGCCGCAGACCTACAGCCTGCTGTTCGGGCTGAACTCGGTGGCGATCGTGGTGATGACGCAGGTGAACGGGCGGGTGCTGGCGCCGCGTTGCACGGCGCGGGCGCTGATGCTGGGCAGCCTCGCGGTGGCGGTCGCCGCCGGGGCGGCGCTGGTGCTGCTGACGACGGTGTGGGACTTCGGGCTGGTCGGGTTCTGTGCGCCCCTGTTCGTGATGATGGGCAGCCTGGGGGTGCTCCTGCCGAACACCGCCGCGCAGGCGCTCGGCCTGGTCGAGCCGCAGGTCGCCGGCACCGCGTCGGCGCTGCTCGGGACGGGCAACTTCCTGGTCGGCGCGGTGGTCGCCCCGTTGAGCAGCCTCGGCGGGCGGCCGTCCGCGGTGCTGCTGGCCGTGGTGGTCCTGGTCTGCGGGCTGCTGGCGAGCACGGCGTACCTGGCGCTGTGCCGGCCGGCGCGGATGCGGGCGGCGGGGGCCTGAGGCGAAGTCGGACGGACGAACGGATGACAGCTGACAGATTTCAACATCTGTCAGCTGTCATCCGTCATCTGTTACTTGTTGGCCGTCATTCGTGGGCCGTCATTCGTGGGCCGTTCTTCACCGGCCGCCGGCCGTCATCCGTCCGGTGCCAGCCGCTACGCGATCGAGAAGTCGTCCCCGAACACGTTGCCCTGGCCGTACCAGCCGTGCAGGTACACGGTGACGGTGCCGGAGGCGCCGGTGGTGAAGGGGACGGACAGCTTGGTCCAACCGGCGGAGTTGGCCCAGGTGGCGGCGCTGGCACCGCCGCTGACCCCGACGTAGGCGTAGTTGCCCTGCACCCAACCGGACAGCGTGTAGCTCGTGTTGGGCTTCAGTGTGACGGTCTGGGAGCACTGGCCGGTCTGGCTCGCGGTGGCCGCGGCCTGCAGCGCGTGGGTGCCGGAGTGGGCCGGGGTGGAGACCACGGCGCCGCCGCTCTGGCAGGTCCACGGAGCGAGCGCACCGCTCTCCAGGTCACCGTTGACCACGCCGGTCGTCGGGGTGGTCCCGGTGACCGTCAGCGAGTAGGTCGTGGTGTGGGTGCCGGACGGCGCGGTGGCGGTCACGGTCAGCGGGTAGGTGCCCGCCGCCGCGGCCGAGGTGGTGGAGATGTTGAGTGTGGCGTTGTTCCCGGCGGTGACGCTGCCGGGGGTGACGGTGGCGGTGACGCCGGCCGGTGCCCCGCTGACCGAGAGGTTGACGTTCTGCGCCGAGCCTGCCGTCACGGCCGTCGCGATGGTCGCGGAGGTGGACGAACCGGCGCTGACCGTACCGGAGTTCGGGCTGACGGAGACCGAGAAGTCGTTGCTCACCGTCGAGCCGCTGGTGAACGGCGCGAAGATGTGGGTGAAGTCCCAGGTGTTCTGGTTGATGCCGGAGCAGGAGTCGCTCCCGGCCGTCCCGGGGCAGCCGCCGTTGTCGCGCTGCAGCGCCCAGAAGGACAGGGTGTTGATGCCCTTGGAGACCGCCCAGTTGTACACGGTGGTGGCGTTGGCCACGGTGAAGGTCTCGGCCGCCCCGTAGTCGTCGATGCCGAGCATCTCGGTGATCCCGATCGAACCCCACAGCTGGGCGGGGGTCTTGGACGGATAGAGCCTGGCCAGCTGGTTGTAGAGGCCCTGCGCGGAGGTCTGGGTGTCGGCCGCCATGTCGTGGGTGGCGCCGTCGTAGTAGTCGAAGGTCATCATGTTGACGACGTCGATCCGCGCGTTGTTGCTGACCGCGTTGCGCAGCACCGCGAGGCCGCTGTCGGCGAGCCCGCCGGTGGTGGTCGGAAGGGTGTAGGAGAACTGGATGCTCCGCCCCTTGGTGGCGGCCCAGTCCTGCACCAGCTTGATCGCCTTGTTGCGGCGGTCGATCCCGGCGGTGTTGGTCAGTGAGTTGTCCTCGATGTCGAGGTCGATCCGGCTGATGTCGTAAGTCGTGATGACGTTCTCGAAAGCGGCCGCGATCTGGTTGACGTCGGTGCAGCTGTCGGCCAGTTCGGTGCCGGTGTTGTCGGCGGTGTAGCCGCCGAAGGACGGGATCACGTCTCCGCCGTTGGCGCGGATGGTGGCGATGTCGGCGCCGAAGGTCGAGGAGGAGACCGGCATGGAGGAGTCGCCGTTCCAGTACGGCGTGCACGAGCCCTTGGTGGCGGCCTGCAGGAACGCCATGGTCAGGTGCTTGGCGCCGGACTGCGCGGCCAGCTGGGCCGGGCTCTGGCCGGTCCAGGCTTCGAAGTAGGGGGCGAAGACCCGGCTGGGGAGCGGGGTGGCGGCCTGGGCGGGGGCCGTTCCGACGGCGACCAGGCCGGCCGAGGCGGCCAGCGTGGCGCAGGCCGTCAGGGCGGCCTGGATCGTTCTGCGAAGACGCATGGATTCTCCAACAGACTTGGTGGGGCAGGACGTTGGGGAGGTGCGATCGATCCCGGGCGGGCGACCGTGTGGGGAGCGGCCGGGTGAGCCCTGGCCCGGGGATCGGATCGGGAGCGTGCGGTGTGCGGGCGTGCGGCGGTCCACCGACTCGCGTGGAGGCGGGCGGCGGCGCGTGTGCACGCGGCTGTACGGAGCGGGGGTGGAGCGGAACAGGGCAGGGCAGTGCCTCAGCCGCCGGTGGTCACACCCCCACAGTGCATCCCGGTCGGATCGACATGCTTATGTTTGGACTAGACCACTGGTCTGTCAAGAGACCTGACAGTTCGTCAGCATACGGCCCGGGCGGCCGTAGGGCGCGGATTGGCGGCCGGGGTGGAGGGGCCGCCCGGGGGAGCGTCACCGGGCGGAAGGAGACCGTGGCCGCGCACCCGGTGGGTGGGGCGCGGCCACGGCGGCCCGGCGCTCAGGACGCCGGGCGGTTCGGGGCGTCGCGGCGCGGGCGCCGCGAGCGGGGGTGGCGTGACGCGTGGGTCAGCGGTGGCGTGACGCGTGGGTCAGCGGGAGGCGGGGCAGAGCGTGGCGCGCAGTGCGTCGTTGATCTTGGCGGCGGTGTCCGGCCCGAAGCCCTGCGGGTGGTCGGGCGAGGTGAAGCGCTGGTTGGCCAGCTCGACCAGCTTCCCCTTGTCCTTGGGGAACTGGTACATCGACTGGCACTGGTTGCGCGCCCGGTCCACGGCCTGGTCCGGCTTGCCACCGACGATCGCCGGGTCGATCGCGTCCAGTGCGGCGACCAGCTTGCCGGTCAGGTCGGCGCCCGGCTTGGTGGGCAGCCCGGCGTCGGCGGGCGGGGCGGGCTTGGCCGGTGCGGGGGCTCCGGAGGCGCCGGCGTCGGCGGGCGCGGCGGGCGTGCCCGCAGAGCCGTCGGCCGTGGGGGCGGCCGTGCCGGGCGCGGGGGCCGCCGGCGTCGGGGCGGCGTCCGAGGGTGCGGCGGCCGGAGTGGTGGAGGCGGCGGTGGCGGTGGGGGAGCCGGCCGCGGAGGTGGCCTTGCCCGAGCTCGATCCGGAGCTGGAGCAGGCAGCGAGGCTCACCGCGGCGAGTGCCGTGAGGGTGGCGGCGAGGAGTCGAGTGCGCATGGCGCCCAGACTGTCATGTTCGCGGCGCGGAAGGGAAGGTCCCCGGGGAGTGCGGGCGGGGGCGCCGGGAACGGCGGACGGCGGCCCGGGGAGCGAGTCCCCGGGCCGCCGTCCGTCGTGCGGGTCGGACCGGTCGTCAGCCCAGGCCGTTGGACTTCAGCCAGTCCTTGGCCACCGCCGACGGGTCCTCCTTGTCCACCGCGACCCGCTTCATCAGCGCCGTCAGCCCCGCGGTGTCGAGCTTGGCCGACACCGCGTCGAGCGCCGCCGTCGCGGTGGCGTCCACGCCGGCCTTGTTGACCAGCGGGGTGATGTTCTGCGCGCCGAAGACGTTCTTCGGGTCGGCCAGCGGGACGAGCTTGTACTGGACGATCTTCGGGTCGGTGGTGAACACGTTGCCGACCTGGATGCCGCCGTCCTTGAGCGCGTTCGCGGTGGTGTCGGCGGTGGGCTTCCACTCCTTGAACGTCAGCGCGTAGACGTCCTTGAACTGCTGCTCGCGGCGGGACTTGAACTCCGGCGGGCCGCCGATGGTGAACTCGCCGGCCTTGGCGGCCAGGTCGTCGATGCTCTTGAGGTTGTACTTGGTGGCGGTCTCCTGGGAGACGCTGAGCGAGTCCTTGTCCTCGGCGGGGGAGGAGGCGAGGATCCCCAGCGAGGCGGGCAGCGTCTTGGCGAGCGCCGCGTTCACGTCCTGGGTGGTGACGGCGGTGGCCTTGGCGTCCAGGTAGGCGAGCAGCGCACCGTTGTACTCGGGCAGGACGGTGAGGTTGCCGCTCTGCAGCTGGCCGTAGAGCACCTCGCGGCTGCCGATGTTGAACTTCTCCTCGACCTTGACGCCCTTGGCCTTGAGGGCCTGCGAGTAGATCGAGCCGAGCAGCACGTTCTCGGGGAAGTTCGCGGAGCCGACGACCACCGTCGAACCGGAGCCGCCCGAACCGCCCGCCGCCGGGGCGCCTGATGCCGCCGAGGCGCTGGAACCCCCGCCGAGCGGGTCGCCGCCGGAGGAACCGCAGGCGGTGGCGCCGAGCGCGAGCGCGGCGAGCGTGCCGATCACGACCGCGCGTCGGCTTCGCTTCATTGTCGACATGGTGACAGATGTCCTTCCGGGAGGATGGGAGAGGTGGTTCAGCTGGCCCGCTGCTGGGCGCGCACCCCGGGCGGGAGCGCGAACCGGGCGAGCAGGGCGAAGAACAACTGGGCGCCGACCGCGAGCAGCACCACCAGCAGCGCCCCGCCCACGGTCACGGCGTACCTGCGGGTCGCCAACCCGTCGATGACGTAGCGGCCGAGCCCGCCCAGCCCGACGTAGGCGGCGACCGTGGCGGTCGCGATCACCTGGACGGTCGCGGTGCGGAAGCCCGCCAGCAGGGTCGGCGCGGCCGAGGGCAGGCAGACCTGCGTCAGCACCTGGGGGTGGGTCAGGCCGATGCCGCGCGCGGCGTCCCGGACGTCCGGGTCGGTGCCGCGCACCCCCTCGACGGCGGCCACCAGCAGCGGCGGCGCGGCGAGCGCGACCAGCGGGATCAGGACCGCGGTGTCGCCGACCCCGGCGAGCAGCACCGCCAGCGTCACCAGCCCGAGGGTGGGCAGGGCGCGGGCGGCCCCGGCCAGCGCGGTCACCACGGTGACACCGCGCCCGGTGTAACCGATCAGCAGCCCGAGCGGGACGGCGAGCAGCGCCGCGAACAGCACGGCCTCGCCGGAGAGCAGCAGGTGTTCGTAGACCCGGTGCACGATCGCGTCCGGGCCGCTGCGGTGGTCCGGGGAGGTGAAGAAGTCGCCCAGCCAGTCGAGCCAGTTCACGAGCCAGCCCCCTTCTCCCGGACGGCCCAGGGTGCGAGCACCCGCCGGGCCCCCACCAGCACCAGGTCGACGGCCAGCGCGAGGACGGCGATCAGCGCGATACCGGCCACGATCGGGGTCGGGAAGGTGCGCTGGAAGCCGTCGATGAACAGGTAACCGAGCCCGCCGCGCCCGACCAGCGCCCCGACGCTCGCCAGCGAGATGCTGGACACCGCCGCGACCCGCAGTCCGGCGATCAGGTACGGGACGGCGGCGGGCAGTTCGACCGAGGTCAGCCGGTGCCACGGCCCGTACCCCATCGCGGTGGCGGCCTGCCGGACGGCGTCCGGGACGGCGCGCAGCCCGTCCACGGTGGTCGGCAGCAGGACGGCGAGGGCGTAGAAGGTGAGCGGGATCATCACCGTCGCCTGGGTGGCGAGCCCGGTGTACGGGATCAGCACCACGAACACGGCCAGCGAGGGCAGTGCGTAGACGATGTTGAACACGGCGGACAACGGCTGGTAGAGCCGGGGGAAGCGGGTGCAGGCCAGGCCGAGCGGGACGGCCAGCAGCAGGCCGATGAGCACGGGGACGAGGGCGATCACGGCGTGGTCGGCGAGCAGGTGGCCGAGGTAGCCGAGGTGGCCGCCGATCCAGTACCAGCGGACGATCGGTTCATCGTCCACCGGAGGCCCCGTCCTGGCCGTCGCCGTTCCCGGTGGCGCCGTGCGCGTGGCCGCCGTTCTCGGTGGTGCCGTGCTCGTTGCCGCCGTTCCCGGTGGTGCCGTCCTGCCCGCCGCCGCCCCCGTTGCTGCTGTTCGAGGGCGGTGCGGCGGAGGGCCCGTCGGTGCGGACGGCGCCGTCGGCGCCCGGCCGGAGCGCGGCGAGGACGGCCTCGCGGCTCGCGGTGCCGGTGGCGCGGCCCTCGGCGTCCAGCGCGACCGCGACCCCGGCGGGGGAGAGGACGGCGGCGTCCAGCGCGGTGCGCAAGGTGTCGGTGTCCGGGCGGAAGCCGGCGGCCGGGTGCAGCTCGACGGTGACCGCGTCGCGGTCGATCCAGCCGATCGGGCGGCGCTCGTCGTCCAGCGCCAACTCCCAGCCCCCGTACCTGAGTCCGGCACCGGAGCTGTACCTGACTCCGCCACCGGAGCCGTTCGTGACGCCGCCTCCCGCGCCGTTCGTGACGCCGACCCCTGCGCCGTCCTTGAGCCCGTTGCCCAGGGGGCGCAGCACGACGGTGTGGGCGGGGCGCAGGCCGAGGCCGCGCAGACCGCGGTCACGGCCGAGGAAGGCGGCCACGCCGTCGTCGGCGGGGGTGGTGAGCAGGGTGTGCGGGTCGGCCAGCTGGGCGATCCGGCCGCGCTCGCGCAGCACCACCACCTGGTCGCCGAGCCGGACGGCCTCCTCGATGTCATGGGTGACGAACAGCACCGTCTTGTGCAGCTCGGACTGCAGCCGCAGCAGCTCCTCCTGGAGCCCGGCGCGCACGACCGGGTCGACGGCGCTGAACGGTTCGTCCATCAGCAGCACCGGCGGGTCGGCGGCCAGGGCGCGCGCCACGCCGACCCGCTGCTGCTGCCCGCCGGACAGCTGGAACGGGTACCGCTTGGCGGTCTCGGGTGCGAGCCCGACCAGTTCGAGCAGTTCGGCGGCCCGCGCGCGGGCCTTCTTGCGGTCCCAGCCGAGCAGGTAGGGGACGGTGGCGATGTTGTCGATCACCTTGCGGTGCGGGAACAGCCCGGCCTGCTGGATCACGTAGCCGATGCCGCGCCGCAGTTTGGCTGGCTCCAGCTCGGCGACGTCGGTGCCGTCCAGCAGTACGCGGCCCGAGGTGGGCTCGACCATCCGGTTGACCATGCGCAGCAGGGTGGTCTTGCCGCAGCCGGACGGTCCGACCAGGACGGTTATCCGACCGGTCGGGACCTCAAGGTCCAGGCCCTCGACGGCGACTGTGCCGTCGGGGTGGCGCTTTCCGGCGCCCTCGAATCTGATCACGGGGTGTTTCCTCGTCAGGGCGCCCGGAGGAGGCGGCGCCTGTGTCGGTCGGTCTTTCGGTTGTTGGCGGTTTGTCGACAAACAGCGGTGCGGATCGGTGCCGGTGGCGCTTGTCGTACCAACCGCCCCGGGCAATCCTCCGCCCGCGTGGCTGCCCAGGATCGGACCGGCGGAAACTCCGATCAGACTATGACCTGCATCATCTCCTGTCTCTGATTTACCGTCGGGCGCGTGCCGTGCGGCCGAGCCTGAGGCCGAGTCCGGGGCGGGAGCCTGGGCCAGGGCCGACACCCGGGCCGTGTCCCGGGCTCCCGTCCGCAGTCGGGAGCCCGGGGTCCGGGGTCCGGGGAGCCTGGGCCCGGCGAGTCCCGGCAGCCGCGGTGGTCCCGGGTCAGCCGCCCGGACGGGTCGGCAGACCGGCCGCCGCCCAGCCGACGAACCCGCCGTCCAGGTCGGTCGCCCGGTGCAGGCCCAGTTCACGGAGCGAGGCGGCGGCCAGGCTGGAGGCGTAGCCCTCCGAGCAGACCACGATCACCTCGATGTCGTAGCCCGCGGCCTCGGGGATCCGGTGACTGCCCGTCGGGTCGAGCCGCCACTCCAGCACGTTGCGTTCGATGATCAGCGAGCCCGGGATCTCCCCCTCGGCCGCCCGCTGGGCCGCCGGGCGGATGTCCACCAGCAGCGCTCCGTCCAGCTGCGCCTGGTACGCCTCCCGGGCGCGCGGACGGTGGACGCCCTCGCGGGCCCGCTCCACCAGGTCGTCGATCGTGGTCACCATAGCTCCGGTCCTTCCTCCGAGGTGCGCACGAGCCCTCCGGCCCGCAGGTCGTAGTGCGCCATCGAGCCCAGCGGGGGCGAGTAGGCGTGCAGCGTGACGGCCGGGCCGGACGCGGTGTTGCGCACGTCGTGCACGTACTCGGGGCCGAAGGCGCGGGCGGTGCCTGCCGGCACCCGGCGGATCAGCAGGCCCTGGTCCGGACCGCCGAGGGACAGCTCTTCCAACTCGCCGAGGGCGACGGTGAACGCGCCGCGGGAGCCGCCGTGGTCGTGGAAGCCGGTGGACTGGCCGGGGAGCCAGCTGATCAGCCACACCTCGTGGTCGTCCTCGGCCACCAGGCGCCGGTACCAGCGCTCCTCGGTGGCGAGGCGGACGTGGTGGATCCACCGGTCGGGCTGCTCGGCCAGCTCGCGGACGATGGTCCGCAGGGTGCCGGGGCTGAGCGGGGCGCGGGCGTCCACCGCGGGGGGCGTGGTCGTCGGGGGCTCGGAGACGGGGGCCGGGCCGGTGTGCAGGCTCATCAAGGCGTCCTCGGGTGCGCGGGAACGTCGGCGGGGTGTGCCCGGGGGCGGCGCGGGGCGGCGGGCGCGGGCCGACGGAGCGGCCCGGTACGCACGGGGTGCGCCGGGGTGCGGGCAGGAAGGTCAGGACTGCGGGTGCGCGGCGTGGGCCCTGGCAGACGTCACAGGGCGGGACCGGCGGGGGAGTGCGAGGTCAACAGGCACAGATGGAACTCGCCTGGCGTCGCAGATCGACGTGCAGGCGGCAGACCAGAGTGGCGCCGGAGTCCATGTCCGGGATCCTTGCCGAGCGAACCGGACGAAGTCAAGCCGCGCCGACCGTCCGTCGATCTTCCGCCGTGCGCTGTCCGCCGCTCTTCCGTGGTCTCTCCGTCGGTCTTCCGTCGTCCGTCCGTCGGTCCTCGGCCGCCGTCCGTCGGTCTTCGGCCGCCCGCTCGCCGACCGCCGCCGCGGCGGCCGAACGGGAACGCGGTGGCTCGAATGAGTAAGGAGGCTACGGACGGGGTAGATGAGCTTTTCATCCCATCCACGGCCGCCCGCGTGTCCGCACAACGAGATCGCCCCAGACGCGTTTCCGCCGACGTATTGTCAGGCCACCAAGGCCCGGCCTACCGTCAACAGATCGCTTTCTACGCACGTAGACCCTGCGGATCCCCGAGCGGACCCGTAGGTGAGACCCGCCCCGTCAACCATCTCACCGCGGGCCCGACCGTAACGGCCGGGCCGCGGAGTTGCGGAGGTTCCCCATGTCGCAGATCGTCCGTGCCGCCCTCGTCCAGACGCGTTGGACCGGTGACCAGGAGAGCATGATCGCCCTCCACGAGCGGTACGCCCGCGAGGCCGCCGCCCAGGGAGCGCAGATCATCGGCTTCCAGGAGGTCTTCAACTCCCCGTACTTCTGTCAGGTCCAGGAACCCGAGCACTACCGGTGGGCCGAGGCCGTCCCGGACGGGCCGACCGTACGCCGGATGCAGGACCTCGCCCGCGAACTCGGGCTGGTGATCGTCGTCCCGGTCTACGAGGAGGAGCAGACCGGCGTCTACTTCAACACCGCCGCCGTGATCGACGCCGACGGCAGCTACCTCGGCAAGTACCGCAAGCACCACATCCCGCAGGTCAAGGGCTTCTGGGAGAAGTACTACTTCAAGCCCGGCAACCTCGGCTGGCCGGTGTTCGACACCGCCGTCGGCAAGGTCGGCGTCTACATCTGCTACGACCGCCACTTCCCCGAGGGCTGGCGCGCGCTGGGCCTGGCCGGCGCGCAGATCGTCTACAACCCCTCCGCCACCAGCCGCGGGCTGTCCGCCTACCTCTGGCAGCTCGAACAGCCCGCCGCCGCCGTCGCCAACGAGTACTTCGTCGCCGCCATCAACCGGGTCGGCACCGAGGAGTACGGCGACAACGACTTCTACGGCACGTCCTACTTCGTCGACCCGCGCGGCCAGTTCGTCGGCGACGTCGCCTCCGACAAGGAGGAGGAACTCGTCGTGCGCGACCTCGACCTCGGCCTGATCGAACAGGTCCGACAGCAGTGGGCGTTCTACCGCGACCGCCGCCCCGACGCCTACGGACCGCTCGCCGAGGCCTGAGGAGCAGCGCGATGACCACCCGCGACCCGCAGCAGCGCACCGTCGTCCGCGGCGGCCTCGTCATCACGGCCACCGAGGAACTCCACGCCGACGTCCTGATCGAGGGCGAGCGCGTCGCCGCCCTCGCCGCCACCGGCAGCTCCGCCGCGGAGGCCTGGACCGCCGACACCGTCATCGACGCCGCCGGCCACTACGTCATCCCGGGCGGTGTCGACGCCCACACCCACATGGAGCTGCCGTTCGGCGGCACCGCGGCCTCCGACACCTTCGAGACCGGCACCCGGGCCGCGGCCTGGGGCGGCACCACCACCATCGTCGACTTCGCCGTCCAACCGGTCGGCGGCTCGCTGCGCGAGGGCCTGGACAGCTGGCACGCCAAGGCCGACGGCAACTGCGCCGTCGACTACGCCTTCCACACCATCGTCTCCGACGTCAACGACGGCGTGCTCAAGGAGATGGACGCCCTCGTCGACTCCGGCGAGTCCACCTCCTTCAAGCTCTTCATGGCCTACCCCGGCGTCTTCTACAGCGACGACGGCCGCATCCTGCGCGCCATGCAGCGCGGCGCCGCCAACGGCGGGCTGATCATGATGCACGCCGAGAACGGCATCGCCATCGACGTCCTGGTCGAACAGGCGCTCGCCGCCGGACACACCGCCCCGCGCTACCACGGCGAGGTGCGCCGCGAACTGCTGGAGGCCGAGGCCACCCACCGGGCGATCAAGCTCGCCCAGGTCGCCGGCAGTCCGCTCTACGTGGTGCACGTCTCCGCGGCCGCCGCCCTCGCCGAGCTCGCCCGGGCCCGCGACGAGGGGCTCAACGTCTTCGGCGAGACCTGCCCGCAGTACCTCTTCCTCTCCACCGACAACCTCGCCGAGGAGGGCGCGGACGGCTTCGAGGGCGCCAAGTACGTGTGCAGCACACCGCTGCGACCGCGCGAGCACCAGGAAGCGCTCTGGCGCGGCCTGCGCACCAACGACCTCCAGGTGGTCTCCACCGACCACTGCCCGTTCTGCTTCGTCGGACAGAAGGAGCTCGGGCGCGGCGACTTCTCGAAGATCCCCAACGGCCTTCCGGGCGTGGAGAACCGGATGGACCTGCTCCACCAGGCCGTCGTGGACGGGCACATCAGCCGGCGCCGCTGGGTCGAGATCGCCTGCACCACGCCCGCCCGGATGTTCGGGTTGCACCCGCGCAAGGGCACCATCGCGCCGGGCGCCGACGCCGACCTCGTCGTCTACGACCCCACGGCGGTGCAGACCGTCTCCGCCGCGACCCACCACATGAACGTGGACTACTCCGCGTACGAGGGCCGCCAACTCACCGGCCGGGCGCGGACGGTGCTCTCGCGGGGCACCGTCGTGCTGGACGGGGACACCTGGCTCGGCCGGGCCGGGCACGGCACCTTCCTGCGCCGCGACACCTGCCAGTACCTGCTCTGATCCGCGGCCCGCGCCGTGCGGACGTCCGCTCCCTTCGTACGTCCGCTCCCTTCCGTATCCGCACGTCTTCTTGTCGACCAGCCGCCGCCCGGGCCCGACCGGCGGTCGGGCGGCGGTCCCACCCTTGTCATGGGAGCCAGTCATGGACATCGGCCTCGTCCTGCAGACCGACCCGCCCGCCCGCCTGCTCATCGACCGGATGATCCGTGCCGAACGGGCCGGGTTCAGCCACGGCTGGACCTTCGACTCCTGCGTGCTGTGGCAGGAGCCGTTCGTCATCTACAGCCGCATCCTCGCCGAGACCGAACGCCTGACCGTCGGCCCGATGGTCACCAACCCCTCGACCCGCACCTGGGAGGTCACCGCCTCCCTGTTCGGCACGCTCAACGACATGTTCGGCAACCGTACGGTCTGCGGGATCGGCCGGGGCGACTCCGCCATGCGGGTCGCCGGACGCCACCCGGCCACGCTCGCCCGGCTCTCCGAAGCCATGCACGCCATCAAGGAGTTGGCGGAGGGGCGGACCGTCGAGGTGGACGGCACCGAGATGCACCTGCCGTGGGTCGGCGAGGGCGCCTCGCTGCCGATCTGGATGGGCGCCTACGGGCCCAAGGCACTGGCGCTGACCGGCCGCCAGGCCGACGGTTTCATCCTGCAGTTGGCCGACCCCTACCTCACCGAGTTCATGATCAAGGCGGTGCGGGCGTCCGCCGTCGAGGCGGGTCGGGACCCGGATTCGGTCACCATCTGCGTCGCCGCCCCCGCCTACGTCACCGCCGACGACTCGCCCGCCGCCCTCGCCCACGCGCGGGAGCAGTGCCGCTGGTTCGGCGGGATGGTCGGCAACCACGTCGCCGACCTGGTCAACCACTACGGCGAGCACTCCGATCTGGTGCCGGAGGCGCTCACCGACTACATCAAGGGCCGCCAGGGCTACGACTACAGCCACCACGGCCGGGCCGGGAACCCGGACACGGCCTTCGTCCCGGACGAGATCGTGGACCGCTTCTGCCTGATCGGCCCGGCCGAGGTGCAGCGCGAGCGCCTGGCGGAACTCCGCTCGCTCGGCGTCGACCAGTTCGCCGTCTACGCCATGCACGACGCGATCGAGAGCACCATCGACGCCTACGGGACGGACGTCATCCCCCACTTGTGACCTGCCTGTGAATCCAGGTGCGGCAGACGGGAGTTGCCCATGGCCCACACCGCGACCGGCGACGGACGGCAGTGGCAGCACCCCGACGGACGGGTCGAACTCGACCCGGCCGCAGGGGAGTTGCCCGACAACGGCTTCACCAGCGACGACCTGCGGCCGGTCCCGGTGGCGCGGCGCACCTGGTCCACGTACAACTTCCTCGCGCTCTGGGTCGGCATGGCCCACAACATTCCTTCGTGGACCCTGGCCTCGGGCCTGGTCGCGATCGGCATGGACTGGAAGCAGGCGGTGCTGACCATCGCACTCGCCAACCTGATCGTGCTGGTGCCGATGCTGCTCACCGGGCACGCCGGCACCAAGTACGGCATCCCGTTCCCGGTGTTCGCCCGGGCCTCGTTCGGGCTGCGCGGCGCCAACCTGCCCGCGCTCCTCCGGGCGGCCGTCGCCTGCGCCTGGTTCGGCATCCAGACCTGGATCGGCGGGGAGGGCATCTTCCTGCTCGCGGGCAAGCTGTTCGGTGAATCATGGCGGACCGCAGGGGAGTTGGGCGGGTACCCGTGGACGCAGTGGCTGTCCTTCCTGGTGTTCTGGGTGATCGAGATGCTCATCATCGCCCGGGGGATGGAGGCACTGCGGCGCTTCGAGAACTGGGCGGCGCCGTTCGTCATCGTCGGCGCGCTCGCGCTGCTCGGGTGGATCACCGTCAAGGCGGGCGGGTTCGGACCGCTGCTCGACCAGCCGTCCGCGCTGGGGTGGGGCCGCGAGTTCTGGAGGGTCTTCTTCCCGGCGCTGATGGGCATGATCGGGTTCTGGTCCACCCTGGCGCTCAACATCCCGGACTTCACCCGCTTCGGCGGCAGCCAGCGGGCGCAGATCCGCGGGCAGGCGCTCGGCCTGCCGACCACGATGACGCTCTTCGCGCTCCTGTCCGTGCTGGTCACCTCGGGCTCCCAGGCCGTGTACGGCGAACCGGTGTGGGACCCGATCCGGCTCGCCGCGAAGATGGAGAACCCGGCGGGCATCCTGTTCGCGCTGCTGACCGTCCTGGTCGCGACGCTGTCGGTGAACATCGCCGCCAACGTCGTCTCGCCGGCCTATGACCTCACCAACCTGCTGCCGCGGTTCGTGAACTTCCGCACCGGGGCGCTGATCACGGGCGTGGTCGGGATCGCGATCTTCCCGTGGCGGCTGATCGCCGACCCGCACGTCTACATCTACACCTGGCTGGGCGTGGTCGGCGGGCTGCTGGGCACCGTCGCCGGCGTCCTGATCGCGGACTACTGGCTGCTGCGCGGCACCCGCCTCCGGCTCGCCGAGCTGTACCGGCCGGGCGGGGCGTACTGGTACGCGGCGGGGTGGAACTGGCGGGCCGTGGTGGCCCTGCTGGTGGGCGGCCTGCTTGCCGTCGGGGGCTCCTACTCCACGGTGGACGCCCACGGTGTCGCGCAGGGCCCGTTCCCGGCGAACGGCCTCATCCCCCTCCTCAAGCCGCTCGCCGACTACGGCTGGGCCGTGGGCCTCGCGGCTGCGGCGAGCCTCTATGTGCTCCTCAACCTCGGCCGGCGGGCCGGGGCTGAGGCCGGGGCCGGGGCCGGGTCCGAGCCCGGGGCTGAGGCCTGAGGGCGGCGGGCGGACGGGTGGCGGCGAACAGCTGACAGATTTCGAAATCTGTCAGCTGTTCTCTGTTTGCTGATCGTTGTTCGTTGTCATCTGTCGCGCGCCGCCTGCCGCTCGTCACGATCCTGCTGCCGCCCGCTCGACGGCGGCGAGGACCTTTGCGGCGCCGTCCTCGGCGGCGAGGGTGGCGGCGACGGCGCGGGCGCGGGTGCGGTGGTGCGGGGTGTCCAGGGTGCGGCGGAGGGCGGCGGCGAGCCGGTCGGGGGTGAGGGACCGGAGCGGTACGGGGCCGGGGGAGACCCCGAGGGCGGCGAGCCGGGCGGACCAGAAGGGGGCGTCCAGCTGGGCGGGGACGGGCACGGTGGGCGTCCCGGAACGGAGGGCGGCGGCCGTGGTGCCGGCGCCGGCGTGGTGGACCACCGCGGCGGTGCGGGGGAACAGCCAGTCGTGCGGGGTGTCGCCGATGGTCAGCACGGTGTCCGAGTCCTCGGCGGCCAGGCCGCTCCAGCCCGTCTGCAGGAGGAGTCGCACCCGGGCGCTGCGAGCCGCCGCGAGGACGGTGGCGGTGAGTCGCTCGGGATCCGGGACGACCAGGCTGCCGAAGCCGACGAAGACCGGTGGCGGACCGGCGGCGAGGAAGTCGAGGAGCCTGGCCGGGGGTTGCCAGCCGGGCTGTGCAGCCGGCCACCAGTAGCCCGCCACGTCCAGCCGGGGGTGCCAGTCGGTCGGGCGGGGGACGACCGTCGGCGAGAAGCCGTGCAGGACGGGGTGGTTGCGTCGGGCCCGGGCGATGCCGAGTGGCGGCAGGCCGAGCCGACGGCGCAGCCCGCGTACGGCCGGGACGAACAGCTGGTCGGTGGCGGCCTGGACGGCGTGCCCGGCGAGCAGGTTGCCGGGTCGGGAGAGCGACCGGGCGCCCGTGACGGCGGGCGCGAACTCCCTGGTGGGGGCGATGGGTTGAAGGAACAGTCCGATGGTGGGGACGTCGGCGGCCTCGGCGGCGACCTGGCCGAGCGCGCTGGTGGTGCTGGTGGTCAGCAGGAGGTCGGTGCCGAGCGCGACGGCCTCGGCGATGCCGTCACCGAGTGCGGGCATGAACTTCCGGCCAAGTCGCAGGAGTTGGAGGACAGCCCCCGGTCCGCTGCCGGCCTTCAGCAGCCGCCGCCCCTGTTCGGAGGCGAGTTCGGCGCGCGGGTCGACCGGCAACGCCCGGAACTCCAGCCCGGCCGCTCGCACGGAATCGGCGAAGGCGGTGTGGGTGGCGACGGCCACCTGGTGGCCGGCCGCCCGCAGACGGACCCCGAGCCCGGTGAAGGGGGCCACGTCGCCGCGGGACCCGGCGGTGGCGATCAGGATGCGCATGGCCGCAGTATTCCGGCGCGGGCGGCCCTCAGGAAGGACACCACGCAGGGTGGGACGGGGAAGGGCCGTGGCCGGTCCCGGGTGCGGCGCCCCGCACCGTCGGAACCGCGCGGCGGGAGGCGGCGTCCTTCGGGGCAGAGCGGACGGAACGGGGCCGTCGCGCCGGGACGGGAAGGAAGACTGATGAGCATCGTCGCGTGGATCGTGCTGGGCCTGGTGGCGGGTGCGCTGGCCAAGCTGCTGCTGCCGGGGAAGGACCCGGGCGGCCTGATCGTGACCACCCTGATCGGCATCGCCGGATCCTTCGTCGGCGGCTGGATCGCCTCGCACTTCATGCACCGGTCGATCAATGCGCACTTCTTCGACGGTGCGACCTGGGCGTCGGCGATCGGCGGAGCGCTGGTGCTGCTGATCGGCTACCGGCTGCTGTTCGGCAACTCGCGCCGCTAGGGCCCGTCTTCAAGCCCCCGTCGTCCGCCCGAAGGGCGGGCGGGGAGGCGTTCCGGCGCGGGGTCGTCCGGTGGCCGGTTCGGGTCGGTCGTCGCGGGTACCGGAAACCAAGCAGCCCCCTCCGGCGTCCTTCGGACCGGACCCGGTGTCTCGACGGGGCCGTCACGCCGATGACGCGAGGGGCGACTGATGAGCTGGATGGCGTGGATCGTGCTGGGCCTGGTGTCGGGGACCTTGGCCAGGATGGCGATGCCGGGGAAGGGCGAGCGCGGTCTGATCGGGACCACCCTGATCGGCATCGCCGGCTCCTACGTCGGCACCTGGATCGTTCTGCACTGGATGCACGGGTCGGTGAAGGTGAGCTTCCTCGACCTGACGACCTGGGTGTCGGCCATCGGCGGCGCGGTGGTGCTGCTGTTCCTCTACGGGGTGCTGCTGCGCATCGTGCGGCGCTGACCGCTCGGCCGGTCCTACTGGTCGCCTGACGCGCCCGGCCCGTCTGGCGAGCCCGGCCCGTCTGGCGAGCCCGGCCCGTCCGCGGTGCCCGTGACCCAGGCCGGCAGCGCTTCGCGGGCGTCCAGCCAGGCGGCCGGGACGTCGGCGAGTCCGGTACGGGCGGCGACCACACCGGCGGCGATCGCGCAGGTGGTGTCCTGGTCGCCCCAGCCCTCCAGGGTGTGCCAGAGGGCCTCGGGCAGCGAGTCCGGGTGCCCGGCGGCGGACCACAGGGCGAACGGGACGGTGTCCGGGGCGGAGATCAGGGCCCCGGATCCGAGCACGCCGGCGGCGTGCCGGACGCTGGTGTGCTCGGGCAGCCGGGCGGCGATCCGCAGGCCGGAGCGGACGTCGCTGTCCGGCAGCCGTCCGGCGACCTCGGTCAGCAACTCGGCCCGGCCGGGCGGGGTCCCGCCCCGGCTCCGCACGGCGAGCGCGGCCGCGAGGGCGACCGCCACCGAGCCGACGACCGCCTCCGGGTGGAAGTGCGTGGTGAGCGCCTGCAGTTCGGCCTGCCGGGCCACCGCGTCCAGGTCGTCGGCGAACCAGGCACCCAGCGGGGCGACCCGCATCGCGGCACCGTTCCCGTACGATCCCTGGCCCTCGAACTGGCCCGCGGTGATGGCGCGCCAGTCCCCGCCCGCCCCGATCCCGCGCAGCACCCGGTGCATCGACGGGCCGTACTTGCGGCCGTACTCGCGGGCGTACTCGGCGGCGAACTCCCCGGCCAGCGCGTTCTGTCGGACCTCGCCGTGGGCGGCCAGGTGGCGGACCAGCACGAGAGCCATCGCGGTGTCGTCGGTCCAGTGCCAGGGGGCGGGGCGGGGCAGCCGCGCGGCGAGGGCGGCGGGCGCCTCGTCCACCGGGACCGAGAACCAGCGGTCGCCGAAGGCATCGCCGAGGGCGAGCCCCTGCAGGCTGTCCAGGACCGGGCCGGCCGCACGCATGTCATCCTCCGAGTGAGATCGATGGTGCGGGCAGTCTGCCGGACGGCCGAGGCGCCGGCGACCGGATATCCCTCCGGGCGTCGGCGCCTCGATCGTTCGGGGTGGTGCGTCACTTGGCCCTGAGGCCGCCGAGGACGAGCTTCCAGACGGCCTCGAAGCGGTCGTCGGCCTCCGGCGCCGACCAGGTGGCCGCGTAGGCCGGGTCGTGGAACGGGGCGGTGGCGTCGAAGACGGCGCGGGCGGTGTTCAGGATGTGGGCCAGCTTGAACTCCTTGCCGTCGATGCCGTCCTGGACGATCTGCGCGATCTGCTTGACCAGGGTGTCGATGTGCGCGTCGACGGTGCCGCTGTTCTCCTCGACCAGCACCATGTACGTGGCGAACAGCTCCGGGTCGTCGAGCGCCTTCTTCCGCTTGGCCGCGAACAGCGTCGTCAGCCAGCGGTGCAGGCGCTCTGCGGCGGAGCCGCCCTCGGTGGAGATGGCCGCGAGTCGGTGGTGCGCCTGGTCGAGCCAGCGCTGGGTGACCGCCTCGCGCAGCGCGGCCTTGCTCGGGAAGTGGCGGTAGACGCTGCTGTGGCTGACGCCGAGGATCCGGGCGACGTCCACGACGGTGGCCTTGGCCGGGCCGAACCGCCGGAGGACGTCCTCCGCCGCGATGAGGATCTGCTCGGCGGTGAGTGTGGTGTCCGTGGTCACGGGGGAGGTCCGTCCTTAGGGTCGTCCGGTTGGTGCGGCGGTGCGGTGATGCTGTTGTGCTGTGGTCCGGCGGTGCGGTTGTTCGCGGCTGCGCCTGTTGCTGTTCCGGCCCGGGCCGGTCAGCGCTCGCTGTCCAGGTGGGCCATCTGGGCGGCAGCGTACCGGTCACCTGCGGCGGAGCCGGCGGGGACGGCCGCCTCGATGGCGGCGAGGTCGGCCTCGGTCAGGGTGAGGTCGAGGGAGCCGAGGGCCTCGGTCAGGCGCTCCCGGCGGCGGGCGCCGACCAACGGGACGACGTCCTGCCCGCGCGATGCCACCCAGGCGATGGCGACCTGGGCCACGCTCGCGTCCTTCGCGGCGGCGATCGTGCGCAGCGCCTCGACCAGCGCCAGGTTGTGGGCCAGGTTCTCGCCCTGGAAGCGCGGGCTGTGGCTGCGGAAGTCGGTGCCGGCGAGGTCGCGGTCCGGGTTCCAGTGGCCGCTGAGCAGACCGCGGGAGAGCACGCCGTACGCGGTGACGCCGATGCCCAGCTCGCGGGCGGCGGGGAGAACGGCGGCCTCGATCGAGCGGCTGAGCAGGGAGTACTCGATCTGCAGGTCGCTGATCGGGTGGACGGCGGCGGCGCGGCGCAGGGTGTCGGCGCCGACCTCGGAGAGGCCGATGTGCCGGACGTAGCCGCCCTTCACCAGGTCGGCGATGGCGCCGACGGTCTCCTCGATCGGGACCTTCGGGTCGAGGCGGGCCGGCCGGTAGACGTCGACGTGGTCGGTGCGCAGGCGGCGCAGGGTGTAGGTCAGCGCGGTCTTGGTGGCGGCGGGGCTGGCGTCGTAGCCGAGCCACTGGCCGTCGGGGCCGCGCTGGGCACCGAACTTCACGCTGATCTGCACGCTCTCGCGGTCGCGGCCGCGCAGGGCCTCGTGGATCAGCAGCTCGTTGTGGCCCATGCCGTAGAAGTCGCCGGTGTCGAGGAGGGTGATCCCGGCGTCGAGGGCGGCGTGGATGGTGGCGATGCTCTCGGCCTCGTCGGCCGGGCCGTACAGGTCGGACATGCCCATGCAGCCGAGGCCGAGGGTCGAGGTGACGGGCCCGGTGGTGCCGAGGCGGCGCTGTGCGGGGCGGGTGGTGGAGGACATGCGTACTCCCGGAGGGGTGGTGGGGCAGGGTGGCCCGGTTGCCACTATGGCACGACGGCGAACAGATTTCAAAATCTGTTCGCTGTCGTCTG